>CAYPQM010000150.1:0-17581 GCA_964412845.1 uncultured Streptosporangiaceae bacterium
CTGGGGCGCTGACCGTGCGCCGCGCACTCCGTACCACGAGACGGTGATCTACGAGGCGCACGTCCGGGGCCTCACCCTGCGCCATCCGGAGGTACCGGAGCAGCAACGGGGCAGCTACGCGGGCCTGGCTCACCCGGCGGTGATCGAGCACCTGATCCGGCTCGGGGTGACTGCCGTGGAGCTGATGCCGGTGCACCAGTTCGTGCCCGAGCACGATCTGGTCGCACGGGGGCTGACCAACTACTGGGGATACAACACCATCGGTTTCCTCGCCCCGCACGCCCGGTACTCCTCCTCCAGCCAGCGGGGCGGCCAGGTCGGTGAGTTCAAGGCGATGGTGAAGGCCCTGCACGCGGCGGGCATCGAGGTGATCCTCGATGTCGTGTACAACCACACGGCCGAGTCCGATCACCGGGGGCCGACGCTCTCCCTCCGGGGCATCGACAACGCCGCGTACTACCAGCTCCGGGATGACGACAGGCGTTACTACCTGGACTACACGGGCTGCGGGAACAGCCTGAACGTCCGGCATCCGCATTCACTGCAGCTGATCATGGACTCGCTGCGGTACTGGGTCCTTGAGATGCACGCCGACGGGTTCCGGTTCGATCTGGCTTCCGCACTCGCCAGGGAACTGCATGACGTGGACCGGCTCGCGACCTTCTTCGACCTGGTCCAGCAGGATCCGGTGGTGTCGCAGGTCAAGCTGATCGCCGAACCGTGGGATGTCGGTGAGGGCGGCTACCAGGTCGGCAACTTCCCGCCGCTGTGGAGCGAGTGGAACGGCAAATACCGTGACGCGGTCCGGGACTTCTGGCGGGGCAGGCCGGATACGGTACCAGAATTCGCGTCCCGGCTGACCGGGTCAAGTGATCTCTACGAGACAAGCGGCCGGCGTCCCTTCGCCTCGATCAACTTCGTCACCTGCCATGACGGGTTCACCCTGGCCGACTTGGTGTCCTACGAGCACAAGCACAACGACGCCAATGGCGAGGGCGGAGCCGACGGCAGCGACGACAACCGGGCGTGGAACTGCGGTGCCGAGGGACCAACCACCGACCCGGCGATCAATGAGCTGCGGGCCCGGCAGCGGCGCAACTTCCTGGCCACGCTGTTCCTCTCGCAGGGTGTGCCGATGCTGCTGGCTGGGGATGAGCTGGGCCGCAGTCAGCAGGGCAACAACAACGCGTACTGCCAGGACAACGAGATCTCGTGGGTTGACTGGGATACCGCGAGCCAGGACAAGGATCTGCAGGAGTTCGCCTGCGCGCTGGCCGCGTTCCGGCGGCGGCACCCGGTGTTCCGCAGGCGGCGGTTCTTCCACGGGGCCGCCGGCCGGGCCGGGGAAACCCCGGGCGACATCGCCTGGCTCACCCCGTCCGGCCGGGAAATGACGGACAACGACTGGAACACCGGCTACGCGAAGGCGCTGGGGGCGTTCCTCAACGGCGACGCCATCAGCGAACCCAACCCGCAAGGCGACCGGGTGCGCGATGACACGTTCCTGCTGCTGTTCAACGCCGGCAACCAGCCGGTCACGTTCACCCTGCCCGGTGCCCGGTTCGGTCACGCCTGGACGCCCGTGCTCGACACTGCGTCACCGGCCGTCCCCCGCGACCCGCCCGAGACCCCGGAGCCCCGGCGGCGCAGCGCCGGCGCGCGGGTAGCGGTCAGGGCGCACGCCATGATCGTGCTCCGCCGGGTCAGTCCTGCATCGCACTGATCAGCACCAGCACGTAGGTGCTCAGCCCCGCGGCGCCATGTAAGGCGACCGCGCGGACGGGGAAATGCTGCTCCGCTCCCCGGGCGTGCCGCCCGCCGCGGCCGACCAGCCAGCGGGTCAGCATCACGAAGCCGAGCATCGCCGACACGCTGAGCACCCCGAAGCCGGTCCAGGCGAACTCTCGGCGGCCGGTGAGCAGGAAGGCGACCCAGAAACTCAGCCCCGTGGAGGCCAGGACCGGGTGCGCGAAGATCAGTACCGCCGGGAACACGGTGATCCTCGTCGCCTGCTGCCTGAGCCCGCCATGAGATAACCACATCGTGAGCAGGTAAATGCCGAGCCCTGCGGTAATGCACCAGATAACAAGCGCGATGATGCCCACTGCGCGTCCCCCCTTACGGCGCACCGCCGTGTCACGGTGCATCGTCCCCCATGCATATCCGCGCCGCCGCAGCCGCGCTACACCTGGTTCCGGGGGTCTGGGCCGAGCCGTTCTGGTTGACTGCTGGCCGTGCGGCAGATCCTTCCCCTGGCCGATCCCGGGCCGGAACCTGACCTGGCCCAGCTCTATGCCTATCCGGCGGGCGGCACGGCGTGGGTCCGGGCCAACATGGTGGCCAGCGCCGACGGCGCCGCGGCCATCGACGGCCGATCCGGTGGTCTGGCCGGTGCCGCCGACCATCTGGTGTTCGGCCTGCTCCGGGCCATGGCCGACGTGATACTGGTCGGCGCGGGCACGGTGCGAGCCGAGGCTTACCGCCCGGCGCGGGTCGCCCAGCGCTGGGCCGGGCTGCGCGCCGGACGCCCGCCGTCGCCGCCGATCGCCGTGGTGACCCGCAGCCTTGAGCTTGATCCGGCCGGCCCGCTGCTCACTGGGGCGCCGGCGCATAGCCGCACCATCGTGATCACCACCCAGGCTGCCCCCGCCCGCCGCAAAGCGGATCTCGCCAGCGACGCCGAGGTCATCATCGCTGGCCAGGATCATGTCGACCTCTCGGCCGCGATCGGTGCCCTCGCCGCCGCCGGTTACCGGCGCATCCTGACCGAGGGCGGCCCGCACTTGCTGGGTGAGATCGCCGGGGCCGGGCTGCTCGACGAGCTCTGCCTCACCGTCAGCCCGCTGCTGGCCGGGACCGGGGCCGGGCGGATCATCCGGGCCGTCGGGCCGCTGGCCGGCCCAGACGGGACAGGCCGGGGCCGATTGTCCCTCGCCCATGTGCTGGAAGACCAAGGGAACCTGCTGTGCCGGTACCTGGTGTCCGCCCCGCCGGCCGGGTAGGCCGGCACCGGGGCCCGGCGGCCCAGCGCTGGCCTACGAGGTGGCCAGGACCTCGCCGAGATCGTAGCTGACCGGCTCCTCAAGCTGGGCGTACGTGCATGAGCGGGGGGCACGGTCGGGGCGCCAGCGAACGAACTGCGTGGTGTGCCGGAAACGCCGGCCCTCCATGTGGTCATAGCGGACCTCGACCACCCGCTCTGGCCGCAGCGGGACGAACGACAGGTCCTTGCCCGCGTTCCACCGGCTCGTCTCGCCATCCCGGGGGTTACGGGCACCTGCCTCGTGAGCGGGCGCGCCGTCCGGCTGACCCCAATTCCACGGATGCCCCTCGAACGTCGTGACCAGGGGCTGCAGCTCGGCGTAGAGCTCTTTGCGGCGGGCCATCGGGAATGCGCCGATCACGCCGACGCTGGCCAGGTCACCGGGGTCGGTGTACAGGCCGAGCAGCAGCGAGCCGATGGCATCCGGGCCGCTCTTGTGCGGCCGGTACCCGGCCACCACGCAGTCGGCGGTCCGTTCGTGCTTGACCTTGAACATGACCCGCTTGTCCGGTTCGTAGGTCCCGCTGAGGGCCTTGGCGACGAGCCCGTCCAGCCCGGCCCCCTCGAACTGCCGGAACCACCCGGTGGCCACGGCACGGTCGGTGGTGGCCGGTGTCAGGTGCACCGGCGCCGCGGCTGGGGCCAGGGCGCGCACCAGCGCGGCGCGGCGCTCCTCGAACGGGCGGCCGGTGTAGTCGAGGTCACCCAGGGCCAGCAGGTCGAAGGCGACGATGTGCGCCGGTGTCTGCTCGGCGAGCAGCGCGACCCGGCTCGCCGCCGGGTGAATCCGCTGCAGCAGCGCCTCGAAGTCCAGGTGGCGACCGTCGGCAGCGGGAATCACGATCTCCCCGTCGATCACGCACCGCGGCGGCAGGTTCGCCCTTACCGCGGCGACCAGCTCGGGGAAATACCGGGTCAGCGGCCGCTCGTTCCGGCTGCCGATCTCCACCTCATCCCCGTCACGGAAGACAATCGACCGGAAGCCGTCCCATTTGGGCTCGAAGCTGTAGGGACCTTCGGGGATCTGCTTGACCGGCTTCGCCAGCATCGGCGCGACCGGCGGATTGACCGGGAGCTGCATGCCCCTATCCTGCCCGGTGCCCGATCCCAGCCCGGCACCGGCCGGGCACCGATAGCCTGGCCAGCGGGCCGGGCCCGGCCAGCAGGAGGGGCCTGGATCAGTCCATCCAGGGGAGCCGGGTGTGTCACTGCACAGGAAAATCGACGATGAGGGCAGCCGGAACGAGGTCGACGTCAACCCCGTCTACGTCCAGGTGGCACGGGAGCGGGTGCCCCGCAGGACGCTGCCGCCACGCGGCATGCTGCCCGACACCGCCCTCCAGGTGGTCAGGGACGAGCTGATCCTCGACGGCAACGCCAGGCTGAACCTCGCGACGTTCGTGACGACCTGGATGGAGCCGCAGGCCCGGCAGCTGATGACGGAGTGCCTCGACAAGAACATGATCGACAAAGATGAATACCCGCAGACCGCGGAACTCGAGTCGCGGTGCGTGAATATCCTGGCCGACCTGTGGCACGCGCCGGACGGCTCGGTGGCCACCGGGTGCTCCACCACCGGGTCGAGCGAGGCCTGCATGCTCGGCGGGATGGCGCTGCTGTGGCGCTGGCGGGAGCGCCGGAAGGCGGCTGGGGCACCCGCCGCCGCACCGAACCTGGTGATGGGCTCGAACGTGCAGGTGTGCTGGGACAAGTTCTGCCGCTACTGGCAGGTCGAGCCGCGCCTGGTGCCAATGGAGCCCGGTCGGCTGCACCTGCGGGGGCCGGAGGCGGCAGCCCAGTGTGATGAGAACACCATCGGCGTGGTGGCCGTGCTTGGCTCGACCATGGACGGCAGCTACGAGCCGGTCGGGGAGATCAGCGACGAACTTGACCGGCTCGTCGCGCGGGGCGGCCCGGATGTCCCGATCCACGTCGACGCCGCCTCAGGTGGCTTCGTCGCGCCCTTCATCCAGCCTGAGCTGGTCTGGGACTTCCAGGTATCCCGGGTGGCCTCCATCAATGCCTCCGGGCACAAGTACGGGCTGGTCTATCCCGGCGTCGGCTGGGTGGTCTGGCGGGACACCAAGGCACTGCCCGAGGACCTGGTCTTCCGGGTGAACTACCTCGGCGGGGAAATGCCGACCTTCGCGCTGAATTTCTCCCGGTCCGGCTCGAATGTCGCCGCGCAGTACTACAACTTCCTGCGGCTCGGCTTCGACGGCTACCGGCGGGTACAGCAAGCCTGCCAGGACGTCGCGCTGCACATGTCCGGACAGATCGCCAGGATGGGGCCGTTCGAACTGCTCAGCGATGGAAGCGAGCTGCCCGTGTTCGCGTTCCAGATCAGCGATGAGTCGGCCGGCTTCACCGTGTTCGACCTGTCCGAACGGCTCCGTGAGCGCGGCTGGCTGGTGCCCGCCTACACGTTCCCGGCCAACCTGCAGGAGGTCGCCGTGCTCAGGGTCGTGGTCCGCAACGGTTTCGGCAAGAACCTCGCTGAGGCGTTCCTGGCGGACCTGCGCCGCCACTCCCGCGCGCTCGCTGATCACCCGAACTCGCATGTCCCGCTGGTCCCGGAAGCGGTCCGGCACGGATTCGCCCACTGACCACGGGCCCGGCGTTCGGGTGATCCCGGCGTTCGGGCGACAGGCGTCCCCCGCGTCCGATGACCCAGGCATCCCGGTGGTCGGGCGTCCGGTGGTCAGGCGTCCTTGCGCAGCCTGTCCAGTGCCTCAGCGAGGATCGCGGCGCCGTCCGTGTCGGTACGCCGCTCCTTCACGTACGCCAGGTGCGTCTTGTAGGGCTCGCTGTGCGGCGGCCCGGGCGGGCTGTCCTTCTCCCGGCCCGCAGGGAAGCCGCAGCGCGGGCAATCCCAGGTCTCCGGGATCGCGGCATCGCTGGCGAAGCTCGGGCGGGTCTCGTGCCGGTTCGAGCACCAGAAGGAGATCCGTATCCGCGGCGCTGCCTCACCGCGTTCCGCCTCGCCCATCGGGCCCGCGCCTACGCGGCTGCCCCGGATGGCGTTTCCACTACTCACTGCTCACCCCTCGCTTGCTCCGCTGCCAAACCCGGGCCCAGGTGGCCCGCCCAGTTGTCCTCCGCCACGGCGTTCCGCGGCCGCCCGGCGCCCATAGGGCACCGGGTACTCAGCGATTCAGCAGGTTCAGCCCGACGATGCAGAGAAACCAGAGGGCTCCCGTGAAAATGGTGAGCCGGTCCAGGTTCCGCTCCACGACCGAGGACGACCCGAGCGTCGAGGAGACCCCGCCGCCGAAGAGGTCGGACAGGCCCCCGCCCTTGCCCTTGTGCAGCAGCACCAACAGCATCATCAGCAGGCTGGTGATGATGAGGACGATAGAAAGACCGATGATCACAGCTGGTTCTCGTCCTTCCGGGGTGGTCTGCTCAGGCGTTCGGTATCAGTTCACGGTACCGGCATATTCTCACGAAATCACCGGCATCCAGGCTGGCACCGCCGACCAGCGCGCCGTCAATATCGGGCTGCGTCATGATCGAGGCTATGTTGTCGGCTTTCACTGACCCGCCATACAGAATACGCACACCTGCTGCCTCTGCGTCCCCGTGAACCGCGGAAAGCCTGCCCCGAATTGCGCCACAGACCTCTTGGGCATCTTCCGGTGAGGCCACCTCGCCGGTGCCGATCGCCCAGACGGGCTCGTAGGCGATCACCAGCCCGGCCACCTGCGCGGGCGCCAGCCCGGCCAGGCCGCCATCGAGCTGCGCCAGGGTGTGGCTGATCTGCTCACCAGCACGGCGCACATCCAGGTTTTCGCCGATGCACAGGATAGGGGTGAGGCCGGCCCGCAGCGCGGCCTTGACCTTGGTGTTGACAACTTCGTCGTCCTCGCAGTGATACTGGCGCCGCTCCGAGTGGCCAGCCAGCACGTAGCCGCAGCCGAGCTTGGCCAGCATGAGGCCGGAAACTTCGCCGGTGTAGGCGCCCTGGTCGTGCGCCGAGATGTCCTGCGCGCCGTACCGGATCCGCAGCCGGTCCCCGGCCACCAGGGTCTGCACGCTGCGCAACGCCGTGAAAGGAGGCAGCACGGCCACCTCGACCGCGTCATAGTCCTTATCGTTAAGCGAGAAGGCCAGCTTCTGGACCAGCGCGAGCCCTTCGAAATGCGTATTGTGCATTTTCCAGTTGCCCGCCATGAGCGGCGTGCGCGCCGCGGAACCCGCCGTCATGCCGCTTCCTCACAATGCCGGTGGGTCCGGGGGTTGTCCCCCGGGCTAGCACTGCAGTTGCCCGCCATGAGCGGCGTACGCGCCGCGGAATGCGCCATCACGCGGGATCCTCAAGCGCCATCAGCCCGGGCAGCGTTCGCCCCTCCAGGTATTCCAGGCTGGCCCCGCCGCCGGTGGAGATGTGCGTGAACGCGTCGGCGGGAAACCCGAGCTGCCGGACGGCCGCCGCCGAGTCACCACCACCCACCACAGTCAGCCCGCCGACCCGGCTGATCGCCTCGGCCACCGCCCGGGTACCCGCCGCGAACGCGGGGAACTCGAAGACCCCGGCTGGCCCGTTCCAGAACACGGTCTTCGCGTCAGCCAGCTTCTGGGCGATCAGCGTCCGCGTCGCGGGGCCCATGTCCATGCCCTCACGGTCGGCCGGGATGGCATCGGCGGGCACCACCAACTGGTCGGCATCCGGTGCGAACCGGTCGGCGGTGACGATGTCGACCGGCAGCACCAGTTCGACACCGCGCCGGGCCGCCTCCTCGATCAGGGCTTTCACTTGCGGGATCTGCTCTGCTTCCAGCAGCGACTTGCCGACCTCGTGGCCCTGGGCGGCCAGGAACGTGTAGGACATCCCGCCGCAGATGATCAGCCGGTCGGCGCGGCTGAGCAGGTTGCCGATGACGGCCAGCTTGTCGGACGGCTTGGCGCCGCCGAGCACGACCACATAGGGCCGGGCCGGGTCGGTGGTCAGCTGGCGGAGCACCGCGATCTCGGCCAGCACCAGCTCCCCGGCCGCGTGCGGGAGCAGCCCCGGCACGTCGTACACGCTGGCGTGCTTGCGGTGCAGCGCACCGAACCCGTCACCTACGTACAGCGACGCCAGGGCGGCGAGCTTGGCGGCGAGCTGGCCGCGCGCCCCGTCGTCCTTGCTCGTCTCGGCCGGCTCGAAGCGCACGTTCTCCAGCATCCCGATGTCCCCGTCGGCGAGCCCGGCGGCCACACCGGCGGCCGACTCGCCGGCCACATCGGCGGCCAGCGGCACCGGGCGGCCGAGCAGTTCCCCGAGGTGGTCGGCGACCGGGCGCAGCGATGGGCCGCCTGCGGAGCGCTGCGCGTAGCCGTCCCCTTTGGGCCGGCCCAGGTGCGCGCAGACAATGACGCGCGCGCCCCGGTCGGCCAGCTTGGTGATGGTCGGCAGGCTGGCCCGGATCCGGCCGTCGTCGGTGATCCGGGTCCCGTCCAGGGGCACGTTCAGGTCAGCCCGGAGCAGTACCGTCTGCCCGGCGACATCCAGGTCGTCGATCCGCTTCATCCGAGCTGCCCGCCGACCAGGACGCTGAGGTCAGCCAGCCGGTTGGAGTACCCCCACTCGTTGTCGTACCAGCCGATCACCTTGACCTGGTCACCGAAGGTCATGGTGAGCGCCGAGTCGAAGGTGCACGAGTACGGGGTGCCGACGATGTCAGAGGACACGATCTGATCGGCGGTGTAGTGCAGGTAGCCCTTGAGCGGGCCCTGCTCGGCGGCGGCCTGGAAGGCCTGGTTCACCTCGTCCTTGGTGGCTTCCCTGGTCAGCTGGACGACCAGGTCGGTCACCGAGCCGTCCACCACGGGAACCCGCATCGACATTCCGTCCAGCTTGCCCTTGAGCTCGGGCAGGACCAGGGCGGTCGCCTTGGCGGCGCCCGTGGTGGTCGGGATGATGTTCTGCGCGGCGGCCCGCGCCCGGCGCAGGTCCTTGTGCGGGAAGTCCAGGATCACCTGGTCATTCGTGTAGGCGTGGATCGTGGTCATCAGGCCTTTGACGATGCCGAAGCTCTCCATCAGCACCTTGGCCATCGGCGCGACGCAGTTCGTGGTGCACGAGGCGTTCGAGATGATGTGGTGGCGGGCCGGGTCGTAGGCGCTGTCGTTGACGCCCATGACGATGGTGATGTCCTCACCCGACGCCGGGGCGGAGATGATGACCTTCTTCGCGCCTGCCTCAAGGTGCTGCCCGGCGTCCGCCGCCTTGGTGAACCGGCCGGTGGACTCGATCACCACGTCCACCCCCAGGTCGCGCCAGGGCAGTGCGGCCGGATTCCGTTCGGCCAGGACCTTGATGGTGCTTTTTCCTACGGTGATGGCGCCGCCGTCCGCGGCGACGTCGTCGGCGAGGGTGCCCAGGACCGTGTCGTATTTGAGCAGATGCGCCAGGGTCGCCGGATCAGTCAGGTCGTTCGCGGCTACGATTTCGATGCCGTCGGCTCCGCCCGCTGCCTGGGCGGCGCTGACCGCGCGCCAGTAGTTGCGTCCGATACGGCCGAATCCGTTGATGCCCACGCGGATGGTCACGGCGGCGTTTCTCCTCGTCGCTTGCTGCCTGCTGACTGGCTTTTCCCCTCCTGGCGAGCCTATCGGACGAGCGGGCCGGGTCAGGCGCGGCTAGGACATGAGCATGTCCGGGGTGAGGCTTGCCTCGGTGCCGGGGATGCCGAGGTCCCTGGCCCGCTTGTCGGCCATGGCCAGCAGCCGCCGTATCCGGCCCGCGATGGCGTCTTTCGTCAGTGGCGGGCTGGCCAGCTGTCCGAGTTCTTCCAGGCTCGCCTGCCGGTGCTGGATCCGCAGCTGCCCAGCGATGGTCAGGTGCTCGGGTGCCTCACCACCAAGGATTTCCAGGGCCCGTTCCACCCGCGCACCCGCCGCGACCGCCGCCCGGGCGCTGCGGCGCAGGTTGGCATCGTCGAAGTTGGCCAGCCGGTTCGCGGTCGCCCTGACCTCGCGGCGCATCCGGCGCTCTTCCCAGGCCAGCACGCTGTCGTGCGCGCCCAGCCGGGTAAGCAGCGCGCTGATCGCGTCGCCGTCCCGGACCACGACCCGGTCCACACCGCGGACTTCGCGGGCTTTCGCATGAATTTTCAGCCGCCGCGCGGCTCCGACCAAGGCGAGCGCGGCTTCCGGCCCCGGGCAGGTGATCTCCAGCGACATCGAGCGGCCGGGCCCGGTCACCGAGCCATGCGCGAGGAAGGCGCCGCGCCAGGCGGACTCGCAGTCGCAGGTGGTCCCGGACACTACCTGCCGGGGCAGGCCGCGGACCGGGCGGCCGTGGTTGTCCACCAGGCCGGTCTGCCGGGCCAGGCTGTCGCCGTCCTTGCGCACCCTGACCACGTAACGGTTGCCCTTGCGCAGCCCGCTCGGGGCCAGCACGATCATGTCGGATGTGTGACCGAATACCTCGGCGATGTCCTTGCGCAGGCGGCGCGCTGCCGCGCCGGTGTCGAGCTCAGCCTCGACCACGATACGTCCGCTCGCCAGGTGCAGCCCTCCGGCGAACCGGAGCAGCGTGGACACCTCCGCCTTGCGGCAGCACGGCTTCAGTATGGTGACGCGGCTCAGTTCGTCCTTCACCAGGCCGGTCATCGCCACGGGCATCACTCCCCCTCGAAGATCTGTGCGAAGGCCCCGGCAAGCTGCCGTGGATCGTGCCGCGGCGAGCCGTCCCGCATCGCCAGGTCCGCGAGGACGAGCCTGGCACCAAGCAGGCCGGCCGCCTTGTCGAGCTCCGCTACCGCGGTCCCGGCGGTTCCGCGGTCCGCCAGCACGATGTCCACCCGCAGCTGCGGCGCGTGATCCGCGAGCACTTCCAGATGTGCCTGCGGGGAGAACCCGTCCGTCTCACCCGGCTGGGCGGCCAGATTCAGCACGACGATCCGGTGGGCCCCGGTGGTGATCAGCGCCCGGGCGAGCTCGGGCACCAGGATATGCGGGAGCACGCTGGTGAACCACGAACCTGGGCCGAACACGACCCAGTCCGCGTCCAGGATCGCGGTCACCGCCTCCGGGCAGGCGGGCGGATCCCGGGGAATCAGCGAGACTGACCTGACCCGTCCTGTGGTGGTCGCCGAGGCGACCTGACCCCGGACGGTGCTCATCTGGTGCGGCCGGGCCGGATCGGCTCCCTCAACCTCAGCCACCAGGTCAAGCGGAACCGACGCCATGGGCAGCACCCTGCCGTGCGCGCCGAGCAGCCGGCCTACCCAGTCCAGCCCCTGGACGCTGTCGCCGAGGAGCTCCCAGAGCGCGACGATCAGCACGTTGCCCACCGCGTGCCCGCCCAGCCCCGAGTCGCCCGCGAACCGGTGCTGCACGACCCGGCTCCAGGTGGTCCCCCACTCGTCATCCCCGCACAGCGCCGCGAGCGCCATCCGCAGGTCCCCGGGAGGCAGCACGCCAAACTGGCGGCGCAGCTTGCCGCTGGACCCGCCATCATCGGCGACCGTCACGATCGCGGTCAGCTGGCGGGTCACCCGGCGCAGCGCCGACAATGAGGCGAACAGCCCGTGGCCACCGCCGAGCGCTACCACCTTGGGGTTGAGTGGCCGCCCCGAGGGGGACACTGGGATGCCATTGTGGCCTGCTGCCATCGCGCTCACTCGCGTCCCAGGTCACGGTGTATCACCTGGACGCCTGCACCCTCCCCGGCCAGGCTCTCGGCGATCTCCTCAGCGACCGCGACGCTGCGGTGCTTGCCTCCGGTACAGCCGATCGCCAGCGTCACGAAGTGCTTCCCCTCCCGCTCATACCCGGCGAGCACCACCCGCAGCGCCGCGAGGTACGCGTCCAGGAACTCGGCGGCACCTGGCTGGCTCAGCACGTATTTCTTGACCGGCTCGTCCTGCCCGTTCATCGGGGCCAGCTCTTCGACCCACCGCGGGTTGGGCAGGAACCGGCAATCGGCCACGATGTCCGCGTCCACCGGAAGGCCGTACTTGAAGCCGAAGGACACGATGTTCACCCGCGGCGCGGTAGCCGCGTCACCGGCGAAGTAGTCGTGCATCCGGGCGCGCAGCTCATGCACGTTAAGCGCTGAGGTGTCCAGGACGAGATCGGCGTTCTCCCTGACACCCTGCAGCAGTGCCCGTTCCGACGCGATCCCCTCGACCACCCTGCCGTCCTCCTGCAGCGGGTGCGGCCGCCGGACGCTCTCGAATCTGCGGACCAGGGTGTCGTCGTTGGCCTCAAGGAAGACCACGCGGGGCCGGACGCCCTGGGCGGTGAGCTCGCCGATCGCGGACTGCAGGTCAGTGGTGAAGGCGCGGCTGCGGACATCCATCACGGCCGCGATCCGCGGCACCGCGCCCTTCGCGCGCCGGGCGAGATCGATCATGGTCGGCAGCAGGCCGGGCGGCAGGTTGTCGGCCACGAACCAGTCCAGGTCCTCCAGCGACTTGGCCGCAGTGCTCCGGCCCGCGCCCGACATGCCGGTGATGATCACGATATCCGGCGGCGGGCCCGCTTCTCCGCCACGGGCCTCGGGCCTGCCAACTTCTGCTTCCGACTGCTCTGCTGTACGGCGTCTCACGACGCTCCCCCGTCCCTCACCTGGCCGTTCCCGGCGCTGTGGCGCGCCGGGTCTCCCCGGCCATCCCCCGGGCCGTGGTGCGTGCCGATCCCCTGTTCATCCAACCCCGGCGCGTCCAGCCCCGGCGCATCCGGCCCCCGTATGCCCGGCTCCGGTGCGTCAGCACCGCCCGGCTCGCCCGATCGCAGCGCGGTGAGAATCGAGCTCGCGAGGCGCGGGCCGATGCCGGGCAGTTCCGCGAGCTCGGCCTCAGTCGCGCCGGCCATCCGGCGTACCGAACCGAAGTGCCGTAGCAGCGTAGCCCGCCGGGCCGGGCCGAGTCCCGGGACCGCGTCAAGCTCGCTGACGGCCAGCGCCTTCGAGCGCTTTGCGCGGTGATATGTGATGGCAAACCGGTGTGCCTCGTCCCTGACCCGCTGCAGCAGGTACAGGCCTTCGCTGGTCCGGGGCATGATGACGGGCGAGTCGTCGCCCGGCAGCCAGACCTCTTCCAGCCGCTTGGCCAGGCCGCAGACGCTGACGTCGTCGATGCCAAGCTCGTCGAGGGCCCGGACGGCGGCCGCCACCTGGGCCGGTCCCCCGTCGATCACCACCAGGCTCGGCGGATAGGCGAATTTCCGCCCCCGGGGAGCGGGGCTGCCCGCCGCGTCGTCGGCTGCGGGTGGCGTGTCCTCCGCGTCCCAGCCGAGCACATCGAGCTCACCGGTCGCCTCACGCGCCTCCAGGTACCTGCGGAACCTGCGGGTGATCACTTCGTGCACCGAGGCGACGTCGTCGATCCCGCCGGTGCCCTTGATGCTGAACCGCCGGTATTCCGACTTGCGGGCCAGCCCATCCTCGAACACCACCATGGACGCGACCACGTGGGTGCCCTGCAGGTTCGACACGTCGTAGCACTCGATCCGGAGCGGGGCCTCGGTCAGCCCCAGCGCCTCCTGGATCTCGGCCAGGGCCCGGCTCCGGGTGGTCAGGTCGCTCGCCCGGCGCGTCTTGTGCAGCGCCAGCGACTCGGCGGCGTTCCGGGCGACTGTTTCCAGCAACGCCTTCTTGTCCCCGCGCCTGGGTACCCGGAGGCTGACCCGGCTGCCACGGCGATCGGCAAGCCATTCCTCCACCACTCCAGCGGCGGGCGGGAGCACCGGGACGAGCACCTCACGGGGGACGCTGCCCTCCCGGTCCGCACCGAGCGTGATCTCCGTCCGCCCGGTCCGCTGGCCGGTGGCCGCGCGGTTACCCGGGCCGGCCTCGGCCGGGGCGCCCGCGATGCGGTCATCGCCGTAGACCTGGCCGAGGAAATGCTCGACGAGCTCGCTCGGGGTGATGTCCTCGACCTTGTCGACCACCCAGCCGCGCTGACCGCGCACCCGGCCGTCGCGGACGTAGAACACCTGGACCGCCGCCTCCAGCTGGTCCTCGGCCAGGGCGATGACGTCACAGTCGGTGCCGTCGCCGAGCACCACCGCCTGCTTCTCCAGAGCCCGCTGCAGCGCCGCGATGTCGTCCCGCAGCCTGGCCGCCCGCTCGAACTCCTCGGCGGCGGCGGCCCGGCGCATCTCCGCCTCCAGCCGCCGGGTGAACCGGGCGGTCTGGCCGGCCATGAAATCGCAGAACTCTTCCGCGAGCAGCCGGTGCTCCGGTGCGCTGATCCGTTGCACGCATGGCGCCGAGCACTTGCCGATGTAGCCGAGCAGGCAGGGCCGCCCGATCTGGCCCGCGCGCTTGAACACTCCTGCCGAGCAGGTCCGCACCGGGAACACCCGCAGCAGCGCGTCGACCGTCTCCCGGATCGCCCAGGCGTGCGAGTAGGGGCCGAAGTAGCGGACCCCGCGCCGCTTCGCGCCGCGCAGCACCATGACCCGCGGATACTCCTCGTCCATGGTGACCGCGAGGTAGGGATAGCTCTTGTCGTCCCGGTACCGCACGTTGAACCGGGGGTCGAACTCCTTGATCCAGGAGTACTCCAGCTGGAGCGCTTCCACCTCGGTGCCAACGACAGTCCAGTTCACCGCGGCCGCGGAGGTCAGCATGGACTGGGTCCGCGGATGCAGCCCGGCGAAGTCGGCGAAGTAGGAGTTCAGCCTGGACCGGAGATTCTTCGCCTTGCCGACATAGATGACCCGGCCATGCGCATCGCAGAACCGGTAGACCCCAGGGGACTCCGGGATCGAGCCGGGAGCTGGCCGGTAGCCATGCGGATCTGCCACCCAGCAACTCTATGCGCGCTCGCTGGCCGGCCGGGTCTGGGCCCGTGGGGCCGGCCGGGTCGGTGCCTGCTGGCCGGCCGGGCCTAGGCCCGGTCCGCGTCCGCCGGGCGGGCAGCGATCGCGGCGCCCCGCGCTCCCGCCTGGTCCAGATCGGGGACGAGCGCGAAGTCAGCCGCCCGGACCTGTTCCTCGCGCAGTTCCGTGTGCTCACGGACCTTGCCGAGGAACCAGTCCCGGAAATGCGGGTCCGCCTCGACGACGCCGCCCCCGACGAAGTACATGTCCGGGTCCGTGAATCCGGCCGCGATCGTGAAGATCCGGCCCAGCGCCATCGCCTGCTGCTCGAAGATCTTGAGCGCAAGCGGGTCCCCTGCTTCGCCGTATCCCCGGACCAGCTTGGCGGCCTTGGCCGGCGCGACGCCGGCCAGGTCATTTCCTTCGAACCGGCTCAGCCAGTAGGGCAGCAGGTTCCGCTCGATGCCGGTGAGCGAGGCGATGCTTTCCGCGTCGCCGGGGAGTCCGCAATTGCAGCCCGGAACCGGCTGCCCAGCATCGAGCAGGCCGTCGAGCGGGATCTGCAGGTGGCCGAATTCGCCTGCCATGCCGGCCGCGCCCCGGACCACCCGGCCGGCCTCGATCACGCCGCCGCCGAGCCCGGTGCCGACAATCGCCGCGACGGAGGAATACCGGGAAGCCTCGGCGCCAAACCGGACCTGATGCGCGTAGAGCGCCGCCGCATTGGCGTCATTGATGTAGACCACGGGCAGCCCGAGCCTGGCCTCCAGCCCGCTGCGGATGTCGAAGCCGCGCCAGCCCGGATGAGCAAAGTTCGCCGCCCCCCGGGAGGACAGGACGCCATCCGCGCTTGCGGGGCCAGGGGTGTCCAGGCCCACGGCGCACACCGCTGACCGCGCTGCGCCGGTCACCGTGAGGACGTAATCGAACGAAGCGGCGAGCGCCTCGACGGCCACGTCCGGGCCCTCCCGGACCCTGCTGGGCATCTCCAGCATCCGATCGACGAGAAACCGCCCGGCCGAGTCAAGCACCGTCGCGTTATTGGCCGTGCCGCCGTTGTCGAGACCTACCACGACCCACTGCGCCGGATCCGTCATGCTGTTCCTCTTCCGCTGTCTGCCCGCAGGCAGCGTAGCCGGGTTGCGGGCCGCCTGCCACGGCCGAGGCCTCGCGGCCGGGGCGGCCATGGCTGAGCTTCGGTGGCTGCGGCCGGCCGGCTGAGATTTCATGCCCCCGGAGGGGCCGCCACCGGGGGCCGGGCCGGTCACCTGGGCCGGCGGCCGGGGCATGGTGAACTCCTCGGCATCCGGCCACGTGTTGCTGGCATGCGCGGTAAATACTGGGCCTGCCGGGCGAGGCAAGGAGACCCGTGGAGTCACTGAAGGCGGGAGATCCCCAGCAGTTGGGGGGGTACCGGCTGCGGGCCCGCCTGGGGGCGGGCGGGATGGGGCAGGTGTTCCTGGGCTACTCGCCGGCCGGCCGCGCCGTGGCGGTCAAGGTCATCCACCGTGAGCTGGCCCGCGATCCGGAGTTCCGGACGAGGTTCCGCCGGGAAGTAGCTGCCGCCAAGGCAGTCAGCGGTGCCTATACGGCGCCGGTGACCGCGGCCGGGCCCGATGATGACCCGCCGTGGCTGGCCACCGCGTACGTGCCGGGGCCCTCGCTGGCCGAGGCGGTCGCCGCAGCCGGGCCACTGCCCGCGGAGTCGGTGTGGAAGCTGGCCGCCGGCCTGGTCGAAGCACTGCAGGCGGTACATGCCTGCGGGCTCGTGCACCGGGACCTGAAACCAGCGAACGTGCTGCTGGCCCTGGACGGCCCCCGGGTGATCGACTTCGGGATATCCCGCGCGCTCGAGCGGACCGCGATGACCTCGACCGGGACGATCGTGGGCACGCCGTCGTTCATGTCGCCGGAGCAGGCCGAAGGAGCGCGGGTCGGGCGGCCCAGCGACGTGTTCTCCCTCGGCGGCGTGATCGTGTTCGCCGCGACGGGGGCCGGGCCATTCGGCGACGGCCCGCAGGCGTCCATGCTGTACCGGGTGGTGCACGCGGCGCCGGTGCTGGGCGGGGTGCCTGACGGGCTGCGGGAGCTCGCGGCGGCATGCCTGGCCAAGGTGCCCGCGGAGCGCCCCGAACTGGCCGCGCTGGTGGATGTGATCGCGGCGGACCGCCCCCCGGATGCGGGCCCTGCGGGCGGGCCACCGGATGCGGGCGCCGCGCTGGCCTCGTTCTGGCCAGCGGCGGTCACCGGGCTGATCCGCTCCCACCAGACCCGGCTCAGCGGCGAGATCCGGCACGGATCGACTGGGCTGGCCGCGAGCCCGCAGCCCGGTGACCCGATCGGAGCACCAGGGGCCGCCGGGCCGGCGACGGCAGTGGCAGGGTCGCGGCCGGTCACCGCCCGGCAGGCGTCCGCCCGCCCGCCCGCCGCTCCCCCCGGCGAGTTCGCCGCCGTACCCGCCGGCGAGTTCGCCGCCAGCCCGCCCAGCCCGTTCGCCGCCGCTCCCCCCGGCCAGCCCACCGCCATCGCCACCGTAGGCAGCAGCCCGCCAGCCGGCCCGGCACTGACTATGGACGGGTTGGCCGGCGGCCCGGCCGAGGGCCCTCCAGGGCCTGGGGTGGCCCGCCGGCGGGTCCTTGTGGGGCTGGCCGTGGTGGTGGGCGCCGGGCTGGCTGGCGCCGGATGGGAACACAGCCAGGGCGGCGGGGCTCAGCACCAGGCCGGCGGTAGCCGGCCGACCCCGGGCACAACGACCAGCCGCCCCACGTCGCAGCCGAG
>CAYPQM010000151.1:0-17341 GCA_964412845.1 uncultured Streptosporangiaceae bacterium
CCTGCGACGTCGTCCCGCCCGGCGTGGTCGTGCCACCGGCCGTCCCGGTCGTGCCACCTTGCGACGTCGTGCCACCCGCCCCGGTCGTGCCGCTGGCCGCCCCGGTCGTGCCGCTGGCCGCCCCCGTCGTGCCAGCCTGCGCGGTCGTGCTGCTCGGCGGGCTGCCCGGTGTGATGCTGCTCTGGTTGGCCGGGGCCGGGGTGGGGGTGTTGAAGACCGGAGCATTGATGAAGCCACGGGCGGCGCCGATAACGCCGCCGACGGTGGTGCCGAGAGCGAAGCCCAACTCGGCTCCGCCTTTGAGACCCACTAGGGCGCCGGGCGGCCCGCCGACGATGAAGCCGCCGACCCCCCCGATTGCCGAGCCGGCGGCGGTGCCCACCAGCAAACCTTGCTCGGCCCCGCTCAGGAAACCTTGGTACGCGTAGGGCGCCGCGCTTACGATCATGTTTCCCATGGCCATGTTGATTTGAGCGTTGGTCATCTCGATCTGGCCCTGGTACGCCAGACCGTTCTCGATGGCCGTGCCGACCTGGCTGAAGAAACTCTGAACGCTGCTGGCAACGCTGCTGATCGTGCTGCCGCCACCGCCAGCGGTGCCCGGGCCGTTTCCGGCCAACCCGTCAGCCGGGATCTGGCTGGTCTCGAACGCGGTCTCGACAACAGCCACGCTGCCGCTGGATACCGCTCCCGCTTGCGCGATCGCCGGGGAGGTGCTGGTTGACGCGGTGCTGGCTGACGCGGTGCTGGCTGACGCGTGGGCTCCTTGCGGCAGGCCGACGAGCAGCAGCGAGCCCGCAACGCCCACGGCACTGGCTGCTGCGAGCTTGCGGGACAGCGCGGGCGGCCCGACCGGCCCTGCTCGGCGGCCATCGCGTGGGTGCAGGAACGCGATCTTCGACGCTTCCACTGCATCTCGCGACCAGGGAGTATGGTGAGCCACTCCCTCGACGAGGTCGCGGGCGCTGGCGACGGGCAGCAAGATGGCGCCGGCATCGTCGGTCCAATGGACGATCCGCCACTCTTCCTCTTGCGGAACACCTACATAGGCCGCCAGCCCGAGAGCCTCCAGCCTCTTCAGCAGGCCATCCTCATTAAGAGCAACTATCAGGGGTGTCTGCCTGGGATGCCCAGGGTCGGCCTGCCACATCCGGAAGTGCTGTTCATAGCCCGCGTCAGCGAATTCAATCCCGCGGACGGCAGGGACCACCGCGAGGGCGTCGTGACCATCCTGTACCAGGCGCTCCTCTAAGGCCGCGGCGACACTGAGCGCGAGGCGGCCATCTCTGATCAGGATCAAGTAAGTCTGTGCCGTCATCTTCGGTGACCCTCCGTGTAGCCGGGGCATCCTCATACGTGACCTGTGGTGACCGCGACCGCAAGCACCTCAGCATGGGCGGGGTCGGCCATTCCGAGGTGAATCGGATGGCCACGCTGCGTCCAACCCAAAGCCAAGACTAACCGGCGCGCTCGGGGAAGGACAGGAGGTACCGCCTCAAATGGTCGGAATGTGATTCGCTGCCTCAGCCTGGCCCACATGGACCTGCCGTGCGGCAGAAGGTGCCCGACAGGTAACACGACGACTCCCGCTGTGATCACGGACGGATGGTCCGGCGATCCTGCCGTCCGGCGGCGCGATCTCGGGGCTGTAGCTCATAGAGCACTATGGGGTTAGAGCCGATCTACTCACAGACACAGATGATCATGGCCTGACCAGCCACTTTGCTACTGAATACGGCGGCGTTCGCATACTTCCGCAGGTCAGGGTAGGCATCTCGGCACCGGGTACCGCCTGGCTGGCGACTACGCATGTCAGGGCACATCTCAAGCGAGGCATTCTCCCCGGGGAGCCGGCCGGCATCGCTGCCCGCGTTGAGACAGATGCTAGGTAGAGCAAGACCCATAGCCTGTCGTCTGTGCGAGGGGCGCCCACCGGCCTGCCGCCGGACAGATGTTGCCAAAAAACGGAGTGGCTTGACTCTTGGCTGGATCCATTGTTCATTCAAAATATGGAGGACAATCACATTTCAGGCCGTAAAGGTCCCAGCCGTCGTTCGTTCCTGTCCGCCTCGGCCGTTACCGCGGTCGCTGCGCCCCTCGTCGCGCGTACCGCACCGGCCGCTGCCGCGCCGGCCAGTACCGGTTCTGCCCTCGCCGGGCCCGCACCCCACGACGACCTGCGAGCGATGCTGCGCGCAGTGGACCCCGGCCGGATCCAGGCCACAGTGCTGCGGCTGACTCAGTTCGGCACCAGGCACACCTCGTCCAGCCAGACCGACCCGGTGCGCGGCATCGGCGCCGCCACGGCCTGGGTGGTCGAGCAGATGCAGGCCATCGCGGCCACCTCATCGGGCCGGATGACGGTGCAGCAGCAGACGTTCGTGCAGCCCGTCTCGAACCGGATCCCGGTGCCGACCACGATCACCAACGTCATCGCGACGCTACCGGGGACCGCGTCCGCCGAGCGGTTCTATGTCGTGACCGGGCACCTGGACTCCCGGGTGACCGACGTGCTGGATTTCACCAGCGACGCCCCTGGGGCCGATGACGACGCCTCCGGGGTCGCGGTCGTGCTTGAGCTCGCCCGGCTGTTCGCCACCCGTCAGTTCGCCGGAACCCTGGTGTTCGCCACCGTCGCCGGGGAAGAGCAAGGACTGTACGGCTCGACCTTCATGGCGACGCAGATGGCCGCGGCCAGTGCCGACGTGCAGGGCATGTTCAGCAACGACATCGTCGGGGCGAGTCAGGCCTGGGATGGCACCCGGCCCGACCCGCACACCCTGCGGCTGTTCGTCGAGGGCATCCCGACCGCCGCGACGGCCAGCCAGATCGCCGTCATGCAGTCGGTCGGTGGCGAGAACGACGGGGTATCGCGTCAGCTGGGCCGGTTCGTCCAGGAGGCGGCACCGTTCACCCTGACCGGCATGAACGTCAGGGTGATCTGGCGGCGCGACCGGTACCTGCGTGGCACCGACAGCCTCTCCTTCCAGGGGCAGGGTTACCCGGCGGCCAGGTTCACCGAGCCACGGGAGAACTTCAACCATGAGCACCAGAACACGCAGGTGGTCAACGGCGTGCAGCTTGGTGACCTGATCCAGTTCGTGGACTTCGACTACATCGCCCGGGTGGCCAAGGTGAACGCGGCGGCCCTATGGTCACTGGCCACCGCGCCCGGCACGCCCAAGAACCTGCTGATCCACGCGACGGCGCCGCCCAACTTCTCCGGCATCAACACCACCACGCTGACCTGGAACGCCAACCCCGAGCCCAACCTGGCCGGCTACCAGGTGGTGACGCGGGAGACCACGTCACCGGACTGGACCAACGCGATCGACGTCGGCAACGTGACCACGGTCACGCTCGACATCGCCAAGGACAACCTGCAGTTCGGCCTGCGCGCCGTGGATCAGGCGGGGCATCGCAGCCCGGTCGCCTTCCCCCAGGTGGTGACCACCTAGCCGGGTGCGGGCTCCCGGCCGTGTTCCGCCCTCGGCCGGGCCGGGGGCCGGCCGTAGGCCGGGCCGGGGGTCGGCCGTAGGCCGGGCCCGACGCGGGCCGTTACGGCGCGGCCCAGATCGACTGCAGAACCCGGTAGATGTTCCCGCCGAGCACCGTCCGGATCTCATCGTCGGAGTAGCCGCGGCGAACCAGCCAGCCGCAGATGTTGCCGAAGCATTCGGTCGGGTTCTCCAGCCCGTCCACGTAGCCGACCGGGTCGAACGCCGGGCCGGGCCGCCGCCCGGCGATGCCGAGCAGGTGCCCGAAGACCTGGTGCAGCGCGACATGGTCGCCGTACAGCGTGTCCGGCCCGAACGCGACATGCTCCAGGCCGACCAGGTCCACGCAGTACCGGAAGTGGTCCATCACCGACTCGATGGTGTGCGCGGGATGGTCATGCGACAGCGTGGTGTGCGGCGCCGCGGACATGCCGATCACCCCGCCGGTCTCCGCGACCGCCCGCAGCACCTCATCGGGCTTCATCCGGGGCGAGTCCCACACCGCCCGGGCCCCCGCGTGAGTGATCAGCACCGGCGCGTCGCTGGCCGCGCAGGTGTCCAGCGCGGTCCGGTCCGAGGAGTGGGACACGTCGATGGCCAGGCCGAGCTGGTTCATCCGCCGTACGGCCCGCTTTCCGAACAAGGTCAGTCCGCCGTCGACGGGCTCATTCAGGCCGCTGCCCAGGGTGTTGGCGTCGGAGTAGGCGATGCCGATCTGCCGGATCCCGAGGCCGTACAGGACGTCGAGGCGGTCCAGTTCGTTCTCGATGGGGGTGGCCGCCTCCAGCCCGAAGACCAGCCCGGTCCGGCCCGACCGGTACGCCTCGTCGATGTCAGCCACGGTGCGGATGGTCAGCATGCCGGGCGCGTGCGCCAGGTCCGCCTGCCGCATCCCGAGGTCGGTGATGATGTCGTCCCAGCGCCAGGGCATGTTCCCGGTGACGCAGGCCGTGCCGTCCATCATGTTGTCGAACACGACGGTCAGGCCCGACGCGGCCAGGCCCGCGTAGGCGGCGTGCTGCCGGCCGGTGCGGTTGTACTCGGGAGTCTCCTCCATCCGGGCCGGGAACCGGACCGGATGGTCATGCAGGCTGATCACCAGGCTGTCGCGCAGCAGTGCGTCAGCCCGCCCAGCCTGCACGGCAGTCAGCCCGGCCTCATGCGGCGCGACCCGGCCGAACTCCGGGGCCAGCTCGAAGCTGCGGAAGTCCTCCCCCGCGGTGAGGTAGGAGTACGCGGTGTAGGACCTGGCTGCCGCGCCGGTCCCGCTGCTGTCATCGGGCGGCTCAGTCATCGTCGCCTCCGCGATTGGGGCCGGCCCGGTCAGTGCCGATTCGGTCAGTGCCGATTCGGCCGGTACCGATTCGGCCAGCACGGGAGGGTGCCAGCCGGTGCGGCCAGGCGGCCAGCAGCCGCCACAGCTGCTCCCACGCCCGCATGCCCTCGCGCAGCCGCCGGATCCGCATGAACTCGTTCGGGGCATGCAGCTTCTCGTCGGCGGTGGAAAACGAGAAGAACAGCGTCTTGACCCCGAGCACCCGCTCGAACAGGTCTGTCGCCGGGAGCGTCCCGGCGATGCAGGCCAGCAGTACCTGCTCGCCCGGGTAGACCGTCTCCAGCGCCGCGGCCGCCGCGCGGATTGCGGGATGGCCGGCCGGGATCGTGTAGGCCGGGACCGCGGCCGCGTCCGGCCGGACCACGACCCGCACGCCCGGCGCGGCCCCGGCGGCGACACGGGCCGCGACATGCGCGGCGATCGCGTCCAGCACATGCCGCGGATCCTGGCCGGGCACCAGCCGGCCCGACACATGCCCGATCGCGATGTGCGGGATCACCGTGTATTTCCCGCCGCCCTGGATGCCGTTGACCTCCAGGGTCGGCCGCTCCCACAGCCGCTCCAGGGTGGTGTAGCCCGGCTCGCCGTGGGCCTGGGCGAGGCCGAGCCCGGTGAGGTAGCCCGTTTCGTCGAAGGAAACCGCGGCGATCTCGGCACGTCGCTCAGCGGTCAGTTCCGGGATGCTGTCGTAGAACCCGGCCACCGCGACGCCGCCGTGCGGGGCGTGCAGGCTGGCCAGGATCTCACTCAGCACGTGCAGCGGGTTGGCGACCGTGCCGCCGTACCGGCCGGAGTGCAGGTCGGTGGCCGCGCCCTCGACCACGATGTCCAGGCTGACCAGGCCCTTGGATTTCAGCGCCAGGGACGGCTCGGTGGGCCGCCACATGGCCCCGTCGGCGGAGATGACCAGGTCAGCCGCGAGCTCGGCCGCGTGACTGGTCACGTAGTCCGGCAGGTGCGGGCTGCCGATCTCCTCCTCGCCCTCGAAGAGGAACTTCACGTTGAGCGGCAGCCCGCCGTCGGCGTCACAGAACGCCTGGGCGGTCTTCAGGACCAGGTATACCGGGCCCTTGTCATCGCTGGCGCCACGGCCGCGCATCACGTCGCCGTCGACGGTCAGCTCGAACGGCGGCGTGTCCCACTCGGCCAGGTCCCCGGTGGGCTGCACGTCGTAGTGGCCGTAGACCAGGATGGTGGGTGCCCCGTCGGCACCCAGCCAGTCTCCCCGCACGACGGGATGCCCGCCGGTCTCGGCCACCCGGCCGCCGGCGAAGCGGAGCTGGTCCGCCAGCCACTGCGCGGCCGCGCGCATCGTCTCCGGGGCCGCGTCCCGGCTGACACTCGGGATGGCGACCAGGCTGGCCAGCTCGGCCAGGTAGCCGTCGTCGGCCTGGTCAAAGTCCAGCATGGCCGCCATCAATCGCGATGATCTGCCCGGTGACCCAGGAGGACCGCTCGGACGCGAAGAACTGCACGCCGTTGGCGATGTCCGCCGGCTCCCCGAGCCGCCGCATGCTGATGCCCTCGACCAGCGCCGCCTGCCCGTCGCGGCCGTAGCTCGCCCACTGCTTCTCGGTGGTGGGGTTGGACCGGATGAAGCCGGGCGCGATGCAGTTGACCGTGATCCCGAACGGGCCCAGGTCGTGCGCCATCTGCCGGGTGAAGCCGATCTGGGCCGCTTTCGCGCTGGCATAGGCCTGGATGCCGGTCTTGCTGACGCCGAGGCCGGCGGTGGAGGCGATGTTGATGATCCGCCCCCAGCGCCGCTCCTTCATCCCCGGCAGCACCGCCCGGGTGCACAGGAACGTAGTGGTCAGGTTGGCGTCGATGACCGCGCGCCAGTCCTCGTCGGCGACCTGCTCCAGCGGCCGGCCCACCTGCCCGGCCACGCCCCCCGCGCAGTTGACCAGGATGTCGACCAGGCCCACGCCGGCGAAGAACTCCGCGACGGCGGCCGGCACGGACAGGTCGGCGGTGTCCTTATCGACACCGTGCACGATCGCGCCGTCGCCCCGCAGGGCGTCGGCGATGCCGGCCCCGATGCCGTGCGCCGTCCCGGTCACGACGGCCGTCTTCCCGGCCAGCCCGCCGCTCACTGAGCCGGGCCCGTTCGGCCGCAGCGGCCGCCGGATGTGCGGCGGGCTCCTGTCCGGGGAACGCCCGGGATGCTGTGCACCCAGCCTCCGTGCCTGTCATCGCTGCCTGACGGGCCGACGCTGGCTGCCGGGGCGGCGGAGGGTACCAACAAACGTTTGTCCTGAAAGCACTGTAACCGGCTGATTCGGATCGGGCCAGGGTGATCCAGGCCTGCGGAGTGCGCCACTGCGCCGTGCGCCGCAACTACTGCCGCCCGGCCGGTCGCGCCCGCGTTGTCAGGCCTCGGCGCGCGGCCGCTGCTCCGGCCGGAGGGCCTGCTCGCGTGAGCACCACCAGGTGGACCGGCCGCCGACCGTTCCGTGTTCCATCGGGGCGCCGTCCCGCGGGCAGGTGCCGCCGGGGTGGCGGGCCGCGATGACGTCGCCGGTGTGCGCGCCGCCGTTGGCGATGGCGGCGGCCAGGGCCGACTTCAGCGCGCGGTAGAGGCGATTGACCTGCGCCGCGGACAGGCTGTTGACCCGCGCCAGGGGCGACACCCGGGCCTGCCAGAGAATCTCGTCGGCCAGCAGGTTCCCGACGCCGGCCAGCTTGGACTGGTCGAGCAGCCGCGCCTTGACGGCGATCGTCCCCTTCGTGATCAGCACGCGGAACTCGGCCGGCGTGACCTCGGCGGCATCCGGGCCGAGCACGCCGATGTCGGGGTTGAGCCGGACCCGCCCCAGGCGGCGCGGGTCGAGCAGCACCAGGCTCCCGCCGTCCGCGAATGTGAGGCTGAAGCGGCTCCACACGGCCTGGCGCGGCCGGGTGTCATAGCGACGCGGATCGCCGCCTTCGGCCACTGCGCCGTCCGGGCCGGTGACCACGATGCGGCCACTCATGCCGAGATGGAGGCCAAGCTCCGGGCCGGGCCCAGCCGTGCCGCCCGTCCCGGACGTCTCCAGCCACATCGTCTTGCCGCGCCGGTGCGCGGCAGTAAGGCTGCGTCCCATCAGCGCGCTGCCCAGCTCGCCCGGGGAATGCGGTCGGCCGACATAGCTGTCGGAATCGTCGACGTCCACGATGCGCCGGTGCAGGGCCTGGTCGGCGATCAGGCGGCGGGCGGCCTCAACCTCGGGAAGTTCTGGCACCCACCCGTTCTACCGGTCCCGCGGACCTGCCGCAGCAACAGCTCATAGGTGACGCTGCTGCTGATGGGCCAGGCCAGCAGGAAGATCGAGCCGCGCGGCTATCCGCCGCGCACGCTGAACTTGGCGTGCTCCTTGAGCCAGCCCAGGGCCGCGGGGGCCGAGCTGAGGACCGAGATGTGCCCGTCGCCGGGACGCAGCCACAGCTGCGCCGAGCGGCAGCGCCCGGCCAGCCACTGGCCGTGCGAGCTGGGCACCATCCGGTCCTGGTCACCGTGCAGGATGAGGACGGGCGCGGTGATCTGGCCGGGGTCGAATCCCCACGAGGCGACAGAGGCCAGCAGGTCGTCCAGCATCCCGTCCGGGTCGCCGTCCAGGGCCGGCCCGACCACGCTGTCGAACCAGGACCAGGCGCCCTCCAGTGCGGCGTGGTCGGCCGGGGTGAACATTTCCGGGTCGTACTCCGAAGACGCCAGGTAATGCTCAAGCGCGGCGCGTCCCCCGGCGGCGGCACGCGCTTCCCCGGCGCCGGCGGCAGCGAAGCCGTCGAACCAGTCCAGTCCTGCGGCGTCGAACGGGGCCGGCCCGGAGACGCTCACCGCGGCCAGCACCCGCTCGGGCAGCAGCGCCGCACAGGCCAGGGCGTGCGGGCCGCCGCCGGAATGGCCCAGCACCGCGAACTGGCCGATGCCCAGCGCATCGGCCATGCTGGCGACATCGGCAGCCACCGAGGCCACGTCCCGGCCCGGGTGCGGCGTGGAGCCGCCGTATCCGGGCCGGTCATGGGAGACCCAGCGGAGGCCGAGCCGGCCAGAATCGTGGAACAGCGGCTCGGGCGGCCGACCGATGTTCGGCGTGCCGTGGTGATAGAAGACCGGGAGGCGGCCGGCATCACCCGCGCCCCAGTCGTACATGTGCAGCGTCCGGCCGTCCCCCAGCTCAAGATCAGCCTCTGTCACCATGGCCCCTCCTTTTGGCCATCACGCTAGTCGGCGCGGCCGGAGCCTGCCGCGCACTGGTCATCAGTCGCTGGCCGTGCAGCCAGGGCAGGCCGCGTCCCAGGCCGGGTCGAACATGACGTGCTCGGGAAGGGCCATCACTACCTCCGGGGACTCGGCCAGCCACCTTGGGGTCGCCTATGAGATAGGACTGACGTAACTGGCCTGACTAATCGGCCCCGCCATGGAACCTGAGGAGCGCGCCATGAACGACAGCCCGGCTGCTTCACCGCACCCAGCCGCGCAGCAACCGGCGATCCCTCCGGATGACCCGCGGCGGCGGCTGACCGTCGCCCGCCCGGACGAGGACCAGGCTCTCCCGCACCTGGGGATCGTGGGGGACACCTACACCATCCTGCTCACCGGCGAGGACACCGCCGGACGGTACACCCTCATCGATATGCATGTCCCGCCCGGTGGCGGTCCGCCGCCGCACCGTCACGACTTCGAGGAAACGTTCACCGTGCTCGACGGTGAAGTCGAGCTCAGCTTCCGCGGCGAGCACCTGGTCGCCCGGGCCGGGCAGACCGTCAACGTGCCGGCCAACGCGCCGCACGCCTTCACCAATGCCTCCAGCCGGCCGGCCCGGCTGCTGTGCATCTGCGCGCCGGCCGGGCAGGAGGAATTCTTCCTCGCCATCGGCGCTCCGGTCGGCACCCGGACGGAGCCGCCTCCCGGCCTTGACGAGGCCGGCCAGGCGGCGTTCATCGCGAAATCCGTGGCGCTCGCCCCGCAATACCGCACGCAACTCCTGCCGCCCTGACCCGTTACCCGGGCCATGAGCCAGATCGGCTGATCCGGTCAGCCACACCAGGGCGCGAGGCGCTACAGGTAGAGCGCCTGGTGGGTGGCGGCGACGATGACGGCCAGCCCGGCAGCCAGGGCCAGCCCGCCCAGGCGGCGCCGCGACCCGAGCAGGATCAGCACCGCGAACAGGTACACCTCGTCGATGGACCGAAGATCGGCATGACCGGTCCAGATATCGGCCGACAGGACGCCGAGCTCGATGATGAACGCCACGAAAGCGAGCCGCTCGTATCCGGGCACCGCAGATGAGCGCAGCGAGGCGAGCGCGACCACGACGAAGGCCACGAGCGTGGCCACCTCAAGGAACCAGATGTAGGCCGCGCCGGTCGGCGGCCAGAGCAGGCCGAGGTTCAGCCGCACGGCATCGGCGAATTCGCCGAACGGCCGCCCGGTGCTGGAGTTACTGCCGAAACCTGTGCGCAGGATGAACGTCCCGGTAGCGGACCGGAGGACCAGCTGCCAGGTGCCGAAGGCAGTGACCGGCAGGCACCACGCGAGGCTGCCGGCGAGCCTGGCGCGCCGGGGTTCGCGGGCCGGGCTGGTGCGCTGGGGTTCGCCGGCTCGGCCGATGCGTCGGCGGACTGCTCTGATCAGACTGGTGAGGCCGATCGCCAGCGGCACGATGAGAACGGTCTCGCGGGTCAGCGCCCCGTAGGCCAGCAGCAGCCCGGCGAGCAGCGGGCGCCCGCGACGGTAGGCGAGTACGCCACCGAGCAGGCAGGCGGCAGCTACCGGCTCGGTCAGATCGCAGCCAACGCTGATGAAAAACCCGAAGTAGCCGGCCAGCAGCAGGCCGCACAGCGCGGGACGGCCGGAATCACGGGCGAGCATTCCGCCGAGCACGCCGATAGCGGTCAGCGCGAGGACGTTGACCACGACGAGCGCGACCGGCACCCAGGCGTGCTGGCCGAGCGACACGAGCCAGGCCAGCGCCGGATAGCCGATCCGCTGCAGGCGGAACGGGGCGTCCATGGTGATCCCGAACGCGGAGCGGTGCAGGCTCGCCGGATCGAGGGCGAGCCGGTAATAGAACTGGCCGTCGTAACCGTTCGCGGGGAAGACGAACACGCCTCGCGGGACCTGGTCGCGGTGCGAATACGGCCAGGCCGCCCGGACGAACTTGGTGATGTTCCCCCCGGCCGCCAGCCAGCGGCGGAGCAGCACGAAACACAGCGATCCCGCCAGTGCGATCAGGCCGGCCACCCACGGCTGCTGCCGGAGAGCCTGTTGCCGGTGCGGCCATTCCCATTGCACACTGATGGCGCCGGTCAGCGGCAGGGCTCCCATCAGGAGTCTTGCCGTGCGGCGCGCAGCTTTGTGCGGCACAGCGGGCCAGGGGGGCACCGTCACTGATGCAGACCAGCACCGCAGGCAGGACAGCGAAGACCGCTGCGCCAGTGCCGCCACCCGGTCACCACCCGCCGGGGATCTACCTGCCGGGCGGCAACCTGGCCTGGCCGGGGGGGATCCTGAGCTCCCCCCGGGATCAACTGGCCGCCATCCGAGCGCTCGGGGCCGCGCCGGCCGGTGATGAGGCCTCCGGGCGCGGTGACGCCAGGTTGCCCAGGGCAACAGCGGTCAGCAAACCGTGCAGCGCCGTGGCCCCGCGTTTCCAGGTAACGCCGCCCGCGGCGAGCGCACCTGCGGCGGACAGGCCGGCCGACACCGCGGGATCGGCCAGTATCGCCGCCAGCGCTGAGGCCCAGCCGGCCACGTCGCGGGGTGGCAGCAGGACGGCCGCTGATCCGGCCACTTCGGCCAGCGCGGGAATGTCGCTCGCCACCACGGGAAGGCCCGCCGCCATGGCCTCAAGCACGGGGAGCCCGTACCCCTCCGCGAGCGAGGGAAAAGCGAACACCGACGCGGCCCGGTACACCGCGGGCAGCCACTCGTCAGCCACTTCCGGCACAAGCCGCACCCTGGACTCCAGCCCCATCCTGGCGATCAGCCGGGGCAGCGGGTCCGGGAAGCTGGAATCGAAGTAGCCCACGATGACCAGTGACATGTCTGCGGGCAGCGCCGCCAGCGCGCGGACCAAGACTTCATGATTCTTGTGCGGCCGGTGCGCGCCGACCGTGAGGATGAACTGGTCAGGCAGCCGGTAGTGACGGCGGGCAGCGGCCACCGCGGCTGCGCTGACCGTGCCGAACTGCCTGATGTCGACCCCGTTCGGCACCAGCGTCGGATGCGGGGCGGAAGGATAGTGCTGACGGATCTCGGCCAGGCTGGCCAGGGTGGGCGCCGTCGTCGCGGCGGTCCGCCGGAGCACGGTCCGGGTCGCCAGCTTCAGCCCGGCCTGGCGATGCCAGCCGCCAGCGAAGCCCACGTCACTCTCGATCGTGCAGTCATGAATGGTCACCACCAGCGGGCACGGGCGGATAAACGGGGTGAACGTCGGGTACGGGACGTACAGCACCGCCGCGCCGGCCGCGCGGATCAGCCGGGCCAGTTCCCAGCAGCGGTGCACCGCACCCAGCGTGATTTCGGTGCTGACCACGTCGGCATGCGGCGGCAATTCCGACAGCGGGAAGAGCTGCGCCCGGCCCGGGTTGACGAGCACGCGCAGGATCAGGCCATCGTCGCCCTGCGGCATGTGCGCGGCCAGTTTCATCACCGACCGGGCGATCCCGTGCGCGCCCGGCAGCCCGTTCACCCGTGCGTCGATGAGGATCGAGCGACGACCGCTAGCCATATGTCCGCTCCGCTGTTCAGCTGGGCGCCCCCCAGGGCCGGGCTCGGCCAGACCGCGGCGGGCACCAGGCCACCGTCCGTTCCGGCAGGGAAACCATTGTGCATGCACCACTGATGATCGAAGCCCGCGGGCTCGCCAAGTCATTCGGTTCCGCCCAGGCGCTGACCGGACTGGACCTGAGTGTCCCGGCCGGGACCACGATGTGCCTGCTCGGGCCCAACGGGGCCGGCAAGACCACCGCGGTGCGGATACTCGCCACCCTGCTGCGCTCGGATGCCGGATGGGCCCGGGTGGCTGGCCACGATGTACGGGCGGACGGCGCCGCCGTGCGCCGGCGCATCGGGTTGTCCGGGCAGTACGCCTCGGTTGACGAGTGCCTGACCGGCCGGTCCAACCTCGTCATGATCGGCGAGCTGAGCCGGCTCCCGCGGCGCGAAGCCAAGCGCCGGGCGGCCGAATTGCTGGCCCAGTTTGACCTGGAGCAGGCCGCGGGGCGTCCGGTGCGCACCTACTCCGGCGGAATGCGGCGCCGGCTCGACCTCGCGGCCAGCCTGCTCGGCCGGCCCGGCGTCCTGTTCCTGGACGAGCCGACGACCGGGCTCGATCCGCGCAGCAGGCTGACCCTGTGGGGCATCATCCGCGATCTGGTCGGCGCAGGCACCACCGTGCTGCTGACGACCCAGTACCTGGAGGAGGCCGACCATCTCGCGGACCGGATCTGCGTCATCGACAACGGCCGGGTCACGGCCGAGGGAACCCCGGCCGAGCTCAAGGCCGGTGTCGGCCCCACCCACCTGCGGCTGGCCTTGCCGGCCGCCGCTTCGCTGACCCGGGCGGCTGAGATCCTGTCCGGCCACGCGGCCGGCCCGGTCCGCCGGCTGCCCGGTGCGGGCCGCCTGGAGGTGCCGGTCGTCCCGCGCACCGGGCTGGTTACCTACGTGATCCGGGCTCTCGACGCGGCCGGGATCGACGTGGACGACATCGCGCTGCGGCGGCCATCCCTCGACGATGTCTTCCACGCGCTGACCCGCCGGGAAGCCAGTCCCGGGCCAGAGCCGCCGCCTGGATCCGTGCTGCCGCCGGATGAGGGCCTGGCCCCCGGCGACGGGCTGGCCGCGGGCGCACCGGCCGGGGAGCGGGCCGCGTGAGCGCCATCACCGGGAACCCGCCCGGGGTGCGGGTTCCCGCCGTCCCGCAACCGGGCCAGCCCGGTCCGCCGGCCGCCACAGGCATCCCGCGGACAGTCCGGGCCAGGCTGCAGTGCCTGCGCTGGGCGCTCACCGACGTACGGGTGCTGACCTGGCGCACCCTGGCGCGGATCGGCACCACCCCGGAGCAACTGCTGAACGTCACCGTCCAGCCGCTGATCTTCGTGCTGCTGTTCAGCTATGTGTTCAACGGGGCCATCATCCTGCCAGGACATGGAAATTACCGGGAGTACCTCATCGCGGGCATCTTCGCCATCAACATGGGCGGCACCGCTCAGGGAGCGGCCATCGGCCTGGCGGTGGACCTGTCCACCGGGCTCATCGACCGGTTCCGGTCGCTCCCGATGTCGCGCGCGGCCGTACTGGCCGGCCGGACCCTGGCCGATCTCGTGATGACCCTGGCCGCTGCCCTGGTCACCGCGGTGAGCGGGCTCATCGTGGGCTGGCGGATCCACACCGGACCCGGCGACGTGCTGCTCGCGGCCGGGCTGGCCTTGCTCTTCGCCTACGCCGCCGCATGGGCGGGCGCATGCGTGGGGCTGCTGGCCCGGGGGGCGGAATCGGCCCAGGCGGTCGGGCTGACCGTCATCGTGCCCCTGTCGCTAACCTCCAACGCGTTCATTTCCACCGCCCGGCTGACTCCCTGGCTGCGTGATGTCGCGGACTGGAATCCGATCAGCGTGCTGGCGGCGGCCTGCCGCCAGTTGCTGGGCAACCCAGACCCCGCGGCGGCCATTCATTCCTGGCCCATGCAGCACCCGGAGCTGGCCTCGGCGCTCTGGTCGGTGACCTTGATCGCGGCACTGGCGCCGCTCGCAGTGTGGTTGTATGTCCGCCGGGCCCGGCGTTGACCGCGGCGCCGGTGGGTCATGAGTTGCCGTTAATGCGCATCATGGTGGTCACCGACCAGTACGCCCCCATGGTGGGCGGTGTCCCCAGCGTCACCCGGGCGCTTGCGCTGGGCCTGGCCGAGCGCGGGCACTCCGTCGCGCTGCTGGCTCCGAGCCCGGGCCGGCGCGGCAGGCAGGAGGCGGAAGAAAGGGTCAGCGTGCACTACCAGGGCTCGGTGCCGTGGCCCTGGTATGACGGCATGCGGCTGGCGTGCGTTCCCGCCCGCACCCTCATCTCCGCGTTCGCACCCGATGTCATCCACATCCATTCCCCGGTGACGCTCGGCGTCATGGCCTGGGTCAGGGCACGCAAGCTGCGGATACCCGTGGTGTATACGAATCATTACCTGCCGGTCAATGTCCGGCCTTCCGCGGAGCCGAAACCGCGGGTATTCGACGCGCTTTTCTACTCCTACATCGTGGGGTTCTCGAACAGATGCAGCCATGTCACAGCGCCCACCGCGACCGCCCTGCGACTACTGCGCGACCGTGGGCTCCGGGTTCCGTCCCGGGTCATCTCGAACGGCATCGACCTCCGCAGGTACTCGCCGGGACCGGCCGATGAGCGCATCCGGGCCCGCTACGCCCTGGCCGCCGGCCGGCCCCTGATCTTGTCGGTTGGCAGGCTGAGCCCGGAGAAGCGCCTCGACGTGCTGCTGGACGCGGTGGCCCGGCTGACCCAGGACGCGTACCTGGCCATCGCCGGCACCGGCCCGGATGAGGCTGGTCTGCGAGCCAGGGCCGGGCGGCTCGGCCTGACCGGGCGGGTCCGGTTCCTCGGCTTCGTCCCTGGCCCCGACCTGCGTGGCCTTTACCGGCTGGCGGATGTTTTCGCCATCACCTCGGAGGCGGAACTGCAGAGCCTCACCACCATGGAGGCGATGGCGACCGGCCTGCCCGTTGTCGCCGCCGATCGCTACGCGCTCGCCGAACTGGTTTCCCACGGACACAATGGATTCCTCGCCGCGCCGGGCCGCAGCGACGAGATCGCGGCCTACCTGGACATCCTCGTGGCAAATCCGGGGCTGCGGGCCGCGATGGCCGGGGAGAGCCTGCGGATCATCGGCGGCCACGAATGCCACCGCTGGCTGGCGGACTGGGAATCGCTGTACGGCCTGCTGGCGGCGGCCGGGCCAGGAGACTCGCCGCGGTGACCAGAACCGGGAAAACACCAGTGCCGTTGCTCTTCCTGATCGGCGACACCGGCGGCGGGCACCGGAGCGCCGCCCAGGCCGTCGGCCAGGCACTCGACCGCGCCTGCCCCGGGCGGTTCGCCACGGTCATCTGCGACCCGCTGCGGGGCAGCGGTGCACCGCTCCGGCTGCGCTGGCTGATGGGTCTGTACGCCCCCGCTATCCGGCTGACCCCATGGCTGTGGGGCATCCTCTGGCGTGGTGTGAGCTCGCCGCGCCAACTCCGCTGGGCGCGCCGGACCCTGCTGTCCCCCGCCTATCGCAGCGTGGCCGATGCGGTGGCCGCACACCGGCCAGCGGTGATCGTGGCCTTCCACCCGATGACCGCGGTGCCCGCCGTGCGCGCCCGCGACCGCAGCGCACCGGGCGTGCTGGTGATCACCGTCATCACCGACCTGGTCAACGCGCACCTGTGGTGGCGGGACGCCGCGGTCGACCAGGTCATCGTGCCGTCCGCCCCGGTCGGCCGGTGCTGCGCGCTGGACGGTATGCCGGAAGGGCGCTATGTGGAGATCGGGCTCCCGGTCGCCGCCGAGTTCTCCGGTGCTCCACCGCAGCCAGACCAGCGGCGCGCCCTGCGTCGGTCGCTGGGCCTGAACGAGCAGCGGTTCCTGGTGGTGATGACGGGCGGCGCGGAGGGTTCCGGCGGCATCTACCGGCGCGCTGCCGCCATCCTCAGGCACCTCGACGATGTTGACGTGGCCGTGATCTGCGGCCGCAACTTCAGGCTGCAGCGCAAGCTGGCCCGCCGGGCCCGGCGGGCCAACGGCCGGCTGACCGTGCAGGGGTTTGTCGGCAACATGGCCGACTGGCTGCGCTGCGCTGACGTGGTCGCGGGCAAGGCGGGCCCAGGCACGATCGCCGAGGCCGCCTGCTGCGCCGCCCCCCTGGTGCTGACCACGTGCGTGCCCGGGCAGGAGGAAGGCAACATCGAGTTCGTGGTGAGCGCGGGTGCCGGGAGGTACGCGCCCAAGCCGCGCGACCTGGTGGCCGAAGTCGCCTGGCTGCGGCGCGATCCGGCCGCCCTCGCCGCCATGCGGGTCGCGGCGGCCGGGCTGTCCCGCCCGAGCGCGGCGGCCGACATCGCCGGGCTGCTGGCCGGGCTGGCCGGCCAGCCTGTCGCCGACCTGGCCGGCCAGCCGGGTCAGGATGCCGGGCTGACCCGCGACGGCCCGGCCCAGGAGGGTTCGGCGGCCGCCAGCACCGAGCTCCCTGCTGTTCTGACCGGCAACTGACCGGCAACTGAGTGGTGAAATGGCCCGGGCACCCGGGCCGATGCGGCCCGGCCGCCGGCGGGATCCAGCGCATGTCAACAATACTCACGCTGAGCCCCGGACGAATGACCGAGAAACCGCGCCACAGGAGCATCGTCCCTGGCAGCGAGGCCCTTTATATTAAGGAGATGACAGTCGAGCGCGCTGTTTCCGCCGATACCGCTCCGGCGCTCGTGGTGCGGACCCAGGGATCCAACAGGACGCTCCGGGCCGGGCCCAGTTACC
>CAYPQM010000152.1:0-6171 GCA_964412845.1 uncultured Streptosporangiaceae bacterium
GTGAACGCGTACGGGCGGCAACTGCTCTGGGCCCAGGCGGTCGCGGCGGACGAGAAACCCACGCCGGCGGTGATCCAGGCCAAGGAGAACGCGTACGCCGGCATCGCGAACGCGATCAAGCAGAACGATCCCGACGTCTACTCGCTGTTCCAGGGCAAGCAGTGGACCACCCGGCTGGAGATCGCCTTCGCGTCGATCTTCGCCGCGCTCATCGCGGGTCTCCTCGTGCTGCTGATCGCGATCACATTGATCATCTTGAAGCTCGGTTTCCTGCTGCTTCTCGTGGTCGGCCCGTTCTTCCTCATCGTGGGCACCCATCCCGGGTTCGGCCGGGTCGTCGCGATCCGCTGGGTCGAGATGCTCATCGGCGTCCTGCTGAAACAGGCGGCCGTCGCCCTGGTGCTCAGCGTGCTGCTCTATGCCTATTCGCTGATCATGGGCACCAGCGACGCGACTCTGCCCTGGGCGCTGAAGATTCTTATGATCGCGCTCGTCACAGTGGCCGTGTTCATCTACCGCAAGCCGTTCGTCCACCTGTTCTCCGCCGTCGGGTACGGGGTGGTCGGCTCGCGGGACCGGGCGGATGCCAGCCTCGGGCAGGCCGGCAGTGCCGCGCGCCGGAACACAGTGGACGCGGCCACCGTGGGCGTGCCCGGGTTCGCCGCCTACCGCGCGGCGCGGTGGGCCCGGCGCAATCCCGCGCAGGCAGCGAGCCTCGCGGCCCAGGTGGCGGTGGCCGCGGGGGGCGGTGTCGGTGCGGCCGCAGGAGCGTCAGCCGCCGGTGGCGGGCCGCCCGGCGAAGAGGGGTACGTGCATACCCCCGGCCCGGCGGGCGGCGGCCTCGACGAGACATCTCAGGGCACTGGCGGCCGGCCAGGATCAACACTGCGTGGCCGGGTCAGGGCGGCGGTCAGCCCGGATGGCACCACGCGGGCGGCGCCGCCGCTCGACCTGCCGTCGCGCAGCGGCGGCAACGGGCAGTCGCCGACCGGCTGGTCTCGCAGTGCTGAGGGCACGGCCGCAGGCCGGGCCCGCGAGGGCACCGCCGGCGGCCCCCGCGCGGGCGGGTCAGCCGCGCCGTCCGGGTCGTCGGCCGGGCCGTCTTCCGCCGCACCAGCGCAGTTTGGCGCGGCCCCCCGCCGGCCGCTGTGGCCCACGGCGGCGCCCGGGTCGTCGCGGGACGGCGGTGCGCCCCGGCCGGCCGCACCGGGGCCGTCGCACGATAGCGCCCCGGCTGCTCGCCCGGGCCCAGGTCCGCGGTCATCCGGTAACGGCGGCCACTCCGGCTCAGGGTCCTCCGGCAGCCCGGGCCGGGCCGCCGGCCAGGCGCCCCCGCGCGGGTCGGCGCAGTCCGGGCCGGGCGGAGGTCAGGGATCCGCCGGGACCGGGCCGTCCGGGGCGGGCGGGACCGACCAGGCCGGCCCGTTCTGGCTTCGTCCTGTCCGGCGGAAGAAGTAGCAGGTCCGCTCGTGGAACTAACCCAGACCCAGCGGCGGCTGGCCTTCATCGCGGCTGTCGTGGCTCTTGCTGCGCTCGGTGCGTACCTGCTGATTCCCGGCGTGCGGACGGCCCGGCACCAGCCGGCCCGGGCCACCCAGCAGGCTCAGGCGGTGCCCCGCGCGTCGGTGAGTGCACCGCCCGCCAGCGCGTCCGCGTCGCCCGCGGCAACCGGGTCGGGGGCGGTCAACATCTACCGGTGGCTCCCGTTCAGCCAGGCGGAGCTGGGCTCCGCGGCCGGGGTAACGCAGCAGTTCGGTGCGGACTACGGGACCTTCTCCTATACCGAGAATGCGGCCGCTTACGTGGCCCGGATGCGGAGCCTGATCACTAGCCAGCTGAGTGCCACGCTGGCCCAGGGCTACGCCGCACCGGGCGTGGCCGTGCAACGCACCCAGCAGAAACAGGTGTCCAGCGGCTCGGCGGTGATCAACTCGCTGCGCGCGTTCGGCACGTCGAGCCTGACCTTCGTGGTGACGATCAAGCAGGCGATGAGCACCAGTCAGGGCAGAAGTCAGATGTCCGGGCAGTACGCCGTCACGGTTACCGCGAGCGGCGCGAACTGGCAGGTGACCGACATCGAGTTGGCGTCGGCGGGGAACAATTGAACTGGCAGCCGAGCTTCCCCAGCGCGGGCCGGGTGGCGGCCGTGGCCGCGATCGGCGGTGCGGTGCTGCTCGTGATGACCCTGGCCCTCGTCCCGATGGCGGCAGTGGGCGGCGGCAGCATGTTCTTCGCCGCCGGGAACAACTGCTCGGGTGGTACCGCGGGGTCCGCCCCGCAGTCAGCGGTGAGCACGACGGCCCACAACTCCATCCCGGCCAACTACCTGGCCCTGTTCAAGGAGTCCGGCAGCCGGTACGGGGTGCCGTGGGCCGTGCTCGCCGGGATCGGTGAAGTCGAGTCCAGCGACGGCCGGTCCACCCTGCCGGGCGTGCACAGCGGGGCGAACGCGTTCGGCGCGGCGGGCCCGATGCAGATCGGCATCGGCGGCGCGGCGGGCGACACCTGGGGCGGAGCCCCGGTCCATCCGGCATCCGAGAAGGTCAGCGGGGTGGCGACGGATGGCAACGGCGATGGCGTGGCCAGCGTGTACGAGCCTGCGGACGCCATCGCCGGGGCCGCGAAATACCTCGTCGCCCATGGTGTCCAGGGCAACGTCAGCGGCGCGATCTTCGCTTACAACCACCTGGAGTCCTACGTCCAGGCGGTCCTCTTCTTCGCTGGCATCTACAGCAGCGGTGGTTTCCTGGTCAGTCAGGTGAACTCGATGAGCGCACCTGACTGCCTGACGAGTGCTCAGCAGGCCGCGCCGCCCAATCAGACGATTGCCGGCATCATCGCCTTCGCCCAGGGGCAGCTCGGCAAGCCGTACCTGTGGGGCGGCACCGGCCCGGACGCCTTCGACTGCTCCGGCCTGATGATGATGGCTTACCGGGCGGGCGGCATCAACATCCCGCGCACCTCACAGGAGCAGTTCGCCTGGGGCCCGAGAATTTCAGCCAGCCAGGCGCAGCCCGGTGACCTGGTGTTCTTCGTGGGTTCCGATGGCACAGTCGCCGCCCCTGGCCATGTCGGCCTGGTGATCGGCAAGGGCATGATGATCGAGGCGTACGCCACCGGCTTCCCGATCCGGATCGCGCGCTACACCGACCGGTCCCCGGTCGGCTTCACCCGCCCCTGGGCCCACGCGGGCGTGCGGATCCCCCAGCCGCAGGCCGCCGCCGCCTGACGGCTGGCATCCTCCCGCGCCGCGCACCTCCTTCAGTGCGGGGACGTTGACGGCTTCCGTAACAATATGACACAGTATAATTACTCTGCGTAGAGATGTGCGTGACTGGTGCTTCGGGGGGGCCATGGGGAATATGGGCTCGGGTCTCGCCGTCGGCGGTGACAGCGAGGTGGCCTCGCGCCTGGCGGCGATCGTTGAGTCGTCAGACGACGCGATTATCGGCAAGACGCTCGACGGGGTCATCACCAGCTGGAATGCCGGGGCGTCAGCGATGTATGGCTACGCCGCGGACGAGATGATCGGGCGGGATATGTCAGTGCTTATCCCGCCGGAGAAGTCGGACGAACTGGAGCCCGTCCTCGGCCGGCTCCGGCGTGGCGGGCAGGTCGAGCATTTCGAGACCGTACGTCTCCGCAAAGACGGAACTCTCATCGACGTGTCGGTTGCCGTCTCGCCGATCCGGGACGCGGGTGGCGCGGTGGTCGGCGCGTCCACGGTGGCCCGGGACATGACCGCGCGGAACCACGCGAACGCCGGGCGGCGCGCGATGGAGGCCCGGCTGCACCAGTCCGAGCGGATGGAGACCGTGGGCCAGATGGCCGGCGGGATCGCTCATGATTTCAACAACGTGCTGGGCGTCATCGTGGGTTACGCGGGGCTGGTCGCCGAGGGGATGGCTGACCGGCCCGCGGTGCTGGCCGACGTCGAGCAGATCAGCGCGGCCGCGCTGGGCGCCGCCCGGCTCACCAAGCAACTGCTCATCTTCAGCCGGCGGGATCCCGCCCGGCCGGAGGCGCTCAGCCTGGCCACCATCATTGCCGATATTCAAGGCCTGTTGTCCATCAGCGTGGGGGGGCAGGTCGAGCTGCGATTCGACACGGCGGCGATACTGCCGACGATCGAGGCTGACCGTGGCCAGGTCGAGCAAGTGCTGCTCAACCTGGCCGTCAACGCCCGCGACGCCATGCCCCTGGGGGGCATCCTGACGATCGGCACCGCCCGGGCGGAATTCGGCGCGGGGCGCACCGGCCTGAATCCGGACGTTAGTCCTGGCCGCTATGTCGAACTCACCGTCAGCGATACCGGGATCGGTATGAGCCAGGAGGTGGTGGCCCGCATCTTCGACCCGTTCTTCACGACCAAGCCGCTGGGCCGGGGCACCGGCCTGGGCCTGTCCACCGTCTATGGCATCGTCACCCGGGCCGGTGGCAGCGTGAGTGTCGACTCTGCGGAAGGCATCGGCACTACCTTCCACGTCTACTTTCCCGCGGTCAGCGCGGCCGCTCCAGCGTCGTCCGGCCCGGTACCTGGTGCGGTAGCCGGCATCCAGGGCAACGGGGAGATGATCCTCGTCGCCGATGCTGAGCCCTCCGTCCGGCAGGTCGTGTCGCGGATTCTGCGCGGGAACGGCTACGCCACCTGCGAGGCGCGCGGCTCCGAGGAAGCGCTGGCCCTGGCGTCCTCGCGGGACGTCCGGCTGCTGCTGACCGACTCGGTCATGCCGGACATGTCCGGGTCCGCGCTGGCCAGGCGCGCCGCCGAACTGCGGCCCGGGTTGCGTGTCCTGCACATGTCCGGCGGCAGCGCCGGAGTACTGGATGCACCTGGCCCCCGCGACGGGGCAGCGGCGTTTATCGAGAAGCCATTCACGGCCCAGGCCCTGCTTGAGCAGGTGCACGCCGTGCTCGGCGTTCCGCCAGCGGCCTGACCGGGCGTTATCCGCAGGTTCCCGCACAACTCTTCCACTGGGCGGCGATCTGGCCGCACACCGGGATGGGCCAGCAACTTCAGGCTCTCCTGTCACAGAGTGCATCAAACTATTGACCATGCGTAATTTCCGATTAATCATGCGATTACCGGCCAGTAGCCTGCGCGAAGGAGCATGCCCATGCCGCGCTCCGCAGCAGCGCATCGGAAGCCCTCTGGTGATCACCCTTCCCGCGGCCGCGTGGCCCTCGCCGCGCACCTCAGAACTGGCCACGGCTCGCGGGCCCTCGCGAGCCGTGGCCGCCACCGCAGCCCGGGCCGGGTCCGCCGTGCTGGCCTGAGCGGCCCGGGGATCCGGGCCCGGGGGCGCCGCGCCGCGGCGGCGGGCGCGATCGTGGCCGCCGGCGCTCTGCTGGCTGCGTTCATCCCGGCCGCGGCGAGCGCCAGCGGGCCGGTTTACGCCTCGCTCGGCGACTCCTTCACGTCCGGGCCGCTCATCCCGGACCAGCACGGGGCACCAGTCGACTGCCTTCGGTCCAGTCACAACTACCCGTCGCTGGTCGCCGCCTCGCTCGGCGTGTCCTCGTTCACCGATGTCAGCTGCGCCGGCGCCACCACGGCGGACATGAGCACGCCCCAGTCGGTCACGCTCGGCACGAACCCGCCCGAGCTGAACGCGCTGAGCCCGGCCACCACACTGGTCACCCTGGGCATCGGTGGCAACGACCTCGACTTCGCCAACGTCGTCATCGCGTGCAGCGCGCTGAGCTTCATCAACCCGTTCGGCTCGCCGTGCCAGAAGCACTACACCTCGGGCGGTACCGACCGGCTGGCCCTGAATGTCGCGCGGACCGCGCCCAAGGTGGCGGCGGTCCTCCAGGAGATCCACCAGCGTGCGCCGGCCGCGCGGATCCTGGTCATCGGTTACCCCGTGGTGCTGCCCAACACCGGCCACGGCTGCTGGCCGCTGGTGCCTGTCGCCCACGGTGACGTGGTCTACCTGCGTGGCGTCGAGATGCGGCTGAACAGCATGCTCGCCAGTGCGGCCGCCGCGCACGGGGCGACCTACGTGAACACCTACACGGACAGCATCGGCCACGACGTGTGCCAGGCGCCGGGCACCAGGTGGGTGGAGGGAATCGTGCCCACCTCGCCCGCCGCCCCGGTGCACCCGAACGCGCTGGGTGAGCGGGCCATGGCCCGGCAGGTCCTCGCGGTACTGGGCTGACGCGGGC
>CAYPQM010000152.1:6271-7680 GCA_964412845.1 uncultured Streptosporangiaceae bacterium
ACGCGGGCAGGTACGGCACCGAGTGAGCCGAGCAGGGCCAGCACCGGGTCGAGTTTCTCGTAGATGAACAGGACCGGATCGGCCGGCCCGGAGGTCAGCGTCAGCGCGGAGTGCAGTGCCTCGGCTGGCCCCGGGGCGGTCACGATCGTCACCCCGGGCCGTTCCTGCCGCAGCGCGGCGGTGATCAGCCGGGTCATCTCGCCGGGGGAGCGGCCGCGCAGGTCAGCGTCCTCGTAGACGACAACCCGGCCGAACCAGGCGGCGACCGCAGCGGCGGTCTCGGTCACCAGGTCGTCCCGCCGGTCGCCGGGCAGGGTGATCGCTGCGACGGGATCGCCGGGCCACGCTTCGCGCAGCAGCCGCCCCATGGCCGCCAGCGCGGCCGCGTTGTGCCCGTAGTCGAGCACGACCGGGCGGCCGGCCAGCTCGAAGATGTTGCCCCGGCCCGGGTTGGCCTCAACCGGCGTGAACGTGCTCAGCCCCCGCTTGACGTCCTTCACGCTCACCCCGAGGGCGCGGGCCGCCGCCGCCGCCGCGAGCGCGTTCGCGACCAGGAACGACGCTGAGCCGTCGAACGACCCGGGCAGGTCCGCCACGTCGAGCAGCAGGGTCTCCTGCGCCCCCCTGGTCTCGACCAGCTGGCCGTGCCGCAGCTCACAGGTGATCCCGCCGCTCATCCGGTGCGCCGCGATGACCGGGTTGCCCGGCGACAGGCTGAAGAACCTGACCACGGGATTGCGGTCGCGCACGGCGGGCCGTCCGGCGATGGCGGCCGTCCGCGGGTCGTCGGCGTTGAGCACCAGGGTGCCCCCCGGCTGGATCTCCTCGGCCACGAGCACCTTGATGCTGGTCAGGTCGTCCAGATCGTCGATGCCGTCCATGCCCAGGTGGTCGGCGGTGATGTTGGTGAGGACCGCCACGTCGGCCCGGTCGTAGCCGAGACCCCGCCGGACGATCCCGCCGCGCGCGGTCTCCAGGACCGCGGCCTCGGTCCTGGGATCGTCCAGCACCATCTCCGCGGAGCGAGGGCCTGAGGCGTCCGCGCGGTAGACCAGGCGGCTGCCGGAGTAGACGCCGTCCGTGGTGGCCATGCCGACGTGCAGCCCGGCCTGACCCAGGATGTGGCCGATCATGCGGACGGTGGTGGTCTTCCCGTTGGTCCCGGTCACGGCCACGATCGGGATTCGCGAGGGCGCGCCCGGCGGGTACAGCCGGTCGATGATCGGGCCCGCGACATCCCGGGGCCGTCCCGCGCTGGGTTCGAGGTGCATCCGCAGCCCCGGTGCCGCGTTGAGCTCGATCACCGCCCCGGTCGAGGGGGCCCCCCCGGACCCCGGGGGGCCGTCGACCCCCCCCCCCACCAGGGGGGGGGCGCATTCGGGCACGCCGGCCTAGACCCCCCACACGGC
>CAYPQM010000152.1:7690-17267 GCA_964412845.1 uncultured Streptosporangiaceae bacterium
GCCCCCCCGCCCCCCGGTGCCGGGGTCCGCCCCGCCCCCCGCCGCGGGCGCGGGCCCCCCCGGGGCCGGGGGCGCCCCCCCCCCCGACCCGCTCACGATGGGGGCGGCGATGTCGGCCAGCCGGACATCGACGCCGCACACGTCCAGCCCGGCTGAAGCCGCCGCGCGGCAGCACATGGCGGCCACGTCCGGGTGCACCAGGTCAGTGACATCCATGCTGGTCCCGCCCGTGGACAGGTTGGCGTTCCGGCGCAGCGTGACGACCTCACCGGCGGCCGGCACCGTCCGCGGGCCGCGCCCGTGGCCGGCCAGGTGGCTGAGCACATGGCGGTCCAGCACCATCCGGGTCAGTGGCCGGGAGTGCCCCTCGCCGCGCCGCGGGTCGGCGTTGGCCAGGGCCACGAGTGACTCGATGTCGTGGCCGCCGTCCCCGGTCACGGAGGCCGGCCGCAACCGGGCGGCAGCGACCATCCGCCCGTCGACGACCAGGATCCGGTAGTCAGTTCCAGGAACATATTCCTCCACGACAACCTCCGGCCCGGTCACGCCGGCCCGCCGGTAGGCCTCGGCGGCGTCGGTCGCCGAGGTCACCCCTATGGTCACGTTCGCCCCGTGGTTGCCGTACCTGGGCTTGATCACGACCGGTTTGCCGATCATGGTGAACGCTTCGGCTGCCTCCTGCGGGCTGGTCGCCACCGTGCCCTCGGGCACCGGGATCCCGGCGACCGCCATGAGCTTCTTGGCCAGGACCTTGTCCGCGGCGATGTCCACCCCGACCGCGGAGGTCTGCTCGGTGAGCGCGGCCCACAGCAGCCGGCGATGGCAGCCGTAGCCGAGCCGCAGCATGCTCAGGTCGGCGGTCCGGCGGACCGGGATGCCGCGCTTGCGCGCCGCGGCGGCGAGCGCGGCCGTGCTCACCCCCAGGTTCGACTCAGCGACTACCCGGGAGATGGCTTGCAGGTCGGGAGTTGCCGGGACGGAGCGTTCGGAAAGAAGGGTTGTGACCAGGCGCAGGGCGAGTCGCAGCAGGTCCAGGGGGACCGGCGAGTCCTCGGGCTCGTCACGCGGGCACTCCATGATGACGTCGTAACGGCCGTCGGCGCCGGCCCATTCGGTGCGGCCGAAGTGCACGCAGCGGCCGGCCTGGGCGGACAGCTCCAGGGCGGTGTGCTCGGTGACGTGGCCGAAGTAGGTCCCGCGGGCCATCGCCTCCAGGAAGCCGCCGGGCCGGCCGGCCGCGCAGTGATGCTCGGCCAGCCCGGGCAGGATCGAGGTGAGGCGGTCGGCGAATCCGGGGTAGTCCGAGGTCTCCTGGCCGGTCAGCCGGTCGAGCTCGACCCGGGCGACGGTGACCGGCCGGGCGGTGTAGAGGTTGGGGCCGCTGAGGCGGCGCAGGTCGATAAGCCGCACGTCTGTTCCCTCACTCGCTCGTGGTGGGTGGGACGCCTGAGGTCAGTACCTGGTGTGCGCGGGGCCGATCGACGGCTTGCGCTGGGCGATGTCGAAGAGGCATCCGGCGGGCATGAGGTGCAGCCGGACGTCGAACAGGGTGATCGGGTCGCAGTCGCCTGCCGGGTGCACGACCGTGGACGCCTCCGCGTCGGCCACCGTGGCCACCCCGGTGCCGAGCACCTCGAAATGATCTCCCTCGACCAGGATGGCGGTGTTGTCGTCGATGCCGACAGCTAGCTGGTCGCGGTCCAGCGCGAGGGCACTCAGCAGCCGGGGCAGCCTGCCGCGCGCGGCGAAATGCATGTCAATCAGGACATTGGGCAACAGCCCGAGCCCGGGGCCGGTCCGCACCGCGGCCGCCGACACATCAGGGCCCTCCCCGCCGAGAATCATGGTGCGTCCCATGGCGGTCGCCCCCGCGCTCGTGCCGGCGATGACGAGCCCGGTGGCCAGCCGCTCACGCAGGATGTCGTTGGTGCGCGAGCCGACCAGCGCACGGATCCGGGACTGGTCTCCGCCGCTGATGAAAACCCCGGTCGAATCGCGGAGGACGGCGGCTGCCGGGTCGCCGTCGGCGTCGGCCCGGCCCCGCAGCCGCAGCTCCCTGGTGTACTCGACGCCGAGCTTGCGGAACACCTTCTCGTACTCGGCGTGCACCTCAATCGGCAGGCCGGCGGCGGTGGTGACCAGCGTGATCCGGGCCCGGCCGCCACCGCACAGCTCAACAAACCGCTCAAGAACCCCGGAACCACAGCACTTGTCCTCGCCGCCGCCAATGATCAGCAGCCGGCCTGGGGACACAGCAAGCCCGTCCTCGTCCACGGTGCATTTGTTACCCAACGTAGCGGGTTGCGAACCTAACGTCGCCTGAGATGATGGCCGCGTCCGCTGCGCGGTGCCGCCGGGGGCGCTTTTTCGTGATCGCGGTGGATTGGTGGCTGCGGGCCGCCGGTCATCCAGCGCGATCACGAGCCTCCCCGGTAGGCGACGGCGCCATCTGCTGCGTAGGCAGGGTGGAAGCCGGTCTCGGTGAGGTAGTGCACGACCAAGGGTGCGGCCTGCCACACCACGACCCAGCCCACACTCATCCGGCGGGCGTCGTCGTGAGCTTGGGCCAGCTGGGCGGCCGAGCGGGGCTGCCCGTCCTGGGCCGCGACCAGCCCGGCATAGAACTCGTGGCCGGCGGTGGCGGCGATCGACGGGGCCGGCACCCAGGACGTGTACGAGGCCGCCCGTGGATGGCCATCGGCGGTCGCCATGAGCAGTGACTGCACCGAGAGCCTGGTCCCGTAGACGGGCAGTCCGCCGCGCAGGCCGTAGGGGACGTCGACGACGATGTCCCCGGAGTGATCGGCCGCGATGGGCCGGTCGAGCGCGGTCATCGTGGTGGGCATGACCGGGCCCGTGGCGGAGAAACCGGCTTCGAGGATGCCGAGGGCGACCGCCACGACAGCGACTGGCCGGGCGTGACCGAGCAGCCACTCGATGGCGCGCCCGGCGAGCAGCGCGGCGGGAACGATGCCGAGCAGCGCGAACCGGTCGGCTTCCCGGAACGCGGCCAGCCCGGGTACCTGGACGAGCCAGGTGTACGGCATGACCGCGGAAAGCCGGGCCCCATGCCACGCCTGGGCCAGTGGCACGTAGTTCCGGCTGCCGATCCTGAGCGTGGCCCCCAGGGCCAGCGCCGCTGCGCCGGCCCACAGCGCAGCCAGCCGCCGGGTGCTGGTCCGACGCCAGGCGAGCACCGCGCCGAACACGGCGAGCCCGGAAACCGCGACGCCGAAGGTCGGCACCGCCTCGCCCGGGTACCCGTAGTGGTAGAGGGCCGCCACACTGGTCAGCCCGGCGCTGGCCAGCCGGGGGGACGGCGCGAACAGGGTGGTCACCCCGGCCCCGTAGGTGGCGTACCAGTGCGCCAGCACGCCAGGCCGGGACGAGGTGCCGCCCGCCAGTGACTGCTGCGCCATGGCCACCACCTGCGGGCTGCCCAGCACGGCCGCGGTCAGGCCGGCCAGGCCGGCCGTCTTCAGCTGGCCCGGGGCCGGGCGGCGGCCCGGCCCCGGCAGCAGCCCCGGCAGCAGGGCCAGCCCGGCGAGGATTACCGCCAGCACCGCTGATTCCTGGTTCACCAGCACAACGCCGCCCAGCACCATTCCCAGGATGATCGCCCGCCGGGTAGTGGGCTGCCGGCGCAGCCGGACAGCGGCTTCGAGCGCCATGGGCAGGAAGATCTCGCCGGCCGCGATGTTCAGGTGGTACCAGTCCTGCTGGGTGACCATGGTCGACAGGCCGAAGAAGGCGCCCGCCGCGATGGCGCCGGCCTGCGACGCCAGCCACAGCCGGGCGACCCGGTACATCACGTAGCACAGCAGGCCGGGAAGCGCGATGACCAGCAGAGTGACGGCTGCACTCGGACCGAGAACGAGGGTGACCGGGGTCATCACCAGGCCCGCGAGTGGCATCAGGGTGTCGAATCCAAGCTGGATGCCGACCGGGGCGGCGAGGTACCGGGTGAACCACGGGTTTCCGAGGTGGGTCACCTGATGCGCCACCCACCAGAAGCTCCAGACGTAGCTCGCGGTGTCGGCGGTAGCTGGCAGCCGGCCGCTGGCCAGGTAGCTGGCTCGCGGCCAGGTCACCACGATCCCGGCGACGAGATAACCGGTCAGCAGGCCCAGGTGGCGGGCTGCGGGCCGGGCGGCGGCCCGCCGGAGCGCGGCCCGGGCAGCGGCCCGCCGGAGCGCGGCCCGGGTTTTTCCTGGCCCGGGTGATGACGGCCCGGCCAGTGTTTCGCTGGCTGGTGCGTCGGCGGCCGGCGGCTCGCCCACCAGCCGGTGGCCGGTTAGCGGCGGCGTCCACGTCGGATGGTCCAAGGCCGTGGTCACGCCATGCCCATGCTCGCCAGAACGGCCTGGGTCCGCTCGGTCCATCCTCACCTCATCCGACTCGCTGATCGGACCGCTCCGGTTGCATGAGAAGCCAAGAATCTCATTGCAGGAGGCAAGAATTGATCACAGAAAGCAGGTAATTGGATTATCGATAGGGCAAAGATTGGTCAAGGGCAGGCAATTGAGCAGCCCGCCAGGCGGGCGGCAGGCCGGCCGGGCGGCGCGCCGCCCGGCCCGCTGTCAGGGGGTCCTTCGGCTGCGCCGGGGCGCGCGGCCCTGGGTGCCCTCGGGCTGCCGGGCAAGTTCCTCTGGAATCCGCAGCAGCGGGTTCGTCGCGCTCGCCACGACCTCGACCGCGGTCTGGCTGACCCGTGCCCCGCGCGCCCGCGCTGCCGACCTGAGGAGCTCGAACGCCTGCCGTGGGCGCAGTTTGTGCCGCTCGGCGAGCACCCCGATGGCCTGCTCGACCCGGACCCGCACCGTCAGGGCCCGTTCAAGCTGCGCGACGGTCTCCTTGAGCTGCTCGGTGTCGGCGGGTGGTGTCTTGGCCCCGCCCGCCCTGGCTCGGCGCTTCCGTGCGCCCTGCGCCCCGGTGCCATCCGCGGCCGTCGCGTTGGCTCCCGCCCCGTGGCCTCCTGAGGCCGGCTGGGGCTGGGCCGCCTGGGCGGCGGCATCCTGCAGGATGCCCGCCATGGCCGCGGAAGCCTGCCACTGCTCCTCGCTGGGCAGGTCGGCCGCGAGCAGGTCGGCCAGCACCATGGCGCTCGTCAGGTCGGGCACCTCATCGTCCCCGACCCGCCAGCCGGTAGGTGTGCGGCGGGCCACCGCGTCTTGCGGGCCCGTCGGGCGCTCATCTGCGGACATTTCCGATACCTCCCCGGGCGAGCGCCGATCTGCGGAACTGAGCTGGGACATGGTTTCCTCACTGGGACGAGACTGCGCCTCAGCGGTCGTTCGACTACTCTTTGCATTCATTAATTTACAGCGAGCTTACTCAGCCGATCCTTCACTTGGGCGGCGGACGGATTAGTGATCACGGTCCCGTCTGGGAACACGACGGTGGGAACAGTCATGTTCCCTCCGTTGACGCTCACTACGTAGCGCGCGGCCTCGGGATCATTCTCGATGTCGACTTCGGTGACATCGATGCCGTCCCGTGCGAGCTGGCTCTTCAGCCGTCGGCAATAAGCGCACCACTGCGTCGAGTACATCGTTATCGGCTGCGACACCCGCTGTCTCCTCATCTCAGGATACGTCCCAGTGTGACAACGCGCGGACTGCCCGCCGACTTCCCGGCGGCGGCGGCCGCACGCGGCTGTCCGAGCCATGCGGGAGGATGGCCCGCACAGGAGGTGTGCGGTGGACGCTGAGTCTGAGCCCGGCGTGCTGGTCGGCCGCGATCAGGATGCGGCGGCGGGAGCCGGGCGGAGACCGGCGCCGGACAGCCCGCCGGGCCCCGAATCCGTGCTCGCGGCCCTTGACCCGGAGCAGCGCGAGGTCGCCCTGGCCACCAGGGGACCGGTGTGCGTGCTGGCCGGCGCCGGCACCGGCAAGACGCGGGCGGTCGCGCACCGCATCGCCTACGCGGTGTGGACGGGCGTGGTCGACCCAGGGCATGTGCTCGCGGTCACCTTCACCAGCCGCGCGGCCGGTGAGCTGCGCGGCCGGCTGCGCCAGCTCGGCGGCGCCGACATCGGGATGGAACGCGTGCAGGCGCGCACCTTCCACGCGGCCGCCCTCCGGCAGCTCAAGCACTTCTGGCCGCGCACCGTGGGCGGGCGCCCCCCGGCGGTACTCGATTCCAAGATCAGCCTGCTGGCCGAGGCGGCGCGCAGGCTGCGGCTCACGGCGGGTCCCGCCGACCTGCGCGACGTCGCCTCGGAGATCGAATGGTCCAAGGTCAGCCAGGTCCGGCCCGATGAGTACGCTGCGGCCGCCGCCAAAGCGGGGCGGATCCCCCCGCTCGGGCCGGAGAAAATGGCCCGGATGTATGCCACGTACGAGGAACTGCGCCGGGAGCGGCACCTGATCGATTTCGAGTCCGTCCTGGAGCTGACTGCGGCGATCATCGCCGAGCACCGCCCGGCCGCCGCCGCCGTCAGGGACAGGTACCGGTACTTCGTGGTGGATGAGTACCAGGACGTCAACCCGCTGCAGAAGCTGCTGCTCGAAAGCTGGGCGGGGGAGCGGGACGACATATGCGTGGTCGGCGACCCGCGGCAGACGATCTATTCATTCACCGGCGCGACCCCGGCCTACCTCACCGGCTTCACCGCCGAGTTCCCCGATGCGGCCGTGGTCCGGCTGGTCCGCAACTACCGGTCCACCCCCCAGGTCGTCGCCCTCGCGAACCAGCTGACCGGGGCGGCTGGCGCCCGGCCGCTGGCCGCGCAGCTCAAGGCCGGCCGCCAGGCCGGCCCCGGGCTGGGCGGGACGCCACTGGTGGCCCAGCAGCCAGCGGGCGAGCCGCCGGAGTTCACCGAGTACCCCGACGAGCAGGCGGAGGCCTTCGCGGTGGCCGCCCGCGCGGCCGCGCTGATCAGCGCGGGAGTGCCCCCCCGGCAGATCGCGGTGCTCGTGCGGATCAACGCCCAGACACCGCTCTTTGAAGGGGCACTGGCCGACGTCGGGGTGCCCTGCCAGGTCAGGGGAGCGGAGCGGTTCTTCGACCGGGCCGAGGTGCGCCAGGCGGTCGGGCTGCTCCGGGCCGCGGTCAAATCCGCGCGGGATGACACGCAGCCGCCCGGTGCCGGCGCCGGACCGGAGGATGACCCGGGCGGCCTCATCGGTGCGGCCGCTGCGGCCGGCCAGGCGTCGGCTGAGGTGCGGCACATCCTGGCCGGGCTGGGCCTGACCCGGGCCGCACCGCCGGGCCGGGGCGCGGCCCGGGAACGGTGGGAGTCGCTGGAAGCGCTCGCCCAGCTCGCGCAGGACTTCTTCGCGGCTGCCCCGGGCGCCTCACTCACTGGTTTTGTCGCTGAACTGAGCCATCGCGCGGCCATCGAGCACGCACCCGCCATGGAGGGGGTGACGCTGGCCTCGCTGCATGCCGCGAAGGGCCTTGAGTGGGACGTGGTCTTCCTCCCCGGTCTCTCGGACGGCAACCTGCCGATCGTGCACGCGCAGACTGAGGAAGCGGTCGAGGAGGAGCGGCGGCTGCTGTACGTGGGGGTGACCCGCGCCCGGCAGCGCGTATACCTGTCCTGGTCGCTTGCGCGCTCGGCCGGCGGGCGCAAGGTGCGGCAGGCGTCGCGGTTCCTCGACGGGGTGCGTCCTGGGCGCCGGGCCGGTCATGGGGTCGGGAGCGGGAGGTGATGCGCGGAGATGAGCAAGGCACTTGATGGCCTGGTCGATCTGCTCAACCTGGAGCAGATCGAGGCCGATATCTTCCGCGGCCGCAGCCCTGATGACCGGCGGCAGCGCGTCTTCGGCGGTCAGGTCGCCGGTCAGGCGCTGGTGGCCGCGGGCCGTACCGTTCCCGCCGACCGGCCGGTGCACTCGCTGCATGCCTACTTCATCAGGCCCGGCGACCCGACCGTGCCGTTGGTCTACATCGTGGACAGGGTGCGGGACGGCAGGTCCTTCACCACGCGCCGGGTCTCCGCGATCCAGCACGGCAAGACGATTTTCACGCTGTCCGCGTCATTCCACCGCTTCGAGCCGGGACCGGCGCATGCCGCACCGATGCCCGAGGCCGCTCCGCCGGATTCGATCACCCCACTGCCAGCACGGATGGAGAAGCTGATCGGCCCGGAAGCCCGCGAGTTCTTCGCCCGCAATCCCATCGACCTGCGCATCATCGGCCCGGTCACTTACGAGGCGCAGCGCGATCCCGCCCTGCGGTCCAACCACAGCATGGTCTGGCTGCGGGCGGATGGTGACCTGCCGGACGATCCGCTGCTGCACGTCTGCCTGATGACCTACGCCTCCGACATGACACTGCTCGACTCGGTGCTGCTGCAGCACGGCCTGTCCTGGACGGACGGGCGGACCTCGGGGGCGAGCCTCGACCATGCGATGTGGTTTCACCGCCCGTTCCGCGCCGACCGGTGGCTGCTGTATGCCCAGGAATCACGCAATGCCTGGGGCGCGCGCGGGCTCGCTCGCGGCGAAGTTTTCACCCAGGAGGGCGAATTGGTGGTGTCCGTGATGCAGGAAGGGCTCATCCGGACACGTCCCGACGGTGCGTGCTGAAAAACAAAAGATGCTGGTAGAAAAACAGTTGCCCCGGGGCGGGCCCGCTGCCTAGGCTGGCTGGCAAGTCCCTGGTGCTCCCACGACGAACCACGGAAGGAGGTGTCCAGGGTGCTGAGCAATCTTCCTAACGCTAGGTCGGCCGCCGACTGGCGTGCCGGATGCTCTCTTGCCGCGCTGGATGCCGGCCTGCCGGGCGATGTCCGGGCCACCGTGCTCCGCAGCACAAAAGTGCGCGGCACAGGCATTTTGGCGATAGCGCGCCCGAGCGCTTTCCAAGGCACTCTTGTGCCCGAAATGCGCCAGACGCCTAGCCAGACGCTCGCGTTCGGGGAGCAGGACAGCCAGAAGAAGTACCAGCACGGCACCCGCGTTGCCGCCATTGGCGGTAGCGCAATGGGTTCGCATCCCGCCTCCTGGGATCCGGTCTAGAAAGACCGGCCGAAATCCCCTGGAGGCCGCGGACCCGAAGTCGGGTCCGCGGCCTTTGACATGCCGGGCCCACCGTTTTGTCGGACGAGTGAGAGACCGCAGTCGAGCAGGATGACGAGAGGGGATGGACCGATGTACTGGCCCGGCGCCACCGCCGCAGCAGCGGGCAGGGCGGGGTTCGAGGCAGAGTCCGCACTAGAGCCAGGAAGATCCGGCGCGGGGATGGCGGCATCCGCCGCGCCGCTGACCAGCGAGGCGGCAGTGAGGGCCGCCCCGAGCCCGGCAGTGATCCCGGCACCGCGCAGCAACAGGGACCTCGCCTGCATGGAGGACCCGGAACTGTTCTTCGCCGAGTCTCCCGATGACGTGGAGGACGCCAAGGCACTCTGCCGTGGCTGCCCGGCGAGGATCAGCTGCCTTTCCGGGGCGCTGGAGCGCGCGGAGCCCTGGGGTGTCTGGGGCGGTGAGCTCGTCCTGCGGGGCGAGGTCGTGCCCCGGAAGAGGCCACGCGGGCGCCCCCGCAAGACCGACGTCGCAGCCTGAGCGATCGGTAGTCAGTCAACGAGGACAGAACGGGTAGTGCGATGTATCAGTCAACCGAACATCTGAAA
>CAYPQM010000153.1:0-10133 GCA_964412845.1 uncultured Streptosporangiaceae bacterium
CCGTCGTGGTGCACGCCGGGCACGCGCCGGTCGCCGCGGCCCATACCGGGCCGGGGCCGTTCGCCGCGCTGTTGTCCCGGCACCCCCGGCTGACCGCGATCGTGGCCCACCTGGGCGCGCCTGACTACGATCCGTTCCTGCGCCTGGCTGAACGCTACGAGCGGGTGGCGCTGGACACGACCATGGCCTTCACCGAGTTCTTCGATCGGCTGGCACCCTTCCCGGTCGGCCAGCTGCCCCGGCTGCGCGAGCTGGGGCTGGCCGGCAAGGTGCTGCTGGGCAGCGATTTCCCGAACATTCCGCACCCGTACGCCCGGCAGATCGCCGGGCTGACCCGGCTGGATCTCGGCGACGAATGGCTGCGCGCGGTCTGCTGGGACAGCGCCGTGGCCATGTTCGGTGAGACCAGCGCGCGCAGCACGGCCTAGGCCCGGGCCGCCAGGCGGCCAGGATCCGCAGCCTGCCAGCATCGCAGGGTAGAACGCGGTAACGCACAGTGAGGGTGGTTGCGGCGGGCACGGTCGGCTCGGATACTTGGAAATTCTTCGCGACAGGCTCGCGACCGGGGGAGGCGTGGTGGGCGATCAGGTGCCCGGGGACGAGGGCGGGGTCCTGGCCGGGGCCGGGGCTGGCTTCGGCGTGGGCTCGCAGATCGCCGGGTACCGGCTGGAGGAGCAGATCGGCCGGGGCGGGATGGCCGTGGTGTTCCGGGCCCGCGATGAGCGGCTGGGCAGGCCGGTAGCGCTGAAGATCCTCGCGCCGGCCCTGGCCGAGGACGAGGGCTTCCGGCAGCGGTTCATCCGCGAATCGCGGGCGGCGGCGGCGGTCGACGATCCGCACATCATCCCGGTCTTCGAGGCGGGCGAGGCGAGCGGGGTGCTGTTCATCGCGATGCGCTACGTGCCCGGCGGGGACGTGCGGACCATGATGAACCGTGACGGGCCGCTGTCCGCGGCCAAGACCGCCGCGATCATCTCGCCGGTAGCCTCCGCGCTGGACGCCGCGCACGGTGCCGGGCTGGTGCACCGGGACGTCAAGCCCGCGAACATGCTGGTGGATACCCGGGCGGGCCGGCCCGATCACGTGTACCTCTCGGATTTCGGGCTGAGCAAGGGCACGCTGTCCGCCGCGGGGCTGACCGGGGCGGGGCAGTTCCTCGGCACGGTGGACTACATCGCCCCTGAGCAGATCGAGGGCAAGCCCGTGGACGGGCGGGCCGATGAGTACGCGCTGGCCTGCGCGGCGTTCGAGTTGCTGACCGGCGCGCCACCATTCCGGCGTACCGAGGCCATGGCGGTGATGTACGCGCAGCTGTCGGAGCCCCCGCCGCTGCTCACGTCCCGGCGGCCGGACCTCCCGCCGGGTACTGACCAGGTCTTCGCCAGGGCCCTGGCCAAGGCACCGGAGAATCGTTATGCGAATTGCCGGGAATTCGCCGATGCGCTGCGCGCGGCGTTCGGCCTGGCCCGGTATGACTCCGGCCCCGGGGTGCTCCCGGTGCCGGATCACCCGCCGACCCGGGTCGCCCGGCCGGGTGACCCGGGCGCCGCGCTGGAGCCGACCATCCACGGGGATATCCCTGCCTCGCGGGACGACGCCACCGATCCCGGCGCCAGCACGGGCGCGGCTGATGACACCGAGGCTCAGCCGACCCGGCCCGACCCGGCCCGGCCGGGCCCGCCGCCCCGCCGCCGCCATGCCGTCCCGGTCGCGCTCGCCGTGCTCGTTGTCCTGATCGTGGGGGGCGTCATCGCCGCGGTCACCCTGACGGGCACGCACGGTCACAAGATCGCGAGTTTCGCGGTATCGGCCAAATCTGACTTCGCGCCGCTGGACGGCGACGTCTTCGTGGTCTACCGCGGGGGCAAGGACTCCAGTGCCCGGCTGCGCGGTGTGATCAAGGGCGTGACCAGCGGCGAGGTCGCCCAGTTGCGCGCACAGCCGTTCCCCTACTCCCGCGCTCCCGTTCCGGTCGGTTCGGTCATCCTGCACCGGCAGGGCAGCACCGCGCCGTTCGCGTTCACAGTGACCCCGAGCGTCGCCACCCGCTACACGGTCGAGTTGCTGGCCAGCAGCACGGCGTCGAAACCGCTGGCCAGCTCGGCCACCCGCACCATCTATGTCACCCTGACCGGATCCACGGAAAACGCCCAGACGTGCAGCCGCCCGGTATGCCACGAAACATTCCACATGCACGTCTCCGTCCCGGCCGCGGCCTTGAATACCGAGATCCTGAAGTCGTGGCTGCCGTATTTCGCCGTCAAGCTGGCGCCGAGCAAAGAGCCCTCGCCGCCGAAGACGCTGCTGCTGGGAGCTGGCCATCCCAATGTCGCGGCGTCACAGCGGGTGTCCGCCACTGAGTTCAATGTCGTTATCAGCTTCTCGTTCCGGATCGGCAACAGCGCTTTCAACTGGAACTGGAACACGTGCCTGAAGGACACCGAGGCGGTGGACGGGATCGGCCTGCCCGGTCACCACGGCTGCGGCGCGGCGCAGGTGCTCGCCTCAGCCAACTATCTCGGCTAGCCCGCTGCAGCCTGGGCCGCGGCCTGCTGCGGGCGCCGATTAGGCTGCTGGGGGTGGCTGGCCTTCCAGCCCGGGGTCGTCCTGCGGTCCGTGCCGCGCCAGAACGCACGGGACCGGCCATTCTGCCGCTGAACGGGAAGGGTGCTTGACGCTGGACCGCACGGGTGGACAGATTCGTGTCCTGCTGCTGGAGAACATTCATCCGGACGCCGCAGCCCGCCTGGCCAAGGACGGCTACCAGGTGCAGACGGCCGCGCGGGCGCTGGATGAGGACGAGCTGATCGCCGCGATCGGCAGCGTGCACCTGCTCGGCATCCGGTCAGGGACGCACGTGACGCCGCGTGTCCTGGCCGCCGCGCCTGAGCTGCTCGCGGTCGGCGCGTTCTGTATCGGCGTCAACCAGATCGACCTGGCGGCGGCATCCCGACGGGGGATCGCCGTGTTCAACGCCCCGTTCTCGAACACCCGCAGCGTGGTCGAACTGGCCTTGGCGGAGATCATCGCGCTGACCCGGCGGCTCACCGACAAGAACGCGCAGATGCACGCCGGCCAGTGGGACAAATCCGCGGCGGGCAGCCATGAGGTGCGCGGGCGGCGCCTGGGGATCGTGGGCTACGGCAACATCGGCGGGCAGCTGTCGGTCCTGGCGGAGAACCTCGGCATGGCCGTCTTCTTCTACGACACGGCCGACAAGCTGGCGCTGAGCAACGCCCGGCGCTGCGGCACCCTGGAGGAACTGCTGGAGCTGTCCGACGTGGTGACCCTGCACGTGGACGGCCGGCCAGGCAACAGCGGCCTGTTCGGCGAGGCGGAGTTCGCGGCGATGCGGCCGGGCAGCCTGTTCCTGAACCTGTCCCGCGGCTTCGTCGTTGACCATGGCGCGCTGCGGCGGCATATCGAGTCCGGGCACCTCGCCGGGGCGGCCGTCGACGTGTTCCCGCAGGAACCCCGCAGCCGCGAGGAGGAGTTCATCTCGGAACTGCGCGGCCTGCCGAACGTCATCCTCACCCCGCACGTGGGCGGCTCGACCGAGGAGGCGCAGCAGGACATCGGCGAGTTCGTCGCCGGGAAACTGCATGACTACGTCACGTCCGGCACGACATCGCTGAGCGTCAACCTGCCCGGGGTCATGCTGCCGCGGGCGACGGGCACGCACCGCCTGGTCCACCTGCACCGCAACGTGCCCGGCGTGCTCGCGACCATCAACCAGCTGCTCGCTGAGCACAGCGCCAACATCGAGGGCCAGCTGCTCGGCACCCGTGACGACCTCGGCTACGTCCTGACCGACATCGCCACCGAGTACACCGACGACATCCTCGCCCGCCTCCGCGAGCTGGACGTCACCATCCGGCTGCGGACCACCGGCCCCGCCTGACCAGCCGGCCGGGCGCCGCGGCTCAGCGCCACAGCCGCCTGGACGCCAGCTCGGCTCCGCGGGTGAGGGTGCCGAGCTTGGCCCAGGCGATCTGCGGATGCACCCGGCCGCCGAGCCCGCAGTCCGTGGAGGCGATCACGTTGTCCCGGCCCACGATCTCCGCGTAGCGGACGATCCGGTCGGCGACCAGCTCGGGATGCTCGACGACATTCGTCGAGTGACTGACGACGCCGGGCAGGATGACCTTGCCCTCGGGCAGCTCGGCGTCCTGCCACACCTTCCACTCGTGCTCATGGCGGGCATTGGCGGCCTCGAAGGAGTATGCGCTCGCGTTGATCGAGAGCAGGATGCCGATGATGTCGGCCATCGGCAGGTCACTGACGTGGGGGCCATGCCAGCTGCCCCAGCACAGATGAAAGCGGATGCGCTCGACGGGCAGGCCGCGGATCGCGTGGTTGAGTGCCTCGACGCGGACCATCGTGAAGCGCTGGTAGGCCTCGACCGTGGGCGCGGGGTTGATCTGATCCCAGTTCTCGGCGATGGCCGGATCATCGAGCTGCAGGATCAGCCCCGCGTCGATGATGGCCTGGTATTCCTCACGCATCGCGTCCGCGCACGCGAACAGCAGTTCCTCGTCGCTGCCGTAGTACTCGTTGGCGAAGCGCGCGCAGCTCGCAGGCGCGACCGCATTGAGGAAGCCCTCAGTCAGTCCGGCATCACCCAGCGCCGCCTTGAAGTTGGCGATGGTGCCGCGCAGCGCCTCGCCCCCCTGGTAGGTGATGGGCCCCCGGCAGACCGGGACGGGGGTACTGAAGTCGCGGTTGGGCAGCGCCACGCCGGAATCCGGGTCGCCGTAGGCATCACTGAACTCGACCCAGTCCCGGCGCTCGGGGAAAGGCGACAGGACGACCGCACCGGGCTCGGCAGGTCCCGGCGGGGGCTTGAGCTGGCTCGGTGCCGCCATCTCGAGCCCGCCCAGGCGCTCGAAGACGTAGGTCCACCAGGGGCCGAACTCGTAGCGGAAACCCATCGAATGGCCGTACTCGCCGTCGTTGACGAGATCGATGCCGGTCTCCTGCTGGCGCGCGACCACATTTGCCACGGCCGCCTTGAGTGTGCGCTGGTAGCCCGCTTCGTCGGTTAAGCTGCCGTCCGCCCGCTGGTGGTTGAGCTCGATCACGTCCTCCGGGCGCGGCAGGCTTCCTGCGTGGCTGGTCCGGATTCGGCCGGGCTGGCTCGGCATCGCTCCTCCTTGAGAGCCGCGGTATTCCGCGGGTCATAGCGGTGGGACGAGGCGAAGCGCCGGGGTCCCTTCGTCTATTACTAGCCCAGGTGTGGCGTCCCAGCCGACAATGTCCAGCACTGTCCGGAGCCGGGGCGGTATGTCGTGCAGCACGACCTGCCGGCCCCGGCCGGCCCCGGCCAGCCCGATGATGGCCCGGAGCCCGGCCAGGTCGCAGTAGGTGACGCCGGCCAGGTTGAGATGAACCTCGGCGTGCCCGGCGACCTGGGCCAGCGTTTCCAGCAGCGCCGGGTAGCTGCCCTCATCGATCTCCCCGGTAATCGCCAGACCGGGCGGGCTGTTCAGGGTGGCCACCCGCAACACGCCGTCGTCGCATTCGGCCGGAGCGGCGACGGCCTGCAGTGGGTCACCCGCGCCGCACCTATCGGCTCCCGGGAGCGCGGAGCCCGCCAGTCCAAGGATGATCATGAGATCTCCTGGTCAACAGTGGCTGAATGAACCTCGCCGACTGCCGCCAGAGGGGGCCGCTCCGACGCGATGCCGGACGGGCACGATGACGAACATCGACGCTACGGACAACCGCGTGGGTCTCGGCGGTGTCGTGACGACTAGCCCAGTATGCCCCAGGCCGGGCCGGGGGCAAGCCGTCAGGTGCCGCGTGCCGCGCCGTGCACGAGGTCGGCGCAGACCGCGACCAGCTTGCGCCGCTCCGCCCGGGCCTGATCGCGCAGTTGCCGGTAGGCGGCGTGCGCCGACAGGCCCTGCTGCCCGATCAGGACACCCTTGGCCTGCTCGATGACAGCCCGTGAATTCAGCGCGCCCTGCAGATGCGTGGCCAATTCTGACTGCTGCTCGCCCTGCATCATGCTGGCGATCAGCAGGGCCGCGAGGTCGGTGAACGCCAGCAGGGCCAGCTCCCCTTCCGGGGACCAGGGGTGCCGGTCTTCTGACAGCACCGCGACCACGCCCACGGCATCCTGGTTGTACGGCAGCGGACTGGCGAGCACGGCGCGCACCCCGCAGGTCACCGCGGCCTGACTGAAAAGCGGCCATCGCGCCTCCTGCGCCAGGTCCTGGGCGCTGACCAGTTCCTTGTCGTCGAAGGCGGAGATGCAGGGACCCTCCTGGTGGCGTATCTGCAGGTCCTCCAGATGCCCGAGCCGCTCGTCGGATACCGCGACATTACGCAGGTGGTGATTGGAATCGGCGAGCATCAACCCGGCGCCGTCCACGTCGAAGATCGTGTGGGTGGTCTGGACGATCTCGTGCAGCGCGTCCTCCACGCGCATCTCGCCGAACCGCAGCTTGCCGAGTTCGGCCAGCGCCTCGCGCACATCATGCGGGGAAACATCCACCTGTTCCTCCACGTCGGCTGGTTCACTCCCGGGCCCTGGCCGGCTCCCTGAAGTCTGAGCAGCAAGAACACGCTCGCCATCCGGTGAACACGGCGCATCTTACCGTCGCGGATGCCGGCCAAGACCAGCGGCGCTGGCATGCTTGGCCGCCCCCCGCCGGGGTAGCAGGGTGCGAATGCTACGAAATAAGCGGCATAACGCCAGTCAGCCCTCAGTCCCGGAAGGAGCCTGACGGTGTCCGCGCGGCTGCAGGCCCCGAAACGCCGCAGCCGGGCCCGGGTGGTGCCGGAGCGCCCGCGTCCGGTCGGCGGCTGGAAGACAGTCACCGTGCGACTCGCCGGTGGCGCTGCGGTGCTGTACGGCGTGATCTCGTTGATCGGCCTGTTCCTGACCCACGTCGTGACTACCGGATGGGTGCATTCCATCGATCGTGGTGTCGACGTCTGGTTCGCTCAGCACCGGACCGGCACCTGGAATGACGTCACGGCCGTCGGCACCGAACTGGCCCAGACCGAGACGGCCATCGCCGTCACCGTCGTCATGATGCTGGTCTTGCGGTGGCGGCTGGGGCGGTGGTACGAGTCCTGGGTCATCGCCACGGCCATGGTGGGGGAGTTGCTGGTGTTCCTGGCCGTGACCGCGACGGTGCACCGGCCCCGGCCCCAGGTGGCCCGGCTGGACGCGGCCCCGCCGACGTCGAGTTTTCCATCCGGTCACACCGCCGCCGCGCTGGCTCTCTACGGCAGCATCGCCATTCTGGTGCTGTGGGTCTACGGCCGTCGCCGGGCCCCCCAGATCGCTGCTGGCCTGCTGCTCTGCATTCCGGTCGTGGTCGGGTTGTGCCGCCTGTACCGGGGGATGCATTACCCGACTGATGTGCTGTCCGGTGCGCTGACGGGCGGCCTGTGGCTGCTGCTGGTCATCACGACCCTGCTTCCGCGGCTGGGCACCGGGAAGCGCCGCGCCGCTCATCCGGCCGCCTCGTAGCGGGTGCTGATGCGTGCGGGGCGGGGACCGGCCGTGCCTGGCCTGGACCGGCGCGTGCACCGCTGGGTCATGTCGCACCGCAGCCCGGGCAGCATCATCATCGCGCGGGCGGTCACCCGCGGCGGGGTCACCACGATTGTGCTGCCCGCGCTGATCGCCGTGGCCACGGTGGCCGCCGAGGGCCCGCAGGGCATCAGCCGGCGCCTCGGATCCGGGCTGCTGGCCGGCGGTGTCGCGGCCGCCGGGATCTACCTGGCCATCCGGGTCAGCAGGCCGGTCAGCCGGGTCAGGCCGGACGTGGCGGACTGGGCCGCGGCGGCCGGCGGCCCGTCATTCCCGTCCATGCACACCACCGCCGCCACGCTGTTCGCCGCCGCGTCGGCCGCGGCCCTCGCCCCCCAGGCCCGGGCCGGCTGGCCGCGTCGCGGCATCTGGGCTGGAGCCGTTGCGTATGCCGGCGCGGTGGGCTGGTCGCGGGTCTGGCTGGGCATGCACTGGCCCACCGACGTCGTCGCGGGCTGGCTGTTCGGGGCCGCCTGGGCCGGCGGGAGCAGCGCGGTGCTCCGCATCGGGCGGCCGGCCGCCGCCCGTCAGCGTGCTCGCGCCCGCCCGGCTGACCTCATGGGTCAGAGCCGTCCGCGAACGCGGTCCCGCAAAGGGCGCCCGTCCGGGTCGTAAATTATCCGGTACAGCGGAGTGGCCCAGAGCCGCTGCGCGGTGGTCAGGTTGCGGCGCAGATGCGGTACCACCCGTCCGGGCGGCCGGGCTCCGGGCTGGCCAGCGACATGCCAGGCCGCGAGCTGCGCGGCCTGCCGCTGGAACGCCGCGAAGGCCTGCCGCGGATCCATCAGGTCCGCCACGTCATCGTCGCGGCGGTCGAGGTGCTCGCGCCACAGCCGCAGGCGAAGGTCCCGGGCGAACGTCCGCGCTCCGTCACCCAGGCCAGCCGGGTCGCGGGGCTCCCTGGTGTCCCGCTCGGCGTCCAGCACGGCGATCGACAGCTCACTGTCGTGGCTCCACGACCTGCGGTTGAGGTTGTCCGAGCCGATCATCGCCCACACGTCGTCCACGACCACGACCTTGGCGTGCACGTACACCGGTGTTCCCTGGCGGTTCTCCACGTCATAGACGGCGAAACGGTCGCCGCCCGCGACGGCGCAGGCATGTATCACGTCGTGCTGGCCGAGCAGCGGGGGCACCTGGGTGACCGCGCCGTCCTTGTCCGGGTAGCGCGGCACCACGGCGATGACGTGCAGGTCAGGGTGGTTCTGCAGGGCCGAGGCAATGAGGTGGGCGACCGGCCGCGACCACAGGTACTGGTCCTCCAGGTAGATCAGGCCGCGGGCCCGGGCGAACGCCTTCCGGTAGGCGTGCGCGATGCTCCGCTCCCCGAGTGGCGCGAACGGGTAGCGGCGGACGCGGGCTGGGTAGGTGCGCAGCACCTGGACGGCGTGGCTGCCCCGCCGGGCCTCGTCCGCGGCGAGTGGCTCGGGCAGGGGCCGGCTTGTCATCGCGCCCATGTGATACGCGCGGTCATAGAGCTGGCGGACCGGGCTGGGCAGGTCCAGGACGCTGCTGCCGTACCAGCGCTCCCGGAAGGTGTGCTCAAGGTCGTGCACGGCGGGCCCGCGTACCTCGGCCTGGATGTCGTGCCACGGCGGCTGCGGGCCGTAGGCCTCAGAGAATTCCATCACCTGCGGGTCGCCGAGATGCTCGGAGTCGTCGTTGCGGCTGTACCCCAGGTCGATGCCGCCGACGAACGCGACATCGCGGGCCGGGTAGCCGGGATGACGCACCACGACCAGTTTCTGGTGATGGCTGCCCCCGCGGCGGGTCCGGGCATCGAGCAGCACCTGACCGCCGTCCTCGCCGATCTGCCGGACGAACTCCGCGTTGGCCTCCTCCGACTGCTGCATCACCTTGGGCTGCGATCGCCACAGCAGGCCGAACACCTGGACTTTGCGGCGCGCGGCCGCGCCCAGCACATCACCGACCTCTGACCCGGGGCCGTCGAGGCGCTCTTCCAGGTCGCCGCGGAAATCCAGGAAGTACACCTGGTCGCCCGGCTGGGTGGCGCTGAGCTCAGCGCACAGCCGGGCGAAGTAGCTGCGGCCGTCCACCAGCGGCTCGACCTGGTTCCCCGTGGTGAAGACCCTGAGGTCAGTAGCCCGGTTGGCCCGGTCGCCCTCGCTGAGGAACCACGAGACGATTGCCGGGTCGTCCACCGGGTGATCAGGAGCGTCCTGCTCTAGTGGGTCATCCGCCGAGTCGACCGAATCTGGAAGCACGTTCGAATTGTGGCACTCTGCGGAGCGGTGCGCCTGCGGTCGCAAGTACCTATCGCCCGTTGACGGACCCGTCGGCTGCCTTCGCGGGGACGCAGATCCTGATCGAGGCGGGGTGGACCTTGATCCGCATCTTCCTGACCGCGGGGCGCGCGCCGCCGTCAAGCTCATAGGGAAACGGCCGGTCGAACCGGACCCGGAACTTCTTGCCCCGCGTGACCTCGACGAACGGCGACTTCTCGGACTTGCCCAGGGCGACCCGGCTCAGGGTCCGGGCCCACTCGACCGGATTCCGGGCCGTGACCACGCCGAGTTCGAGGAGCCCGTCGTCCGGCTGCGCTCCGCTGAAGGCTTCGACCCCG
>CAYPQM010000153.1:10143-17093 GCA_964412845.1 uncultured Streptosporangiaceae bacterium
CCCGCCGAGCAGTTTGCCGACGTTCCCGATCAGGACGCAGGAAATCCGGCCCTTGAAGAACCGCCCGCCATCCACGGTGATGGTCGCCTTCGCCCGGCGTGCGCTGAGGTTCTTGGCCCCGGTGTAGAGATAGGCGGCGCGGCCGACGCGGTCCTTCATCCCGCGATCGGCCTCCTTGATCATGCGGGCGTCGAACCCGGCCCCCGCCATCACCGCGAAGTGCTCGCCGTTCACCGACCCGGTGTCCAGCGCGCGGCGCTCGCCGTGCAGCCCGACCCGCACCGCCTCCGGCAGATCGTGGGGGACCAGCAGGTTCGTCGCCAGCAGGTTCGCCGTGCCGGCCGGCAGGATGGCCAGCACGGTCCCGGTCCCGGCCACCGCGTTGATGCAGCGCTGGACGGTACCGTCGCCGCCCCAGACGAAAATCAGGTCGGCGCCCTGTTTCAGCGCGCGGCGAGCGCATTTGGGCGCTTTGCGGCTCTTCGGCACCTCGTACCAGAGCGGGTCGGCGAAGCCTTCCCGGGCCAGCACGGCCCTGAGCTCGCCCAGACCGCCACCGAAACTCTTACCAGCGTGCGCCACCACTGCGACTGTCGTCATGCCATGGTCTCCGTGACTCTCGTTGCGGCCCGGTTCCGCAGCTTCCCCGCCCGCCGCAGACCAAACGGCTGGTCACCGGTCACCGGTCGGCGCCGCTGTGTCCGCTTGTTCGACCTGTTGGATGAGTTGCTTGAGGTGGGCGATCTCTTTGCGAAGGGCGGTCTGTCCGGCGGTGGTGAGAGTGACCCAGGTGCGTGGGCGTTTGCCTTCGTAGCCCTTCTCGATGCGGACCAGCTCGGCCTTTTCCAGGACGGTCAGGTGCTGTCCGAGGTTGCCGGCGGTCAGCTCCAGGGTGGTGCGCAGGAAGCCGAACTCCACCTGGCGGGCCTGGTGCGCGATGGCCAGAATGCCCAGCCGGACGCGCTGATGGACCACGTCGTCGAGGCCGTTGGCGGGATGATCGGTCATCGCGGCTGCGGCTCGGCGGACGGCCGGAACAGGGCGAAGCCGGCACTGCCCAGCAGCAGCACTGCCGCCGGGATGAGCAGTTGCGGCAGGAAGTACCACGGCGACGACGAATGGATGGCCCGGCCGGAGTTGGCCAGCACGATCACCAGGTAGACGAGGCTGTACGCGAGCAGCCCCCAGTTGCGTTCCACCCACACCAGTACCAGCAGCGCCAGCCCGATCGCCGCTGCGGGAGTGACCAGCCCGTGGGCAACTAGCGTGGCTGGCGCGACCTGGAGCTGGCTGCTGGACAGCGGCATGCGCGGGTGGAATGCCCGCCACAGCGACGCGGCCGCCAGCGCGGCGGCGATGACGACGCCGGCGACGACGTAGGGGCGGATCCGGCTACCCACGCCTCGCCGTCGCGACTGAAGGACGTAGAAGCGGGCGACCGCGACGTAGGCCAGCACCAGCGCGATCGGCCAGTACACCAGTACCGCTGGGATGACCCCCGCGCAGACGGAGGTGCCCTGCGGGCCTGACCGGCAGGGGCCGATGTGGTGGGGGGCGTACCGGTAGACGGGGATCACGGCCAGGGTGATCGCGGCGAAGACCAGCAGCGGGAACCAGGTACCGCGCTGGGCGATACGGACCCGGTGGGTTACCTCACGCACGGCCGTCAGCAGCTCGTGGGGGTTGTCCGCCGGTGGCACGGATTCGTGTGTCATGAAGTTAGCTTTCCATAACAGACTTATCGGCGCAAGAGACTTTTCTGCTTTGAAGTGTCCGGTCCAGCGCGCTCCAGGCCCACCCGCACGTAGCCGGACCGGTACGGCTGGGTCGGCGGCGAGCCTCGCCTGAGGCGGCACGTCGCTGAAAGCTTTCACCCATCGGCGCCAGGCCGGCGAGCGGGCCACCCCCGCGGTCTGCCCCGGATAACACGACACTGCTGAGCACGTTTCAACACTATTGACCATTCCTTGATCCAGGCCTACAGATTCGTATGCGCCTGTCATTTGCGGATAGCCCGCAGGCGGTTCCGGCTATCTGTTCTTCATCACCTCGAGAGAGGATCCCGATGTCTCCCCGCATCCGCATGGCCGCACTCCTCAGCACGGCCTCGCTCCTCAGCACGGCCGCGCTCACCGTTCCGGCCGGGCTCCTCGCGGCCGGGCCTGCCTCCGCCGCCCCGTCCGTCACGCTGACGGTCGCCAAGAGCGGCGGGGAGTACCCGACCGTCCAGGCGGCGGTCAACGCGGTGCCCAACAACTCCGCGACCCCGTACACGATCACGATCGGATCAGGCACCTACGAGGAAGCCGTGACCATCCCGGCGGCCAAGCTCCACCTGACCCTGCTCGGCGCGACCGGCAACGCGGCGAACGTGGTGATCGACTCGGCGCGCTACAACAGCGAGCCGAACCCAGCCGGAGGCACCTACGGCACGGAGGGCTCGGCGACCGTTCACGTGGCGGCCAGCAACTTCACCGCCGACTACATCACGTTCAGCAACTCGTTCAGCAAGGCCAAGAACCCCACGGCGACCGGCACGCAGGCGGTGGCCATCGCGATGGAAGGTGACCGGCAGGTCTACCAGCATGACGTCTTCTACGGCCACCAGGACACGCTGCTGACCTGGGGCTCGACCGCGGCCAAGTCGCTGCGCCAGTACATCTACGCCTCCACCATTGACGGCGACGTGGACTATATCTTCGGCAACGGCAGCCTGGTCGTGGACAGGTCCAGCATCGTCGCGCTCAATGATGGCTTCTCGGCGAGCGCTTTCCTGACCGCGCCGGCCACCTACGGCTCCGACAGATACGGCATCCTGATCACCGGCGGCACGGTGACCACCAGCCTCGGATCAAACCAGGTCTACCTCGGCCGGGCCTGGGCGCCGTACCCCACCGCGGCTCCGCAGTTGGTGATCCGCAACACGAGTCTTCCAGCGCAGGTCAACACCAGTAACCCGTACCTCGGCATTTCCGGTGCGACGTGGACCGCCGGCCGTTACTTCGAGTACGACAACACCGGCCCGGGCGCGAACCCGGGCAATGCCCACCGCCCCCAGCTCAGCTCGGCGCAGGCCGTCTCCTACACCGCGCAGGCCTACCTGGCCGGCTCTGACGGCTGGGACCCGGTCGCCTAGGCCGCCGCGTCCGCCGTCAGCGCGCTGTCCGGTATTTCTCGATCAGGCGGTGCCCGATAATCATCTTCTGGATCTCCGCGGTGCCTTCGCCGATAAGGAGCATGGGGGCGTCCCGGTAGAGCCGCTCGATTTCGGCTTCCTGGGAATAGCCGAAGCCACCATGGATACGCAGTGAGTCCTCGACCACCTCTTTGCAGTATTCACTGGCCAGGTACTTCGCCATGCCGGCTTCGAGGTCGCTCTGCGTGCCCGCGTCCTTGCGCCGGGCCGCCATCACCATCATCTGGTGCGCGGCTACCGTCTTGGTGCCCATGTCAGCCAGTTTGAAGGCAATAGCCTGGTGTTCCGCGATGGGCTTGCCGAACGCATGGCGCCGCTGAGCGTAGTCGATGGCCAGTTCGAAGGCGCGCTGGGCCACCCCGCAGCCACGGGCCGCCACATTGACCCGGCCCACCTCGATCCCATCCATCATCTGGTAGAAGCCCTGGCCAGGAGCTTCGCCGAGCACCCGGTTCGCCGGAACCCGGCACCCGTCCAGGATGAGCTCGGTCGTGTCGACCCCTTTGTAGCCCATTTTGGCGATCTTCCCGGGCACGGTGAGCCCCGGACGTGTCTCGCCGAACCCGGCGTCCTTCTCGATCAGGAAAGCGGTCAGGTTGCGGTGCGGCGTGGCCGCGCCTTCGTCGGTCCGGGCGAGCAGGGCGACCAGGTTCGCGGACGCGCCGTTGGTCAGCCACATTTTCTGGCCGCTGATGGAGTAGCAGTCGCCGTCGCGCCGCGCCGCGGTGCGGATCGCCGCGACATCGGAGCCCAGCTCCGGCTCCGACATGGACAGGGCGCCTCTGACCTCGCCGGTGGCCATCCTGGGCAGGAAATAAGCCCGCTGCTCGTCGGTGCCGTGCTGGCCGATGAGGTACGCAACGATGAAATGGGTGTTGATGACGCCCGAGATGCTCATCCAGCCCCGGGCGATCTCTTCCACCACCAGCGCATAGGTGAGCAGGGATTCGCCGAGCCCGCCGTACCGCTGGTCGATGGTCAGCCCGAAGACGCCGAGTTCCCGCAGCCCCGCGACTATCTGGTCCGGATAGGTGTCGGAGTGATCGAGCTGCGTGGCGACGGGCAGGATCTCCGCGTCCACGAAGTCGCGCACCGCCGCGAGGATGTCCCGCTGCAGCTCAGTCAGGCCGTCGGTGTCGGTCAGCCGAGGCATCTGTGCCTCCTTCTGCTCAGTACCCGCTTCTGCTCAGCACCCGGCCACGCCGCGCTCAGCGAGGGCCCGGGCCGCCGCGGCCGGCAGGCCGAGCAGTTCGGCCAGCACGTCCGCGGTGTCGGCGCCGAGGACAGGTGCGGCAGTGGCCTCGCCCGTACCATCCTGCGCGAGCGGTGAGCCGGGCGCGAGCACCCGCCCGACGCCGGGCTGATCGATCTCGCGCAGCAGCGGATTGTCGGCCAGCGCCGGGTCGGCCACCAGCTCGGTGAACCGGCGGTAGCGGGACCAGAGGACCGACGTCGCGTCGAGTTCACCCGCCAGGTCGGCCAGCCCGCGGCTGGCGAACCACGGGGTGAGCAGCGAGGCGATGACCTCACGGTGCTCATACCGGTCGCCGTCGGTGCCGAAGTCAGCACCCAGCAGGCGCTCCAGCTCGGTGAACGTCCCGGTCAGGCCGGTCGCCCGGGCGAGATCGGCGAAGTGCCGCCGGGTGAGCGCGACGACCATGACCCGCTGCCCGTCGGCGGTCGCGAAGTCGCGGGCGAAGCCGCCGTAGAGATGGTTGCCGATCCGGGGCCGATCGACCTGAGAGAGCTGCGCCTCGGCCAGGAAACCGAGGTGCCCGGCCAGGCTCAGCGCCACATCGTCGAGGGCCAGGGTCAGGCGGCTGCCTTCCCCGGTGCGCTGCCTGCGGCGTTCGGCGGACAGCACCCCGATGGCCGCATAGAGCCCGCAGGCCACATCCCAGGCGGGCAGCACATGATTGACCGGTCCCTCGTATCCCTCCGGCCCGGTCACCATCGGAAAGCCGGTCGCGGCGTTGACCGTGTAGTCCACCGCGGGCCGGCCGTCCCGGTGGCCCTGGATCTGCAGGTGGATCACATCAGGGCGGATGGCGGCCAGTGCCTCGTAGCCGAGCCAGTCCTGGCCGACGGCGTTGGTCAGCACGATCCCGCCGCCGGTGCCGGAGCCCGCGACCAGCCCGGCCAGGAGCTGCCGTCCCTCAGCGTGCCGGAAGTCGAGGGTGACCGATCTCTTGCCCTTGTTCAGGCCCGTCCAGAAAAGACTGGTGCCCGACGGCGCGAGCGGCCAGCGGCCCAGGTCCGCTGAGCCACCGATCGGATCGATCCTGATGACGTCGGCACCGAGCTGGGCCAGGGTCAGCCCGCCGAGCGGGGCCGCCACGAAACTGGAGACCTCCAGGACCCTCAGCCCGTCCAGCGGGGCGGCGCTCGTCACGGGACGCGGTACCCGGTCACGTCGCCGATCACCCCGGCCCGCAGTCTCGCCCGCATGACGAGCAGGATGCCACACCTGGTCAGACGAGCTTCATGTCCCATGGCTGTCGCGAGCCACTCCCGCCGGTAGCGCTGTAAATTTCACCGTGGCATCCATTCCAGGGTGGCCATTCACGCATTGGCTGCCTCGCTCCGTTGACTCTGTCATCGCGGGCCGTATGGTTCCTGATGACAACCGGCAAAGGGCGCCTGCTCCAGCGCGCCCGGCTGGTGAAAGTCGCCTGGATGGAGGCGCGGCATGACCTGGAGAATGACTCTGCCGATGAGGTCCGTGCTCGCGGCGGCCCTCGCCGTGTCGGTCCTGGCGCTCACGCCCTTTGTTACCAGGCAAGCCTCATCCGCCGCACCGACAGCTCCCGTGCGGATCATGCCGCTCGGTGACTCGATCACCGGCTCGCCGGGATGCTGGCGGGCGATTCTCTGGAACACGCTGATAAATGCCGGATACACAAACATCGACTTCGTCGGAACCCAGCCACCGCAAGGCTGCGGGGTGCCCTATGACGGTGACAATGAGGGCCACGGTGGCGCCCTGGCCACCGGGATAGTGAGCCAGAATCAGTTGCCTGGCTGGCTGGCGGCCACGAATCCGGACATCGTCCTGATGCATCTCGGCACCAATGACGTCTGGAGCGGCCTGTCGACTACGGCGATTCTCAGCGCGTACACCACTCTGGTGACTCAGATGCGGGCCAGCAACCCGAACATGAAGATCCTGGTAGCCCAGATCATTCCGATGAATCCCGCCAACTGCGCTACCTGCGGCCAGGGTGTCGTGGCCCTCGATAACGCGATCCCGGGCTGGGCGAGCGCGCACAGCACGGCCCAGTCTCCGATCATCGTGGTGGATCAATGGACTGGATTCAACGCGGGCACCGACACCGTCGACGGCGTGCACCCGAATGACTCCGGAAACCAGAAGATGGCCAGCAAGTGGTATCAGGCCCTCGCGCCGCTGCTTACTGTCACCACCCCCACCCCCACCCCCACCCCCACGGCTCCCACGCCCACCCCCACGACGTCCACGCCCACGCCGACTCCCACGCCTACCTCATCGGCCCGGGCCGCCTGCACGGCGGCCTATTCGACCGTCAACCAGTGGGCCGGCGGCCTGCAGGGGCAGGTGCTGGTCACCGATTCCGGCGGTTCGGCGATCAGCCGCTGGACGGTGACACTCACCCTGGCCGGCGGCGAGACGATCACCCAGACCTGGAACGCCACGCTCACCCAGAGTGGGGCCAGTGCCGCCGCCGTGAACCTGAGCTGGAACGGCAGCCTGCCGCCGGGCGGGTCCACGACATTC
>CAYPQM010000154.1:0-17081 GCA_964412845.1 uncultured Streptosporangiaceae bacterium
CGTGAGCAGTTCCGCGGGGCCGATCCGTTCGGCCGGGATGATCTGCGTGGCCAGTTCGGCCGGGATGATCCGCGTGGCCAGTACGGCCAGCCTGATCCGCGTGAGCAGTACGGTCAGGCTGATCCGCGTGAGCAGTTCCGCGGGGCCGATCCGTTCGGCCAGGCCGATCCACGCGCTCAGGCCGATCCACGCGCCCAGTTCGACCCGCGCGAGCAGTTCAGCGCGGACGATCCGCGCAGTCCGTTCGCCCAGTTCCCCGGAGAGGACCGCCGTCCCCAGTTCGACCCGCGTGAGCAGTTCGGCGCGGACGATCCGCGCAGTCCGTTCGCCCAGTTCCCCGGAGAGGACCGCCGTCCCCAGTTCGACCCGCGTGAGCAGTTCGGCGCGGACGATCCGCGCAGTCCGTTCGCCCAGTTCCCCCGGGACGACCGCGCCCAGGCCGATCCGCGCGGCCAGTTCGGCCAGTTCGACCCGCGGGGCCAGGCTGATCCGCGCGGCCAGTACGGCCAGGCCGACCCGCGCGAGCAGTTCGGCCAGTTCGATCCCCGCGGCCAGGCCGACCCGCGCGAGCAGTATCGCCAGGACAACCCACGCCATCTGTTCGGCCGCGATGACCCGCGGGCGATATTCGGCCGGGACGACGCGCCCGCGTTCGAGGACGACTACGCCGATCGCGATGCGACCGGACCGCTTCCATCCGTACCGTTCTCGCGTTACGGGACGCGTTCGTGACCGAGCCCGTGGTCCCGGAGGCGATGCGGATAGGCCGCGCTCGCCTCACGGCGGGACTTGATCGCTTCGCCAGCATTGATCTGGCTACCCATCAGGAGATCTTCGGCCCGATGCGCCGCCTGACCGCCCGACAGTTGGTCGAGATGGTGGAAAGCGTCGATCTGCGCGGTCGCGGCGGCGCGGCGTTCCCGGTCGGCCGCAAGATCAGGGCGGTGATGCACTCCGCCGCCACGCGCAAGATCAGGCCGGTAGTCCTGGTGAACGGCACGGAGGGGGAGCCGGGTAGCGCCAAGGACAAGATGCTGCTGCTCAGGTCGCCTTACCTCGTCCTCGGCGGGGCCCTGCTCGCGGCCCGGGCGCTGAGTGCCAGAGAGATCGTCATCGGGGTGACCGGGGGCGGCCGGGTGGCCAAGGCGATCGTCGCCGCGGCCAAGGCGGAGCCGGACCTGAGGAAGATCCTCCGGGTCGTTGAGGTGCCCGAGAGGTTCGTGTCGGGGGAAGGCGGTGCCCTGGTCAACGCCGTCAATGGCAAGATCGCCCTGCCGCCGGGCCGCAAGCGGCGAGCCAGCGACATCGGGGTAGACGGGCTGCCGACACTGCTGTCGAACGCCGAGACGTACGCGCAGCTTTCGGTGCTGGCCATGCTGGGCACGGAAGGTTACGCCTCGGACGGGACTGCGGAGGAACCCGGGACCGTGCTGCTCACGGTCGGCGGCTCCGCTGGACGGCCGGCCGTCGTGGAAGTCCCCACCGGAGTGCCGCTCGGCAACGTCCTGGATATCTGCGAAGCCACGGCCCACGAAGGCGTCCTGGTCGGCGGCTACCACGGCATGTGGCTCCCCGCGGACATCGCCGATGAGGTGCCGGTCTCCCGTGCGGGCCTCGATGCCGCTGGCGGTGCGCTCGGCGCAGGCATCGTACTGCCGCTCGGCGCGGGTACCTGCCCGCTGGGCGAGGTGGCCCGGATTGTGCGCTACCTGGCCAAGGAGTCATCCGGCCAGTGCGGTCCATGCAAGCTCGGCTTGCCGGGCATCGCGCGTTCGATGAGCGCGCTCGCGGACGGTTCCGGGGGAATGGACGCGCTGGACGCCGCCCGCCGGGCCGCCTCGGTGGTTCGCGGCCGGGGTGCCTGCTCCCACCCGGATGGCACGTCCCGGTTCGTCCTTTCGGCTCTTGACGTGTTCACCGACGACCTCGCGGCGCACCTGTTCCGCGGATCATGCGGGCAGCCGGTCCGTGGTGTCTTGCCGCTCTCGCCGGAGGACGACGAGGCCCGACTGCAGGTGGACTGGACCCGGTGCCAGGGACACGGGCTCTGCCGCAGCGTGGTGCCGGAACTCGTCCAGCTCGACAACCAGGGCTTCCCGGTGTTCCTGGACATGCCGGTGCCGTTCTGGCTGGAGAAAGAGGCCCAGCAGGCGGTCGCCATGTGCCCGGCCCTGGCTCTCCGGCTCACCGCATCGGAGCCGCCCAGCGGACCACCTAGCAAGGGTGCCCGCCCCGCGCTGCCCAGTGCCGGGCCGCGGACGCTGCAGCTCGTCCTTCCCCCCAAGGAGCTGCCGCCCGGGTCCTGACACGGCCTCCCGTCGGCCGGGCCTGCGGCAGGTCCGTAGGCTGGTCACACCGCATACTCGCGGGCCGGCGAGAGGGAGCCGTAGTGGATCTTGGGAGCGACGCTGAGGCTCCGCGTGTCCGGCAGGTTCCCATCGGGCTCGACACCACGGGCAGCAGAACGGAATCCGACTCGCTGGGCACCGTCGAGGTCCCCGCGGACCACTACTGGGGAGCGCAGACTCAGCGGTCATTGATCCATTTCAGTATCGGCGACGATGTGATGCCGACCGCGGTCTACCGCGCCTACGGGTACGTGAAGAAGGCCTGCGCGATCGTGAACGGCCGGGCAGGCCGGCTGCCGCAGTGGAAGGCCGACCTGATCAGCCAGATCGCCGATGAGGTGATCTCCGGCGGGATGGACGGCGAGTTCCCGCTGCACGTCTGGCAGACCGGATCAGGGACCCAGTCGAACATGAACGTCAACGAGGTGATCGCCAACCGGGCGATCCAGCTTGTCGGCGGCCAACTGGGCAGCAAGCACCCCGTGCACCCCAACGACGACGTGAACTCCGGGCAGTCGTCCAACGACACGTTCCCCACCGCCATGCACATCGCCGCGGTCCAGGCTCTTACCGGTTCGCTGCTGCCGAGCGTGCGCAGGCTCCGTGACGCGGCGGAACGCAAGAGCGTGGACTGGGCGCACGTCGTCAAGATCGGGCGCACCCACCTGGCGGACGCGACACCGCTCACCGTGGGCCAGGAGTGGTCGGCCTATGTCAGCCAGCTCGACGACGCCATGGAGAACATCACGGCGGCGCTGCCCGGGCTGCGGCGGCTGGCCATCGGTGGCACTGCGGTCGGCACCGGGCTAAACGCGCCACCTGGATTCGAGGATGACGTCCCCGCGGAGCTGTCCAGGCTCACCGGCCTGGAGTTCGTCAGCGCGCCTAACAAGTTCGCCGCGCAGGCCTCGCTCGACCCCCTGGTCCGCGCCTCAGGAACGCTACGGAACCTGAGCGTGGCGCTGTTCAAGTTCGCCAATGACATGCGCTGGCTGGGCTCAGGTCCGCGGGCCGGCCTCGGTGAGCTGATCCTGCCGGCCAACGAGCCCGGGTCCTCGATCATGCCCGGCAAGGTCAACCCCACCCAGGCCGAAGCGATGCTGATGGTGTGCCTCCAGGCCCTCGGCAACGACACGGTGGTCGCCATGGCGGGCGCGGAGGGCAATTTCCAGCTCAATGCCTTCCGGCCGGTGGCAATCAGCAACTTCCTGCACTCGGCCAGGATTCTCGCCGATAGCTGTGACTCCTTCCGTGAGTTCCTCGTCGAGGGGGTCACGCTGAACGTGCCACGCCTGCGGGAGAACATCGAGCGATCCGTGATGATGGTCACCGCGCTGAGTCCTGTGATCGGCTACGACGAAGCCTCGAAGATCGCGCATCTCGCGGTGGCGGAGGACCTGACGCTCAAGGAGGCCGCGCTGAGGTCGGGGATCAGCGCGGAGCTCTACGATCAGGTGGTGGTACCCGAACGGCTGACCCAGCCCAGCGCGCCACCGGGGACGCGCTGACCTGGCGGAACGACTGGTGGCGCCGCTGCCAGCGGGTAAGGGGAACAGATGAAGGTGGCCCGGTTGCACGCCGTGGGCGATCTCCGGCTTAGTGAGGCGCCGGTCCCCGCGCCAGAACCGGGGATGAGCCTGGTGCGAGTGACCGCGGTGGGCATCTGCGGCTCGGATCTGCACTGGTGGGGCGAGGCTGGCATCGGGGACGCGACGCTTGCGCAACCCCTGGTCCTCGGGCATGAGGCAGCGGGGATCATCGTGGAGGGTCCACGGAACGGTGAGCGGGTGGCGATCGACCCGTCAGTCCCGTGCGGCGCCTGCCGGTCCTGCCGCGACGGCCACCGCAACCTGTGCAGCCGTACCCTGTTCGCCGGCTACGGCGGGCAGGACGGGGCGATGCGAGACTTCATGACCTGGCCCTCAGAGTTGCTGCACCCGCTGCCGGATGCGCTGACTGATACTGACGGCGCGGTGCTTGAGCCGCTGGGCGTCGCTATCCACGCGCTCGACCTGGGCCATGTGCGGCTGGGGGCGTCGGTTGCCGTCGTCGGCTGCGGGCCGATCGGGCTCCTGCTCGTCCAGGTACTGCGGGCCGCTGGAGCCGGCACCGTGATCGCTGTCGATCCGCTGCCACACCGGCGCGAAGCGGCCGCCAGGCTCGGGGCTGAGATAGTCACGGATCCAGCTCAGGCCAGCAGTCTGGTCACCCGTCATGAGCTGACCGACGAGGGCGTTGACGTCGCATTCGAGATGGCCGGTACCAGCGAGGCGGTGCGGTTGGCCATGGGGATGAGCCGCCCGGGCGGCCGGGTGGTACTCGGCGGCATCCCCAGCGACGACCAGACCACCTTCCAGGCCTCGGTGGCCCGGCGCAAAGGCCTCACCATCGCCATGGTCCGCCGGATGAAGGAGGTCTACCCGCGAGCCATCAGCCTGGCGGCGGAGCACCGGGTCGACCTGGCTTCGCTGGTGACCCACCGATTCCCGCTGGCCAAGGCGCCGGAGGCATTCGGGGCCGCAGCTCAGCGCGTCGGTCTCAAGGTCATCATCGAGCCTGGGTCCTGAACGGGCGGGCACGGACAGTCGGTAACATCCACGAGGTGATCACAAGCTTTTACGTACCGCTCGGTGAGGGCAGGTGGCGGGGCACGGTGCATACCACCGGTCCCTGGGACGCACGGGCGCAGCACGGCGGGCCGCCGAGCGCGTTGCTGGGGCGGGCCATCCAGCGGTGCGCACCCCGGGACGACATGATCGTCACCCGGTTTACCTGCGAGATCCTCGGCGCCATCCCGGTCGGTGAACTTGAGGTGCGAGCACGGGTCGCCCGCCCGGGCCGCAGCGTCGAGCTTGTCGAGGCGGTAGCCAGCGCCGGGTCGCGCGATGTGGCGTGGGCCCGGGCCTGGCGGGTGCTGGGCACCGACAGCGAGTCGGTCGACTCCCGGGCCGCCGAGCCGCCCGCACTGCCCGGCCCGGCGATCGCTGAGCCGCCCGTCGGCTGGGTGGATGGGTACCTGTCGGCCATCGAGTGGCGTCCCGTCCGTGGCAGCTTCGCCTCCCCGGGCCCGGCCACCGTCTGGGCGCGGCAGCGCTACCCGCTCGTGCCAGACGAGGAAACTGGCCCGCTGGAGCGGGTGCTTATCGTCGCGGACAGCGGCAACGGACTGTCCAGCGAGCTTGACATCACCCGCTGGGTGTTCATCAACCCCGAGCTCACGGTGCACCTGCACCGGATGGCCGTGGGCGAATGGATCTGCCTGGATGCCGGCACCACCATCTCGGCCGGCGGCGCCGGGCTGGCCACATCAGTCCTGTACGACCTGGACGGCGCCATCGGCGCCGGTGCCCAGTCGCTGCTGGTCAGCGGGCGCCGCGGCTGACTCGCGGGCCAGGTCGCCGGGGACGGCCAGCCGGGCTCCCAGCGGCGTCTGCTGGTACATGACGGTGTGCCGGTGCCGCCGGCGGGTCACCAGTCGCGCGTCGTGCAGCGCCGCCAGGTGCTCCGATACTGTGCTGGGCGCCAGGCCGTGCCGCCGGGCCAGTGTGCCGGTGGAGGCTGGCTCGGCGAGCGATTCGAGCATGGCGGCCCGGGTCGCGCCGAGCAGCCGGGCCAGCACGGCCGAGTGCCGGGTGCGGGCCGGCTGCCACAGTTCAGCGATCCCGCGGGCCGGGTAGATCAAAGTCGGCTGGGCCGCCTCGGTCATGGCGGCCAGATCCGGCCAGATGAACGCGCTGGGCATCAGGACGAGCCCGGCCCCGCCGAGCCGGCGCCGCTCGTTGCTCCGCGAGGCGAGGACCACGGCGCGGCCGGTCCAGCCGACCTTGGGGTGCAGATCGGACAGCACCTGCTGCAGCCCGTAGCCGGCCAGGACCTGGGTCCGGTACGCCACGTCGGCGTCGAGCAGATCGCGAAGCCGCGGCCAGTGCGGCGCGACCAGCCGCTGCCAGCACTCTTCCAGCAGGCCGGCGAGGAGATCGAGGGTCGCGGCCGGGTCGTCGAGCAGATGCCAGGCTGCGCTGAGCACCGGCTCACCGCCACGGTCGGTCAGTGATCGCTGGACCTCGCGGGACACTTGCGCCAGCGGCGTGGCCCGGACCAGGGCGAGCTGATCGGCGACATCGGTTCCCGGCCCGGCCGGGATGGGGTTGAGGAAGTCGGGAGTCCATCCCCGGCGCGGGGAGAGCACCAGCAGTGGCCGCAGGTCGACGCGGTCCAGGTCCGGGCGGACCGCGTCGAGCCAGGGCAGGTGGTAGCTGTGCCGCTCGGGCTCAAACAGCACCCGCACCGCGGACATGGTCTCCAGCAGCGGGGACACGGCGAACCGGGTGCGAGCCGGGTCGTCCGGCCCGAAGATCAGCAGCTGGCTCACCGCACCCCCGCCCGCGATTTATTCGGCAGTGGCCGAATCTCTGGCTCCCATGGTAGGCGCCGGCGAGGGTCGGTCCCATGGCACCTCACTCATCGCCCGGGCCGGCCAGCTACCGGCAGGTACTCGGTCACGGGGAGTTCCGCGCCATCTTCGCCGCGGACATCGTGTCCATGCTCGGCAACGTGGTCGCGGCGGTCGCCCTGACCGTGCTGGTCTTCCAGCGGACGCACTCCCCGGCGCTGGCCGCGTCGGTCATGGCGCTCGCGTTCCTGCCGTACCTGTTCGGGGGAGCCCTGCTCGGGGCGGCAGCGGACCGGCTGCCCGCTCGCCGCGTCCTGGTCGGCTGCGACCTGATCAGCGCGGCACTGGTCGGCGCGATGGTGATCCCGGGCATCCCGGTGGCCGGGCTGCTCGGCCTGCTGTTCGTGGCTGGCCTGGTCTCGCCGGTCTACGCCGGTGCCCGGTCCGCGCTGCTGCCGGAGGTGCTGGCTCCCGGGCCGAGATACGTGCTGGGCCGGGCGCTGCTGCGGATGGTCGTGCAGTCCGCGCAGATCGTCGGCTACGGTCTCGGCGGCCTGCTGCTGGCGGCGCTGTCCCCACGCGGCGCGCTGGCCGCTGACGCGCTGTCGTTCGCCGCCTCGGCCGCGGTGCTGCGGTTCGGCACGGCCGCACGCCAGCCGCGGGCGGGCGGGGCCGGGTCGATGGCGCGGGACTCGCTGGCCGGGCTGCGGGCGGTGTTCGGCCACCGGCAGGTTCGCCGCATCCTGCTGTTCAGCTGGCTGGTTCCGGCCTGCGCCGTGGCGCCGGAGGCGCTGGCCGCCCCTTATGTCACCCACATCGGCCTGCCGGCCCGGGCGGCCGGCTTCCTGCTGATGGGGATCCCGGCGGGCACGGTGGCCGCCGATGTGATCGCCGCCCGGCTGCTGCCCACCTGGCTGCAACGGCGGGCTGTGCTGCCGGCCGGGCTGGTGGTCTTCGCGCCACTGGCCGCCTTCGCCACGCTCCCCGATTTCGGCGTCGCTATCGGGCTGCTGGTCATCTGCGGTCTCGGGTCGGCCTGGGGCGCGGGCCTCGACGGCCTGCTCGTCGAAGCAGCGCCTGAGCACCTGCGCAGCCGGGCGCTGGCGATCAGTAGTGCGGGCCTGATGTTCACCCAGGGCATCGGGTTCGCGCTGTGGGGTCTGGCCGGCCAGTTCGCCCCGCTTGTTCTCGTCATTCCCGGTGCGGCCGTCGCGGGCACCGCCGTGGTCATCGTGCTGCGGCCACCCGGCGGGCCAAGGCCGGCCAGCCGGCGATCTGGGCTTAGCCGGCGATCTGGGCTTAGCTGGCAAACTCGGCGTACAGCGCCGCCGTCTGCTCCGCGATGGCCTGCCAGCCGAACTCGGCGATGGCCCGGATCCGGCCCTGCTGGCCCATCGCGGCGGCGCGGTCCTGATCCCGGACGAGCGCGTTGAGCGCCTCAGCCAGGGCGGCCGGGTCATTGGACGGGACGAGCAGACCGGTCTGGCCCTCGTCGACGACCTCGGGGATGCCACCGACCCGCGAGGCGACCACGGCCGTGCCGCAGGCCATCGCCTCCAGGTTCACGATGCCCAGCGGCTCATACAGCGATGGGCAGGCAAACACGGTGGCGTGCGTCAGCAGCTGGATGACCTCGCGCTTGGCCAGCATGCCGGACAGCCAGACCACCCCGGATCTGGTGGCCTGCCGCTCCTTGACCAGCGCGGTCACCTCGGTGGCCAGTTCCGGGGTGTCCGGCTGGCCGGCGCAGATCACGAGCTGGGCGTGCGGGTCGAGGGCAGCGGCGGCCCGCAGCAGCACCGGCAGTCCCTTCTGCCGGGTGATCCGGCCGACGAAGACCACGGTGGGCCGGGCCTGCTCGACTCCGTAACGCTCCAGCACATCCGTTCCCGGGTCAGGGGCGTACTCACTGGTGTCGATGCCGTTCCTGATGACCCGGACGCGGTCAGGCGGCACCGACGGGTAGGCGGCCAGCACGTCAGCCCGCATGCCCTCAGACACGGCCACGACGGCCGCCGCGGACTCGACGGCGACCTTCTCGCACCAGGACGAGAGGGCGTATCCGCCGCCTAGCTGCTCGGCCTTCCACGGCCGCAGCGGCTCCAGCGAGTGCGTCGTGACGATGTGCGGCACGCCGTACAGCAGCGCGGCCAGGTGACCCGCGAGGTTGGCGTACCAGGTGTGCGAGTGCACCAGGTCAGCGGACCCGACGGCGGCGGTCATCGACAGGTCGGTGGATATCGTGCGCAGCGCCTGGTTGGCGCCATCGAGCAGGTCCCAGGGCTGGTGCGCCACGGCCCCGGTCCGGTCCGGTCCCTGGCAGTGCACCGTCAGGTCGACCAGGCCGCTGAGTTCCCTGGCCAGGTAGGCGACGTGTACCCCGGCGCCGCCATAGACCTCAGGCGGGTACTCCCGGGTGAGCAGCGCGACCCGCATCCGGTGGCCGGGGGGGCCGGCTGTCACGCGGTCACCAGCTGGCTCTTGCCCACCACGGTGATCCCGCCGTCGGAGACGACGAAGCCGCGCTCCCGGTCGTGTTCCTTGTCCACGCCGATGACGACACCCTCGGGAACGACGACGTTCTTGTCGATAATCGCGTTCTCGACCACCGCGTGCCGGCCGACGATGGTGTTGTTCAGGATCACCGCCCGCTCCACCCGGGCCCAGCTGTTCACCCGGACTCCAGGGGACAGCACGGACTGGCGTACCAGGCTGCCCGAGACGATGACCCCGTTGCTGACCATGCTGTCGATCGCGTGGCCGACGCGATCGCCCGAGTTGTGCACGAACTTGGCCGGCGGCTGCGACGCCACCCGGGTCAGGATCGGCCAGTGCTCGTTGTACAGGTTAAACACCGGCAGGACGTGGCACAGGTCCATGTGGGCATCGAAGTATGAATCGAGCGTCCCGACGTCCCGCCAGTAGCCGGCGTCGCGTTCGTTGGCGCCGGGGACCGCATTGGTCAGGAAGTCGTACACATCCGCACTCCGCTCGCTGACCAGCATCGGGACGATGTCCCCGCCCATGTCGTGCCGGCTGGCCCGGTTGACCGCGTCCTTGCGCAGGGTTTCCACGAGCACGTCCGCGGTGAACACGTAGTTGCCCATCGAGGCGTAGGCCTCGTCCGGGTGGCCGGGCCGGGCGGGCGGGTCGGCGGGCTTCTCCAGGAACGCCTCGATCGATCGCCCGTCGGGGCCGGTCTGGATGACCCCGAACGCGGTGGCCTCGCCCCGGGGCACCGGAATGGCGGCCACCGTGACGCCTGCGCCGCGTTCGATGTGCTGCCTGATCATCTGCCGCGGGTCCATCCGGTACACGTGGTCGGCACCGAAGACGATCACCAGGTCGGGCCGCTCGTCGTAGATCAGGTTGAGTGACTGGTAGATGGCGTCCGCCGAGCCGGTGAACCAGTGTGGGCCCAGTCGCTGCTGGGCCGGCACCGGAGTCACGTAGTTGCCGAGCAGGTCGCTCATCCGCCAGGTGGTCGTGATATGCCGGTCGAGGCTGTGGCTCTTGTACTGGGTGAGCACGCAGACCCGCAGGATGCTGGCGTTGACCAGGTTGGACAGTGCGAAGTCGACCAGCCGGTACAGGCCGCCGAACGGCACGGCGGGCTTGGCCCGGTCGGCGGTGAGCGGGGCCAGCCGCTTGCCCGCGCCGCCGGCCAGCACGATCCCCAGAATTCGTGGTTCGGCCATGTCACGCCTCCCTGGCGGGGGTGCCGCTGAGCACGCTGTCGAGGATCTGCTGCGCCTCGTCCTGGATGCGGGCCAGGTGATCAGCGCCCAGAAACGACTCTGCGTAGAGCTTGTAGACGTCCTCGGTGCCCGACGGCCTGGCCGCGAACCAGCCAGATTTGGTGATCACTTTCAGCCCGCCGAGCGGCTCGCCGTTGCCCGGCGCGGTGGTGAGCCGGTCGAGCACCGGCTCACCGCCAAGTTCCGCCACGTCGACCTGGTCTGCGGACAGCCGCCCGAGGATGGCCTTCTGCTCCCGGCCGGCCGGGGCGTCGATGCGGGCGTAGGCCGGGTCACCGAGCCGGTCGGCGAGGTCACGGTAGCGCTCGCTGGGGGTCCGGCCGGTCACCGCGGTGATCTCGGAGGCGAGCAGCGCCAGGATGATGCCGTCCTTGTCGGTGGTCCAGACCCGGCCGTCGCGGCGCAGGAAGGAGGCGCCGGCGCTCTCCTCGCCGCCAAAGGCGATGCTCCCGTCGAGCAGGCCGGGCACGAACCACTTGAACCCGACCGGCACCTCAGTCAGCCTGCGTCCGGCGGCCTCGGCCACCCGGTCGATGATGGACGAGCTGACCATGGTCTTGCCGATGGCGGCCGTGACCGGCCAGTCCGCGCGGTGGGTGTACAGGTAGTCGATCGACGCGGCCAGGTAATGGTTGGGCGCGATCAGGCCCGCGTCCGGCGTGACGATACCGTGCCGGTCCGAGTCCGTGTCGTTGCCGGTCGCTATGGCGAACTCGGTCCGGCGGGCGATCAGTGAGGCCATCGCATACGGTGACGAGCAGTCCATCCGGATCCGCCCGTCCCAGTCCAGGGTCATGAACCGGAAAGTGGCGTCGACCACCGGGTTGACCACGGTCAGGTCGAGCCCGAACCGGTCAGCGATCTCCCCCCAGTAGGCGACGCTGGCTCCGCCCAGCGGGTCGGCACCGATCCGCAACCCGGCGGCCCGCACCACATCAAGATCGACCACGGTCGGCAGTTGTGCCACGTACTCGCCCAGGAAGTCAAAGGCACCCGTGGTGTCGGCGGTCCGGGCCCCCGCGTAGCTGATCCGGCGGACCTCGCGCAGCCCGCCGCGGAGTAGCTCGTTGGCCCGGTCCTGGATCACCGAGGTGATCTGTGATCCGGCCGGCCCGCCATCGGGCGGGTTGTATTTGAAGCCTCCGTCCTCGGGCGGATTGTGCGACGGAGTGACCACGATCCCGTCCGCGAGGCCGTCGGTCCGCCCCTCGTTGTGGGTCAGGATGGCCAGCGACACCGCCGGTGTCGGGGTGTAGCCGGTCCTGCTGTCCACCAGGACCGGCACGTCGTTCGCGGCCAGCACCTCCAGCGCCGTGACGAAGGCGGGCTCCGAGAGGGCGTGGGTGTCGCGGCCCATGTAGAGCGGCCCCGCCACGCCGGCCTGGGCCCGGTACTCGCAGATGGCCTGGGTCGTGGCGGCGATGTGGTCGTCGTTGAAGGCGCGCCGGAGCGCGGAACCGCGATGTCCTGATGTGCCGAACGCGACGCGCTGCTCCGCTACCGATGGGTCGGGGTGCTCGGCGTAGTAGGCGGTAACCAACCCGGCAACATCGACAAGGTCGGCTTGCTGGGCCGGCTGGCCTGCGCGCTGATGAACTGGCACCGGCCACTCCCTCCGTGGGCGGCTAACGCCCCGATCGGTCGGTCAGCCTGGGACTCCGGCTCTTCCTCCCCAGTCTTCCCTCAAACGGCCCTGACCGCCACGGGCTCGGCGGGACGCGGAACCGCGGAAGTTCAGCCACGCAATGTATCTGTTGTGTTACTCTCCGTTTTTAATTCCCCGACTCCCCAGTCCACGGATCACAGATGCCACCCACAAACACTCACGCCATTCATGGCCATACGCGGCCAGCCCCTGACCTGACCGTGTACCGGCAGGCGGTCGCCGACCTGCTGGCCGAGGTCACCGGCCGGGCGGGCCCAGGCGACGCGGTCACCGCGGAGCGGGTCATTGCCCGGCGAATCGCCGAACCGCAATTCGCCGCGGTGCTCGCCGCGACGCCGCACGGCATGGACGACGCCATTGACCGGGTGCTTCGTGAGGTTCGGAACTACCAGCCGAGCGCCCGCAGTTCGGCTGGCGACCTCGCCGCCCATGCCCGGATCCACCTGTTCGCCCAGATCGAGATCATGTGGTGGGGCCACTCGCCCGGCTACCGTACGGACGCCGACGTGCTTGGTTCCGCTGACCTCGTAGACCTTGAAGCGCTCCGGCGCAGCGGGCAGCTCCGGTTCCGGTACCGCCGCCAGGCCCGCGCGTTCCTGGCCCGGGCGGTCCGTGCGGCGGAGCGGCGGGTCAGGCCAGACCGGATCCCGCGCACCGCAGGACTGCGCTTCGCCCGGGCCAGGCCCGAGGCGGTGACCCTGCTCAACCAGCTTTCGGCCGAGTTCGCCCGCACCGCACCGCCGGGAACCCCGCCGCTGTGGGTCACCAGCCTCGCTCGCAGCGTCGAGCACCAGAACCGGCTGCGGGCCCTGGGCTACGCGGCATCGCTGCCCAGCTCGCACTGCATCGGATACGCGGTGGATGTCGAGATGACCTGGTTCCGGCAGTTCGGTGCGGACCGCGGGCTGAAGGCTCTCCTTCTCGGCTGCCAGCGGACCGGCGACATCAACGTCATCGACGAAGGCCAGGCCTGGCACGTGTGCATCGGCCCGGCCGCGGCGGCGAGGCTGCGCGAACACCGCCACCCGCGGCCCGGGAGCTGATCGCGGTGTGCGGCATCGCCCTCATCGCCGGTCCCGATCCGTGCCTGCCGACGTTCCGCCGGATGATCGAATCCCTGGCCCCGCGCGGTGAGGCCGAAGAGATCCTCCGCACGGATGACCTGCTCGCGGGGGTCCAGCGGCTGCGGATCGTCGACCGGGACCGGGCGGTTCAGCCCTGGGTGTCCGCTGATGGCCGGTGGGTGCTCTGCTACAACGGCGAGGTCTTCAACTACCGCGAGCTGCAGGCCGAGCTCACCGGCCTCGGCCACCGGCTGTGCAGCGACAGCGACACCGAGGTCGTGCTGGAGGCTTTTCTGGAGTGGGGCGAGGACGCGGTCAGCCATCTGCGCGGTGAGTTCGCGTTCGCGATCGTGGACCGGTCCACGGGACGGGTCTACCTGGCTCGCGACCCACTCGGGGTAAAGCCGCTGTACTGGTCGCGGCGCGGCGGCCTGCACGTGGCCTCCGAGGTGAAGGCCCTGGTCCCGGTGGGCGCCCGGATCGCCGAGGTGCCTCCGGGCCAGCACGGCTGGGCGGACCCCGGCACCGGGCCCAGCCTGGCACCGTACTGCGATCTGCTGCGGCTCGGCGCGGACCAGCCGCCGCTTGAGGATCCCGGCGAGGCGGTGAAGCTGGTCCGGGCCGCGCTTGAGGACAGCATCCGGGTGCGGGTGGACACCGACCTGACCGTCGGCGTGATCCTGTCCGGTGGGGTGGACAGCTCACTCGTGCTGCTGCACGTCCGGGAGATGCACCCCGACTGCGTCGCATTCACCATCGGCGCGCCCGGCAGCGAGGACCTCAGCTACGCGCGCAGGCTGACCGCGGAACTCGGGGTGCCGCACGAGGTGATCGAGCTGCATCCCCGGGAGATCCGGCTGCGCGACATCCGGGAGGCCATCCGGATCGGCGAGCTCACCGAGTACGGCGACATCATCAATGCGGTGGTGTCGGTGCCGTTGTTCCGGCGAATCCACGACCTGGGAGTCAAGGTGGTGCTCTCCGGGGACGGTTCCGACGAGCTGTTCGGCGGTTACCCGATGTACTACCGCGCCGGGCCACAGCAGGCTCGGCGGCTGTTCCTGCACAAGATCAGCAACCTCTGCCGGACTGAGCTGCAGCGCCTCGATCGCACCAGCATGGGGCACGGCGTGGAACTCCGGGTGCCATTCCTCGACCGCTGCCTCGTCGAGCTGGCGATGCGCATGCCGCTTGACTTCAAGATGCGCGGCGGCCAGGAAAAATGGATCATCCGGGAGGCGTTCGCCGACCTGCTGCCTGACTACGTCCGGCAACGGCCCAAGGACATGATGTCCTACTCCTCCGGGCTGCACGAGCGGGCCCGGCTGTTCAAGCCGGTCTATCCGTGGCTGCACCGCTCGCTGCGTTATGACCTGCTCGCGCCCGTCCGCCGGGACTTCGATACCGTTCTGAACCGGTGCGATCACGACCTCGACCGGGCCATCATCGACAGCGAGGCCAGGCTGGACTACAACGTCTTCGAGCGCGCGCGGGACTTGGCCGGCGCGGCGCGCTGGAACCTCCTTCCGGCGAAAAAGGCATTGCGGGGGCCCGGGCCAGATAGCACGATGTCCCGGTGACCTGGATCGCATCAGAAGCGCCGCGCACCGACCCGCCCGAGGTCGCCGGTGAACGGGAATCGCTCGAGGGCTGGCTGGAGTACCACCGCGCGACGTTGCTGAGCAAATGCCAGGGCCTGACCGGTGATCAGCTCGCCGAGCGTGCCGTGGCACCGTCGTCGCTGTCGTTGCTCGGGCTGGTCAGGCACATGGCGGACGTGGAACGCGCGTGGTTCCGGCGCCGCTTCGGCGGGCAGTCCGAACTGCCGCCGCTGTTCTGGAGCGACGCGTTCCCCGACGGGGAGTTTGACCTCGCCGCCGCGGCCGGCGCCGAGGCGGACTTCGCTACCTTCGCGACCGAGTGCGCCCTCGCCCGGCAGGCGGCAGCCGGCCGGGCGCTGGACGAGACCTTCACGGGGCGCCACGGCACCGAGATCGACCTGCGCTGGGTCTACCTGCACATGATCGAGGAGTACGCGCGGCACAACGGCCATGCTGACATCCTGCGGGAGCAGATTGACGGCGTGACCGGCGAGTAGGGACGTCCGGCTACGCCTGGGACGGCGCGACTTCCGCCATCCGGGACCAGTTGTCCCCGGGCACCTTCATGTTGATGATCTCGGGGGTCTCGGCGACCGCGTCGGGCATCCAGGCCATGGCCGCCTTGAAGTGGTCGGAGTTCACGTGGGCCGCGGCCGCGTCGTCCTGGAACGCCTCGACCAGCACGAACTGGTCCGGGTGGTCGACGCTCTTGGACCACTCGAAGAAGATGTTGCCCGGTTCGCCGCGGGTGGCCTGGGTGAAGTCATCGACATCGGAGAGCCACGCGGCGCTTCGTTCGGGTCGGATGGTCCATTTGACGACGATGAAGATCATGGGGTCCCCTCAGCTTCGGGTGCGGGCCACGCGGCGATGCGATCACCGGACCGCTGGTTACCCCGATTTTACAAAAGGCGGCCCGCGGGGATAGGGCGGCCTGCGGTCAGCCCCGGCCGCGGCCACCTCGGCGTCAGCTCGGCCCGGCGTCAGCTCGGCCCGGCGTCAGAGCTTGAGCTCGAAGTCAAGTACGTCGGCAGGCGCGCCCTGGTTTCCGTACGGTGGGGGGTGGGTCTGATTCTTCAGCGGCCCTCAGCACCTCGCCGCTGGCGGACTCGACGAGCAGCAACTCCGCTTCAACTCCCACGCTGCGTGCTGTCATCGTGCCAAGGATGCCAGCCGGATGTTTCGCCGGGGCTGCCCCGGCCCGCTGATCCTCCCTGGTTACCGTGGTGGGGCGACCGTCACGATAGGAGCAGGCCAATGATCGATGGCATAACGTCCGATGACAGCGAGTCTCCGGCGATCGGCTTGGTCCCGGTGGGCATCGCGTGGCAGGACGTGCATGACCACATAAAGATCGCGCACAACCCGCTCCTGGTGCGGCTGGACGACAGCAGCGACTACGTCGGGGCGTACTGGGACGGCACCAAGCTGATCGTCGCCGGCGATCTCGGATCAGACCAGGACGAGGCAGTCAGCGAATTCCGGGATTTCCTGCGCGAGCACGGTGAGGCTTAGCGGGCGTTTTGCCTGCTAGTGGCCGAACTGGGACGTGCTCGGATCGGTACGGCTCAGGTCATGTGCGACGCAGCGGTAGGCGCGCGCCCCGCTGTCATAGGCGGCTTCGTCGGGCGGCAGCACATCGATCTCCCATCCGCTGGCCGGGATCTGGCGCGCCTGCCCCCGCCGTGACGTGAGCAGCACCGGCGTGGAGCAGACCGCCCGAACGGTCGGGTTCGCCTCGAGGATGTCCTGGTCGAAGGTTCGCGCGTCGGCAGGCAGGATCGCGATCGCGAATGTCTCCCAGACATGCGGCCGCCCGCACGGCAGGCTACGGGCGCTGGCGTCGCCGGCATTCACCACCAGCCCGTTCCAGCATTCCGGCGCCGCTGGGCACCGGGCCGCCGTGGCCCGCACGGACGCCGCCGGGCACCCGCTGGTTACCGTCGGGATCCCGAACACCCCCGGTACGGCCGCCGCTGGTCCGGCGCGCAGGCTGGGCGAGGCGGCAGGTCCCGCGGACGTGCTGCTCCCGGAGCCATGCGGGAGAAGGCGCGCACCGAGGATCGCCGCCACGGCGATGATCATGACGAGGCCAGCGCCCAGGGCGATGACCACGATCGCTGGCCGCCGTCGGCGGGACGGCTCTGCGGAGTGGTGGTCAGGGCGGGAGGGCTGGTCAGGGCGGGAGTGGTGGTCCGGGCGGGAGGGCTGGCGTGGGTCGGCGGGCCGGGGGGGACTAGGGTCCCGGTGG
>CAYPQM010000155.1:0-14166 GCA_964412845.1 uncultured Streptosporangiaceae bacterium
TGTCGATCCACCGGTCGTGGATCAGCCGGATCGGCACCGGGTTCAGGAAGTGCAGTTTCTCCCGGCCCGACCGGCGGGTGACGACCAGGCCCGCGTCTTCGAGCACCCGCAGGTGCTTCATGACACCGAAGCGGGTCATCTCCAGGTCCGACTCAAGCTCGGTCAGCGTCCGGCCGTCGCGGACGAAGAGCCGGTCCAGGAGAAAGCGCCGCGTCGGGTCGGCGAGCGCCTTGAACACCCGGTCGTCGTCGGCCATGCCATCAAGATAGGTGACCAAAAGGTCACATGTCAAGCCGGACAGTGCCCCGGGGGATCCGGTCAGCAGTGAATTCCCAGGTCAGGGGTGGCGCTGGTTGTCCTGGACCCGGGTGAACATCGCCATCAGCTGCATCTTCCGCTGCGGGTCGAGGGACTGGAACCGGGCGATGGCCTCCTCCGGTGTCTGGACATCGGCGAAGGCGGCCAGCGGGGTCTGCGACCGGGCCAGCTGCTCCCGGTCGGCCGGGGTCAGCTCCTGCAGCAGGACCAGGGCGTCCTCGACGCTGCTGAGCTGGTCGATCCGGGCGACCAGGCTGTCCTCGGAGTGGTCCACCTGGCGGGGCAGCACCGACTCGGGGATCGCGGTCACGATGCCGATCACCTCGGCGACCCGCTGGCCGACCTCGCCGGGGGAGCCGAACGCGCCCTTGCTGATGCAGGTGAACAGGTAGCGCTCACCCCAGAAGACCCAGTCGTCCCGGGCCATGATGCGCTGCTGCACGTCCGGCGTGAGGGCGGGCAGGAAGCTGCCCCCGGCCGCGGTCACCCGGAAGCGGTCGTCGAACGCCGGGTTCCCGGTCGGGCTCTCCGGCCACCGCATCAGGTGCGGGAACCGGCGTGACTGCACGCAGACCGGCGACAGGATCGTCGGCACCTCGGCGGCGCAGACGGCCACCGCCGGCGTGCCGCGGCCGCCCTGGAAGAGCCCCGGGTCGATGGCCGTCCAGGCGTTGGACACGGTGACCGTCCGGCCGTCGATGCTGCCGCGGAACGCGTCCTGGAAGGCCGTCCGGCCGATCCCGGACGGTCTCGTGGTTCCGCGCGGCACCCCGTACATGGCCCGGGTGGTGTCATGCACGGTGTCTTCGAGGCGCCCGTCGAACGGCCGGTCGAAGGCCGGCTGCCAGCCCTGGCTGGCGGCGTACTCGGCCGGCCCGGCCAGGCCGGGCAGCCCGGCTATCGACACCTGATCGCTGCGCTTGCGGCTGAAGAACGGCATCGCGTCTCCCCGTCCCGGAAAAACCCCATTTTCCCGAACGATAGACCGCTGAACTGCCGATGCAATCCGTATCCGGTACGCAGCCGGCCGCGCCGCCGGGAGCGCGAACGGCACCGAGTGGCTCTGCTGCCGTGGGGACGGCACCGGAGTGGCTCCGCTGTCGTTTGCCGCCGGGCTAGCCTGGTCAGCTCAGCGCCAGCTCCTTGGCGGTGGCCTCGTGCCCGGAACGGATGGGCTTGCGCATGACGAACGTGTCCAGCGGGGCGTAGACGCTGGACCCGGCGGCGGCGCCGTAGTGGGTGACCGTGATCGAGGTGGTGCCGCCCGGCTCGGCGGGCAGCACGTCGAACGAGGCGAACCCGTACGGGGTGGCCAGGTCCCGGTAGGCGGACCACGGCGCGGGCTCCGTGGTGGTGATCGACGGGTGCGCGCTCTGCGGGCTGCCCGGGCCGACGCCGGTGATGAGGACCCCATCGTGCGGCATGTCGAAATCGCTCACCGGGGTGGGCGTGGAGTGGCCGCCACCGCCGATGATCATGTGGACATAGCCGGCCCGGGTGTCGATCTCGGCCGCGTTGCTGCCCTGGGGTGCCGGGGTGAGCAGGGTGCTGCCGGACAGGACGCCGCGGACCGGGAAGGTCCGTTCGAAGTGATGCTCGTGCCCGGCGACCACCAGGTCCACGCCGTAGCGGTCGAACAGCGGCAGGATCTCCTGCCTGATCCCGAGGTCCGCGCCGTTGAAGTGCGCCGAGGACATGGCCACCTGGTGCATGCAGACCACGATCCAGTCGATGCCCGGCGTCCGCCGCGCCGAGGCGAGTTCGGCCTCCAGCCAGGCGCGCTGCAGGCCGTGGCTGTACCCGCGGATATAAGGGTCGTCGCCGTTTGCCTGGTACCCGGGCACGTGATCCCGGCGGTAGGCACTGAACGCGCCGTCCTGCAGGCACACGTCGTCATTGTTCAGGGACACGACCCGGATCGATCCCACGGTGAACGCGTACCAGTTGCCGCGGAAGTCCCTGGACCCGTTGTCCGGCAACTCGAACCTGGTCTGGTAGGAGAGGTATCCCTGCGGCCCGTTCCCCACTTCGTTCTCGTGGTTGCCGGCCGCGGGCATCCAGGGCCGGTACCGCGCCGACCGCATGTTGTTGGTGAAGAACGACGTCCAGGTCGCCACCGGCACGTCGCTGATGTTGGCGTAGCACAGGTCGCCGTTCATCAGGTGGAACAGGGGGTCGAGCGCGTCGACCGCGTCCACGATGTAGCCGGCGTTCGCGGTGGCCGGGCCGAGCCCGAGGCCGACCGGCGCGGGGATGGACTGGTCGCCGAAGCTGGTGAACCGGAACCCCTTCGAGCGGCCGCGCGGCCCGGTGCGGAAGGTGCCCGGCACCGGCTGCGCCCCGTCGTGCAGCACCTCATAGGAGTACGCGGTGCCAGCTTCCAGGTGGCCGAGCCGTGCGTGGTAGGTGTACACCGTCTCGCCGCTCAGCGCCTCGGTGTAGGCACGCTCCTCGGCCGGCACCTCAAGGCCGAAACCGCCGCTGGCCCGGCCTGCTCGCAGCCGCGGCCGGGCCACCCGGGCCGGTGCCGCCCAGGAGACTGCGATCTGCGTGGCGGCGTCCGCGCCAAACTGGACGTGCACCTGCTCAGGCGCGGGCGCGCCGGCCACGTCCGGCCGACGGACCAGGGCCGGTGCGCCCCATGCCCCGGCCAGCGCGGGGGTACTCAGCAGCAGGGGCGCCGTGGCGGCCAGCCCGCCTGACTTCAGGATCTGCCGCCGGGATACCTCAGGTCCGTCACTCATGGAAAGCCTCCCAGAAAGGCACCGGAGTGGCACCGGTGTCGTTGGAACGGCACCGGAGTGGCACTGGTGTCGTTTGTATCCGTTCCATCGTGATATCCGCCGCTGCCACCGGAGTTCACGCCAGGTGAACATGCCCGGTCCTGATCGTGAAGCTTGCCGAGCGCACTGGATGACCAGCCCGGATCATGCGGGGTCCCGGCCGCCGCAGCGGCCGGGACCCGCGTCGTCCCTCCGGTGACTGCTCAGCCGTGGCTGAGGACGAGCGCCTGATCAGCGCGGTTGATGCCGGCCGCCCACTCGCTGGTCGAGCCGGGCACGGTGGCGGCCCCGTACAGCGGGCTGAACGTGCCGGCGGTCGGATCGGTGTCGGCCGACCACGTGCTGCCGTTCCAGCGCAGGATGAGCCCTTGCTGCACGCCACCGTTGACGCTGGGCATATTGAACCCGACGGCGTACACGTCGCTGGCCGACCGGGCCGCGACGGCGTTCAGTGCGGGATAGGCGCCCGGCGTCGGGCTCGGCGTGATGCTCCACGCGGAGCCGTTCCAGTGCTCGATCAGGGTCGTGATGCCCAGGCCGGGCACTTCCTCGTTCTCCCCGACGGCCCAGACGTTGTTCGAGGCGACGGCGGTCACCCCGTGCAGGACAGGGCTGCTCGGGCCGCTCACGCTGGGCTGAGGCAAGATCGTGACCGCCCACGACGTGCCGTTGTAGTGCAGGGCGTAGGCCGAATTCGTGAAGCTGGTGTTGGTGAACTCGCCCACCGCCCAGATGTCGGTGGCGCTCACCGCGCTGATCGCGGTGAGGTTGTTGCCGAACGTGTCGGACGGGTTCGGACTCGGTACCGCGACGCTGCTCCACGCCGTGCCGTCCCAGTGCTCGACCACGCCGAAGCCGCCGACCGCCCACGCGTTACTGGCGCTCAGGTCGGCCACGCCGTTGAGGCCGCCGCCCGGGCCGGAGACTGTCTTCCATGCGGAGCCGTTCCAGTGCTCGTACAGGGCCACCCGGTTCCGGTAACCACCGCCGTTGGGAAGGCTGAAGCCAACCGCCCAGGCATCGGTGGCACCGCTCGCGCTGACCGCGTTCAGGCTGGCGTTCACGCCGAGGCTGGGCGTGGCGGTCAGCGACCAGGCGCTGCCGTTCCAGTGGTAGGCCACCGGCGGCGGCGGTGTCTGGCCCGCCGCGCCGAATTGCCCGCCGACCGCCCAGGCGTCCGCGGCGGTGCGCGCGGACGCGCCGTTCAGTTCGGTGTTGTTGCCGGTCTGCGGGACGCTCACCACCGTCCAGCCGGTCGCGGCCAGGGCCGGGCCGCCGGCGATCACTAATGCGGTGCCGAACGCGGTGGCTAACGCGCTGGCCGCGACCCATCGCTTGTGCTGAAACATGATCCGCTCCTTCCGGCCCCGCGGGTGCGGGGAACCACCCGGGACACGGCTGTGACCCATGACGGGTTCACCTCTCCTTAAACCCAATGTGCGGGAATCTGCCGGGCAGGCGGACAGCGCTGAAGCCGGGCCGGTTGCCAACCTCGATTTACTGAGTACTATACCCAGTATGATACTTGCTTGGAGGACGTGGTGAGCGTCCGGCACGCCTTGCTCGCGCTGCTCAGCGAGGGGCCGAAGTATGGCCTCCAGCTCCGCGAGGAGTTCGAGGCGAGAACCGGTGAGGTCTGGCCGCTGAACGTGGGCCAGGTGTACACGACGCTGCAGCGGCTGGAACGTGACGGGCTGGTCGAATCGGACGACGCGGCGGAAGACGGCCCGCAGAAGGGCTTCCGGATCACGGAGGACGGCGAGCGGGAACTGGCCGACTGGCTGCGCACCCCGCCGGACCTGACCGCACCGCCCCGCGACGAGCTGGTCATCAAGGTCATGGTGGCCCTGCGCCTGCCCGGCGTGGACGTGCACGACGTTATCCAGGTCCACCGCCGGTACCTGGTGGAGCTGATGCAGCAGTGGACGCACCTGAAGGAGAGCGAGGCCGAGCACGACCTGAGCCTGGCCCTGGTGGTCGACGCTGAACTGTTCCGGCTGGACTCGCTCATCCGGTGGCTGGACACCGCCGACGGTCGGCTCAAGCGGGCCGCCAGTGACAGTGTCAGCTCCGCGGGCACGGACGGCTCCATTGATTCCGCCGCCCCGGTCCGGTCTGCTCCGATCGTGCTGCCGAGGATGCGGCGCAGAACGGGAGTGCAACGATGAGCATGCTCGAACTCCGGGGCGTGTCGAAGGTCTACGGCGCGGGCGCCGCCGAGGTGCGCGCGCTGTGGGAGGTCGACCTCTCGGTCGAGGCCGGCGCGATGGTGGCGGTGATGGGGCCGAGCGGGTCGGGCAAGAGCACCTTGCTGACCATCGCCGGCAGCCTGGAGGACCCGACGGTCGGCGAGGTGCTGGTCGGCGGCTCGACCCTGGCCGGGATGACACGCAACGGCAAGGCCCGGCTACGGCGCCGCTCGATCGGGTACGTGTTCCAGGACTTCAACCTGCTGGCCGGGCTCACCGCGGCGGAAAACGTCTCCCTGCCCCTGGAGCTTGATGGCGTGCCGGCCCGGAAGGCCCGCGCCGCCGGGCTGCAAGCGCTGGACGAACTCGGCCTGAGCGACCAGGCGGCGCGGTTCCCGGACGAAATGTCCGGTGGCGAGCGGCAGCGGGTGGCGATCGCCCGCGCGCTGGTGGGGGATCGCCGTCTGCTGCTGGCGGACGAGCCCTCGGGGGCACTCGACTCGGTCAACGGGGAAGCGGTGATGCGGCTGCTGCACGCCGCGTGCAAGCGGGGCGTGGCCGCCGTGGTGGTGACCCACGATGCGCAGCTCGCGTCGTGGGCCGACCGGGTGGTCTTCCTGCGGGACGGGCGGGTGACCGACCAGACGATGCCGCCGCCGGGCCCTGAGTCGCTCCTCGTGCAAGAGCAGAACCAGTGAGCACGGCACTGCGCGAACGGCCGGCCCCGGCGGGAACCGGCAACGGGGGCGTTCCCGCGCGCCGGGCCGTGATCCGCTGGGCGTGGCGGCTGTTCCGCCGTGAGTGGCGGCAGCAGTTGCTGGTCCTGGCGCTGATCGTGGTCGCGGTGGCCGCCACCATGGTCGGGGCGGCGGTGGCGACCAATACGCCACCCCCCGCCCACGCGGGCTACGGCACCGCGCAGGACATGGCCACGTTCTCCGCGCCTGACCCGCAGCTCGCCACCCAGATCGCCACGCTGCGGCACCGGTTCGGCCAGGTCGACATCATCGAGAACCAGCCCATCGCCATCCCCGGCTCGATCGACACCTTTGACCTGCGCGCCCAGAACCCCCGCGGCCCGTTCGGGCCGCCGATGCTCACCCTGGTCACCGGGCACTACCCGGCCGGTCCGGGCCAGGTCGCCCTGACCAGCGGCGTGGCGTCCGCGCTCAACCTCAGGCTCGGGGACGTCTGGCGGCGCGACGGGCAGGCCCGCCGCGTCGTCGGCATCGTCGAGAACCCGCAGAGCCTGCTGGATGAGTTCGCCCTCGTGGTGCCGGGCCAGGTCACCGCGCCGGTCCAGGTCACCGTGCTGTTCAACGCGCCTGGGGTGGCCGTCGTCCACCACCAGCTCCGGGGCCTTCCCTCGCTCGGCGAGAACATTTCGGTGCCAGGGTCGCCGTCGGGCGGCAACGTGATCAACCCCGAAACCATCGTGCTGGCCCTGGCCACGGTGGGCATGCTGCTCATCGCCCTGGTCGCGGTGGGCGGCTTCTCGGTCCTGGCCCAGCGCCGGATGCGCTCGCTCGGGATGCTCGGTGCGCTGGGCGCCACGGACCGGCACATCCGTCTCGTCGTCCGGGCCAACGGTGTGGTGGTGGGCCTGGCCGGGGCGCTGATCGGGGCCGTCGTGGGCCTGGCCGCCTGGCTGGCGTACCGGCCGCGGGTCGAGTCCGATGCCCATCACGTGATCGGCGTGTTCCAGCTCCCGTGGGCGGTCATCGGCGCGGCGATGGTCCTGGCCGTGGTGGCCACGTTCTTCGCTGCCTCGCGGCCGGCCCACGCGATCACCAGGGTTCCCATCGTCACCGCCTTGTCCGGACGGCCTGCTGCCCCCAAGCAGGTGCACCGCTCGGCCGTGCCCGGTGTCGTTCTGCTCGTGATCGCCGCCGCATCGTTCTGGTATTCCGGCCGGAGCAATGGTGGTGGCGGATTGCCTGAGGTGGTCATCGGCTTCGTCACCCTGGTCGCGGCGGTGATCCTGCTGTCCCCGCTGTGCCTGACGCTGCTGGCCAGATTCGGCCGCCGGGCCCCGATCGCGGTGCGGCTGGCCCTGCGGGACCTGGCCCGGTACCGGGCCAGGTCCGGCTCGGCGCTGGCCGCGATAAGCCTCGGCGTGCTGATCGCCGTCCTCGTCGCCGTCCTGTCCGCGGGCCGGTTCGGGAACAATACCCTCGACTACGCCGGGCCCAACCTGGCATCGGATCAGCTCATCGCCTACACGCCCAATGGGCCGTACGGGGCAGGCCCGGGTACTGGCGGGCCTGGCGTCCCGGTGACCGGGAGCAAGCTGCGCTCGATGGCGGCGAGCGCCCGGAGCCTGGCCGCCGCGTTCGGCTCCCGCAATGTCATCGCGCTCGACTCGACCAGTGCCACGCTGCAGCACGCCGCAGCCGGGCGCAGCTGGTCCGGGCCGGTGTACGTGGCCACCCCAGCGCTGCTGCGGGCGTTCGGGATCAAGCCGTCACAGATCAATCCGGCGGCCGACATCCTGACCATGCGGCCCGGCCTGTCCAGCCTGACCAAGATGCAGCTCACCTACGGCGCCAACCTCGGCATCCCCATCGGCCGCCTGGGTGGCCCGGGCGGCGGCCCCAGCGGCGGCCCGGGTGGCCGCGGCCACCTCACATTTCCCTGCCCGAAGAGCAGTTGCCTGGCCAACCCGGTGATCCAGGAAGTCAGCGCCCTTCCGTCTGGAACCTCGGCCCCCAACACCGTGATCACCGAGCACGCGGTCCGCACGCTCGGCTTGCAGGCCACCACCGCCGGCTGGCTCATCCAGACCCCGCACCCGCCCACCGCCGTGCAGATCACCAACGCCCGGCTCACGGCGGCCGCGGCCGGCCTGACCATTGAGACCAAATCCAGTGCGCCCACATCGGGCGAGATCATCAACTGGGCCACCGTGTTCGGTGCTGCGCTGGCCCTCGGCATCCTGGCCATGAGCGTCGGTCTCCTCCGCAGTGAAACCGCCAGCAACCTGCGCACCCTGACCGCCACCGGGGCCAGCGGCACCACCCGCCGAACCCTCACCGCCGCCACCGCCGGAGCTCTCGCCCTGCTCGGCGCGGTCCTCGGCACGGCCGCCGCCTATCTCGCGGCCATCGCCTATTCCTGGGACAACACGCTGGATGGCCTCCCTTCGCTGGCCAACGTGCCCACCGGGAACCTGCTGACCATCCTGGTCGGCATGCCGCTCATCGCGGTGGCGGCCGGCTGGCTGCTGGCCGGCCGGGAGCCAGCCGCCATCGCCCACCAGGCGCTGGAATGAGCACGCCGTCCAGCCGGCCGGCGAGGCGATCCCACCGGTGAGCCAGTCACTGAGCACCGACCGGCGGGCGCGCTACCGGTGGCTCGGGCACCTGGGGCTGATCGCCAGTTTCCTGGCCGCGCTGGCGACGTTGCTGGTCCGGTCGAGCATCGGCATCCACGTCGTCACCGGGCTGGTCTTCGTGGCGTTCGTGGTCGTGCACATCGCCCAGCGCCGCCAGACCACCGGCAAACTGGCCGCCGCGCTGGTGCGGGCCCGCTCGGCGTTCAAGCCTCGCGGCCGGCTTGGCCTCTCGGACGCGATCCTGGCCTTCCTCACCCTGAACGTGCTGGTCTCCGGCGTGGTCGACTACGTCACCCAGCGCAACATGCCATTCCCGTTGCGGGACATCACCGGGCTGCCCATCCAGTTCATCAGCTGGCACGGGCTATCGAGCGTGATCCTGCTCTGCTACCTCGTGGCGCACGTCCTGCGGCGCCGGACCCGGCTGCGCAGATCGCAGATCCGGTGACGGCGGCCTGGCCCAGGGGAGGCCCGCCCCCTAGCGGGATTCGCGGCTGGCCAGCCGGTCCAGCAGGGACCGGCGCCACTCCTCGGTCTGCCGGACCTGGTTGAAGGTGAACAGGTGCAGGCCCTGCACGGCCGAGGCGGGGGACGCGAGCGTGGTCCCGGTCCGGTCCAGCAGCCGGTCCGGGCGGTACCCGCCGGGTGTGCCGAGCCGCAGGAACCACTCGGTGTGCCCGGCCAGGAACCGGGCCGACTCCGCCACCCCGGCCTTCGCGGCCATCCGGACCAGCCGGGTCCGGTCCACCGGCCCGGCCAGGCCGACGAACAGCGGCAGCGTCACGCCCCGGGCCCGGACCCGGCCGATCCAGCGGCGCAGCACGGCCGGGTCGAAGCACAGGTTGCTGACGATGTAGGCGGCGTGCTGCCGCTTGTCCCACATGGCCTGGATGGTGATGTCGTCGTCGATGTGCGGGTGGCTCTCCGGGTACCCGGTGATGCCGACCCGGGCGAACGGGCGGCCCATCTCGGTCAGCCGCTCGATCAGCGACAGCGCGCTGTCGAACCGGCCGGCCGGCGGGTCGGCGTCCCCGGCCGGCACGAACACGTCATCGATCCCGCAGGCCAGCAGCCGGGCGACGATGTCGGCCAGGTGCGCGTCGTCGGTGACCAGCCGGGCCGACACGTGCGGGACCACCTGGTAGCCCCGGCCGGCCAGCCGCTCGGCCAGGTCCAGGGTGGCGTCCAGGCCCTTGGTCGGTGACGCGGTCACCGTCACCGTCATGCCGGGCGGCACCCACTGCGCCACCGCATCCTCGACCGAACTGGCCGGGAACACCTCATACCGCGGGTGCTCCAGCAACGGCACCACGCTGGCCAGCCCGTCCCGCAGCAGCGCCATCATCGGCCTCCCGGCCGGCCCCGGCCGATGCGCGCCCGGATGATCTGGCCCCGGCGGCCCACTACCCGTCGCCCCCTGCGACCAGCCGCTGGAGTTCACGTTCCAGGCCGCCGGTGCCGGTGTCGATCACGGTCAGCGGGAGGCGCAGTACCGCGGCCACCTCGGCCGCCGCCGCCTCCAGTTCGCTGCTCCGGTCCTGGGCCAGCCAGACCACCCGCCGGTAGTGGCCGAAGTAGTCCGCCCACAGCTCCGGGTGCCGGTCCAGGCCGAGTTCGGCCAGGACCGACCGGCGGAACCCGCGGATCAGGAAGTCGGTCAGCACGTACGTGCCAGGTTCGGCGTCGAAGAGGGCCTGCACCTGGCCCGGCCCGGCGAACACGTCGTAGCAGTGCAGCCCGGCCAGCCGCCGCAGGCCGAGCCGGGCGCACAGCTCATCCAGCGCCCCGTACGTGCCGCAGTCCGCGTACGCCACCGCCACCCGCAGCCCGCTCGCCTGGGCCGCCCGGGCGATCTGCTCGGCGGCCGGGGTGATCCGCTCCGGCCGGTTATGCAGCAGGGACGGCAGGAAATGCAGTTCCACCGGCCACCCCCGGCGGGTGACGATCTCGCGGATGGGCGCGCCGAGCGCGCCGCAGGCGATCACCGCGACCGGCGCCCCGCCCGGCCCGCCCTGGTTACCCGGGGAACTGCAACTGGTCGACGAACCGGTCGTTGAAGTCGGCGCGGTCGGAGAGCTCGACATACCTCACCTCCTCCAGCAGGGCCAGGCCGCCGGCCCGCTCGCGGACGCTGAGCAGCGCCATCTTGGCCCCCTCGCCGGCCACGTTGCCCGCGCTGACCACCCGCAGCGCCGGGAGCTTGGGGACCAGGCCGATCCGGATCGCGTTGGCCGGGGACAGGTAGCTGCCGAACGATCCGGCCAGCAGCACCTGCTGGATATCGCCCGCGGCCAGGCCAGACTCCTCCAGCAGGATCTGCCAGCCGGTGGCGATCGCCGCCTTGGCGAACTGCAGTTCGCGGACGTCCCGCTGGGACAGGTAGATGGAGCGCGACACGTCGCCCGGCTCGCCCAGCCAGTGCAGCACGAAGACGCGTTCCTGGCCGCGCATGGTCAGCCGGGAGACCAGCCCCGGGGCCAGCTCCGCGGCCCGCTCCTCCGGGACCAGCCGGCCGGAGCCGTCCAGCAGCCCCAGCCGGACCAGCGAGGTGACCGCGTCCACCAGGCCGGAGCCGCACAGCCCGGCGGGCGCGGCGTCGCCGATGACCTTCAGCTCGATCGTCTCCGGGGTCATCGAGACCACCTCGATGGCCCCGTCGGCGGCCCGCATGCCGCACCGGATCGCGGCCCCCTCAAAGGCCGGCCCGGCGGGCGCCGCCGTGGCCAGCAGCCATTCCCGGTTGCCGAGCACGATCTCGCAGTTGGTGCCGATGTCGATGAACAGCCGGGTACGCGCGTCCCGGTCCATCCCGGAGGCGAGCAGGCCCGCGGTGATGTCGCCGCCGACGTAGGCGCCGAACGCGGGGAAGACCACGGCGCGGGCTCGCGGGTGCGCCCCGATGCCCAGGTCAGCGGCCAGGATCTCCGGGTACAGCCGGGTGGACATGATGAACGGGGCCACCCCGAGCGGCTCGGGGTCGATGCCCAGCGCGATGTGCGTCATGGTGGCGTTGCCGGCCACCGCCACCTCGTACACCTCGGCCGGGTCCACCTCGCCCTGCTCGCAGACGGACCGGGCCAGCTCGGCCAGCGTGTCGTGGGCCAGCCCGCTCAGCCGCGCCAGCGCGGCCGGGTCCATCATGACCGCACTGATCCGGGTGATCACGTCCGCGCCGAACGGCTGCTGCTTGTTGAGCATGGAATCGACGGCGACCGGTGTCCCGGTGGACAGGTCGAGCAGCGTCGCGACGACCGTGGTGGTGCCGAGGTCGAAGGCGATCCCGAACACCCGGCCCGTGGTGTCGCCGGGCTCGATGTCGATCAGCACCTCGTCCACGATGACCGCGGTGACCTTGTAGTCGGCCGCGCGCAGCACCCGGCCCACCGACCGGAGCGCGTGCAGGTCGACCCGCAGTTCCAGGTCGTCGATCCCGGCCAGCACCCGCTCCATGTCGGTCAGCTGGTCGCTCAGCGACGGCTCGCCCAGTTCCAGGTAGCGCTTCTGCACCGCGGGCCGCAGGATCACCTGCCGGCCGACCCCGACGGTGGCCGCCTTGGGCCGCGTCATCAGCGGCGGGACCTCGACCCGGGCGTCGGCCTCGGCCAGCACCCGGCAGGCCAGCCGCCACCCACCGCGCAATTCCTCCGGCGAGAACGCGCGGATGTCCAGCGGGGTTATCGGCACCGCCCCGTCGAGGACCTTGATCTTGCATTTCTTGCAGGTGCCATGCCCGCCGCAGGTCGAGTCGATGGCGATGCCGTTCCAGCTCGCTGCGTCGAACAGAGTCACGCCGGACGGGACGCGCACCCGGCGGCCGTGTGGCTCAAAAATGAGATCTATCCGGCCGCTGGCCGCCTCGCCCTGGCTGGGGGCCATCTCCGCCGCGCTGGTCATGCGCCTGCCTGGGCCTGCGCGGCCTGGGCGGCACTGGCTTGGGCGGCGCGGTGCGCGGCGATCCAGGACGCGCCCCACGGGTCGCGGTCCAGCAGCAGGTCGGCGGCCTGCACGGCACGGACGATCTGCGGCGACCGGGCGTCCAGGATCGCGCTGGTCAGGCCGTTGCTGATGGCGATGGGCAGGAAGGCGGCGCAGATCGCGTGCCGCTCCGGCATGCCGAAGGACACGTTGGACGCACCGAGCGTCATGTTCACCCCGAACTCGGCGGACAGCAGCGCGATCGTCTCCAGGGTCTTGACCACGAGTGAGGTGTCGGCGCCGATCGGCATGGCCAGCGGGTCGATCACGATGTCGCGGGCCGGGATGCCGAACTGGCCGGTGGCGACCTCGATGATCTTGCGGGCCAGTTCCAGGCGGCGGCGCGGATCCTCGGGGATCTCTTCCTCGTCGTTCGGCAGGGCGATCACGGCGGCGCCGTACTTCTTGACGATCGGCAGGATGGCCTCCAGCCGCTCGTCCTCGGCGGTCACCGAGTTGACCAGCGCCTTGCCCTGGTACGCGGCGAGGCCGGCGTCGAGCACCTCGACGATCGAGGAGTCGATGCACAGCGGCAGGTCGGTGCAGCGCTGGATGAGCGTGACCGCCTTCACCATCAGGTCGGCCTCGTCCACCAGCGGGGCGCCCATGTTCACATCGAGGACCGTCGCGCCGCCGGCCACCTGCTGCGCCACGTCGATCTCGATCCGGGACAGGTCGCCGCGGCGCAACTGCTCCTGGAAGATCTTGCGGCCGGTGGGGTTGATCCGCTCCCCGATAATGCAAAACGGCTGGTCCGGGCCGATCACGACTTCACGGCTGGCGGACTTCAGGACAGTGTGCACGGGGCGCCTTCCGCTGGTGATCTAGGCCGATGCCACGGCGGCGCGGCGCTGCTTAATCAGTTCCTTGGCCCGGACGACCGCGGCCGACGCGTCGGCCGCGTAGCCGTCGGCGCCGACCACGTCGGCGTATTCCTGGGTCACCGGCGCGCCGCCGACCAGCACGATGACCTGGTCGCGCAGGCCCTGCTTCTCCAGCGCGTTGATGTTCGCCTTGAACATCGGCATGGTCGTGGTGAGGAACGCGGAGAAGCCGACGATGTCCGGCTTGTGCTCCCTGATCGCGTCGATGAACTTCTCGGGGGGGACCTGCACGCCGAGGTCGATGACCTCGAAGCCCGCGCCCTCGAACATGATGTTGACCAGGTTCTTGCCGATGTCGTGCACATCACCCTTGACGGTGCCCATCACGATGGTGCCGATGGACTCGGCGCCGGTCTCGGCGAGCAGCGGCCGCAGCACCTCCAGCGCGCCGGCCATGGCCTTCCCGGCGATCAGCATCTCGGGGACGAAGAAGTCACCGCGCTCGAACCGGGCGCCGACCTCCTCTAGCGAGGGGATCAGCGCTTCATACAGGAGCATCTCCGGACCCAGGCCCATGCCCAGCCCGGCGTTGGTCAGTTCCAGCACCGCGGGCGCGTTGCCCACCAGGGTGTAGTCGTACAGCTGGCGGAGGAGTTCCTCGGATGTCACGCGGCACCTTCTTCCTGGGCACTGGCTGGCTTGCGGGGAGTGGCTGGCTTGCGGGCAGTGGCTGGTGTGCGGGC
>CAYPQM010000155.1:14266-16979 GCA_964412845.1 uncultured Streptosporangiaceae bacterium
CACTGGCTGGCTTGCGGGGAGTGGCTGGCTTGCGGGCAGTGGCTGGTGTGCGGGCCCTGACCGGTGCCTGCGCCCTGATCGGCGTGCGGGCCCTGACCGGTGCCTGCGCCCTGATCGGCGCGGCCGGCCGGTGCCCAAGAGCTGCGGATACCGCGGCGGCCTGGGCCGCGCATTCGGCCGCGACACCGGCCACCCGGGCCGGGGTAAGCCTGCTGGCCGGCGCGGACACTGACAGTGCGGCCACCACGGCGCCGCCGTCCCGGCGGACCGGTGCCGCGACGGCAACCAGCCCGGGCTCAAGTTCCTCGTCGGTGATGGCGTAGCCGCGGCTGCACACCTCGGCCAGGTTCGCCTCCAGCTCGGCCGGCTGGTGATGGTCCTCGTGGTGCGGCGTTCCAGGCGGCCCGGCGGCAGCTCGGCGGCGCCGTAGGCGAGCAGCACCTTGCCGAGTGCCGCGCAGTGCAGTGGCACCGGGCGGCCGAGCCAGTTGGTCCCGCCGATCAGGTACGTGCTGTCCACCTGGGCGATCTGCTCGACCATGCCATCGCGCTCGACGCCGAGGTTCACGGTCTCGCCGGTGGCCTGGCCGAGCCGGTCCAGGAACGGCTGGGCGACATCGACCAGGCCGGCCTCGGCCCCGCCGCGCCACGCGTACCGGACGAACACCTCGCCGGGCCGGAACCGGCCCGCGGTGTCCCGGCGGACCAGGCCACCCCGCTCCAGCGCGAGCAGCAGCCGTGACGTGGTGCTCTTGGCCAGCCCGGTGGCGGCAGCCAGCTCCGTGAAGGTCACTGAGCCGGGGGAATGCACGACTTCGGTGAGCAGCCGCGCCGCCCGGTCGACCGCCTGTGTTCCGGTGGGACTGGTCACCGCGCCCCTCTTGACCACGGGAGTTCCATGTTACGGAACTCTGTTCTACGATGTGATCTTACGTTCGGGGTGTTTGGACGGTCAAGACTGGGCTGGCCAGGCACGGGCCCACGCACGAGGGCAGAGCCCAGCTGGAACGAGGTGGCGATGTTCCGCAACACGATGCCGCGGTACGAGATCCTGTCTCCGGACGCCGTTGCCGTCCTGGACAAGGGGTGGCGGCGCATCGTCTCGGAGATCGGCGTGCAGTTCGCCAAGCCCGAGGCGGTGGAGCTGTTCCGGCAGGCCGGCCAGAAGGTCGATGGTGAGACGGTCTTCCTCGACCCGGGCTTCGTGCTTGAGCAGGTGGCGAAGGCGCCGCGGGAATTCGACGTGCAGGCCCGCAACCCGGCCAACACCGTGCACATCGGGGGAGACCAGATGGTCTTCGGCGGCGTGTACGGATCGCCGTTCGTCCGGGAGGGCGATGTCCGGCGGGACGCCACCATGGAGGACTTCCGGCGGCTGTCCAGGCTGGCCCAGTCGTTCCCCGAGCTCGACACCGCGGGCGGGGTGATCTGCGAGCCGAACGACGCCCCGCTGGACTCCCGGCATCTCGACATGATCTATGCATTGGCGACACTGACCGACAAGATCTACATGGGCAATGTGGTCTCGGGGCCCAACGCGGCGGACACGATCCGGATGACCGAGATCCTGTTCGGCGGCCGCGAGGTCATCGAGGCGACCCCGGCGACCATCTCGCTGATCAACTGCAATTCCCCGTTGCGCTGGGACGACCGGATGCTTGATGCGCAGTTCGAGTACTCCGCGGCGAACCAGCCGGTGGTGATGACCCCGTTCCTGCTGATGGGCGCGATGTCACCGGTGACGATCCCGGCCGCGCTGGTCCAGCAGCTGGCCGAGGCGCTGTCCGGGATCGCGCTGACCCAGCTGGTCCGTCCCGGCTCCCCGGTGATCTTCGGGTCGTTCCTGTCCAACATCGACATGCAGTCCGGCTCGCCCAGCTTCGGCACCCCGGAGTCCGCCATTGGCCTGCTCTGCACCGGCCAGCTGGCCAGGCACTTCGGCCTGCCATTCCGCACTGGCGGCGGCCTCAACTCCAGCCAGACCGCTGACGCGCAGGCGGCCTACGAAGCCCTGATGACGCTGCTGCCCACGTTCCTGGCCGGGACCAACTTCGTGATGCACGCGGCCGGCTGGCTGGAGGGCGGCCTGGTCAGCTGCTACGAGAAGTTCATCATCGACATCGAGTTGCTCCGGATGCTGCGGGTGGAGTTCACCCCGCTGGAAATCGATGAGGCCTCGCTGGCGTTCGGCGCACACGAGGAGGTCGGCCACGGCGGCCACTTCCTCGGCGCGCAGCACACCATGGAGCGGTTCCGCGAGTGCTTCTACCGGCCGCTGCTGTCCTCCACCTCGAACTACGAGCGCTGGCTGCGGATGGGCGGCAAGGACACCACCGCCCGGGCCGGTGAGATCTGGGCCAAGACGCTGGCGGAGTACGAGCAGCCGCCGCTCGACGACGCGATCCGCGCCGAACTTGAGGAGTACGTAGCCCGCCGCCGCGCCGAACTAGGCGACTAGCGGCCTGCCGGCTTAGCTCACGCGGCGGCGGGATCGAGAATGGTGACGCTGTCAGCCTCGGCCGCAGTCTTTGGTTTCAAGGTAGCGCTCGGTTTACCACCGTCGGACCGTCATAGCAGGGCGAGGCCTCCGAAAGACAGTCGTGTGCTGGCACAACGAAGATGATCAGATCGCGCCGCGCTGCACTCGGCGTCGTCGCTCCGCAAGATCACAATCTGCGGCCGGCGTGCCAGGCCGGCGAATTAGGCGCAATCGG
>CAYPQM010000156.1:0-16725 GCA_964412845.1 uncultured Streptosporangiaceae bacterium
GGTGCACGGCGGGCCAGCGGTTGGACCCGTCGCCGATGTAGCCGGAGACGCCCTTGTCGCGGGCGACGCCGACAATGGTCGCCATGAAGCCGTTGTCCCCGTCGCCGTGATTCGTCGGCGGGAGCCGCACGACTGACGAGCGGATGCCACGGTCAGCGAGGGAGAGCACGAATTCGGCCGTGGCGTGCCGGGTCAGCGGGCCGGCGCCGGCCATGGCGGCCACCGCCGGGTCGGGATCACCATGCCCGTCGCGTTCGGTCGCCACCTGTCCCGGTGCGACCCCGAGGGTCCCGGAGGCGATGACCAACGGACGGTCAGAACCGGCCAGCGCGTCGCCGAAGGTCTCGACGGCGCGGCGGTCCGCATCGGCGGCGCCCTGGAAGTCGCCCGTGAAGGCGAGGTCGTGCTTGAACGCGAGGTGGATCACGCCGTCCGCCGCGGCAGCCGCGCTGCGCAGGCTGTCGAGGTCATCAAGAGTGCCGCGGTGCACTTGCGCTCCGGCCGCGGTGAGAGCAGCGGCCGAGGCATCCGACCGGGCGAGCCCGGTGACCTGGTGGCCCGCGCCGATGAGCTCAGGTACGACGGCGGAGCCGATCCAGCCGGACGCGCCGGTGACGAATACACGCATGAGAAAGACCTCCAGGTACCGGCTGTCCCCGGCACAGGGTTTGCGCCAGGCAGCTCGATGTCAGCTACTGTCATCACTATACACGCGATGTCAGTCACTGCCGTCAAGTATGATCGTCGCATGGGTCGGTGGGAGCCAAACGCGCGCGGCCGGCTTGAGCGGGCGGCGATGGAGCTCTACGTCGAGCGCGGGTTCGACCAGACCACGGTGGCGGAGATCGCGGCGCGGGCCGGACTGACGGAGCGGACGTTCTTCCGGCACTTCGCCGACAAGCGCGAGGTTCTGTTCGCGGGCGCGGGCGAACTGCAGGAGTTCCTGGTGAAGGCCCTGGCCAGTGCTCCTGATTCCGCAGCGCCGATCGATGCGGTAGCCGCCGCCTTCGAGGCGGCCGGCGCCCTGCTCCAGGAGCGCGGTGAATACGCCGGGCAGCGCCAGGCCGTCATCGCTGCGAACGCAGAGCTGCAAGAGCGCGAACTGATCAAGCTGGCCTCACTCGCCTCGGCGCTGGCCGCCACGTTGCGCCAGCGCGGCGTCAGGGACCCGGCCGCGAGCCTGGCGGCCGAAGCCGGGATCGCTGTCTTCAAGATCGCATTCGAACGCTGGGCCAGCGACACCAACCAGGCCGACTTGCCGCAAGTCATCCGGGAGTCGCTCGACGAGCTCAAAGCCGTGACCGCAGGCAAATGATCACCGGCGGCAGGCCGGGCGCGAAGTCGTGCGGGCCGCTGCGGATGATCGACATCTGCTGGGCGTCATCTGACTGAGAGCGGGGCATCGGGCTGGGCCATCCACGTCCGGAGAATCCGCGCCATAACCCCGCGCCAGCCTGGTCCCGGTGAGAGGTTGTCTAGCCGGCGGTGGCGATCACCGAGTAGTAGGTTCGGGCCAGGAAGTACCGGCCGGTGCCGGCCCGCTCGCGCAGGTCGTCCAGGAGCCGGGCGCCTTCCCCGGACGTGATCGCGCCCATGCGTACGAGTTCGTGGGCGACAGGCTCGATGAGCCACTCGTGGGCGGCGCCGGGCTCACGCGACAGGTGTACCTGCGGCGTCACGGTGACGTGCGTGAATCCATGGCGGGCCAGCTGCCAGGGCAGTTCGCGGGCGATGAGGCCGTTGCGCATCTGGTCGCAGAGCAGGTGCGTGAACCGGCGGCCAAGTTCCGGGTCGGTGACGGCCAGGCATGTGCTGTCCCAATCCCATTCCCCGATCGAAAGCAGCCCTGCGGGTGCCAGCACCCGGCGCATTTCTGCGACTGCTCGCCACGGGTCGGCTAGATGAAGCAGTATCTGGGTGGCGACGACGCGGTCGAAGGAGGCATCGGGGAAAGGCAGCTCGTAGGCGTCGCCCACCCGGAACGACACATTGGTCTCGCCGGCTGCCGCGCGTTGCTGCGCGCGGGCGATGAGTGTCGCACTCAAATCGATACCAACCGCAGGACCAGGAGCGACGAGCGGAGCCATGATCCGCAGGTAGTCGCCGGTCCCGCAGCCGACGTCCAGCACACGCAGCCCGGCCCGCAACTCCAGCGGGCCGAACACGGCACCGGGTTCGCGCCGGGCCTCGTCGAGCCCCTGTGCGCGGGTCGCATCGAGCAGCGAGGCGTAGAACGAGGGATCGCTGGTCTGGTCGACCCGAATCCAGCTGGCACTGAAGTTGGTCGCCGGTACGCGGTCGCTCATCCGTGCGCACTTCCCCTCGGTGCCGCAACGTGCCGCTCAGAGGCGAGCGTAAGACCCCGGCCCGCCCACGACCAGCATTCTTGGCCAGCAACCCGCAACTCGGTGGCCGGCTCTTGTCGCGCCAGGGCTGGGGGCGGTTGGCTGCCCGCCGGGCGTGCTCGCGGCATACTTGCGAACGCCCGAGCCACCGCTGAGCCGATGGGAGCACGATGCCTGCCCGATTCCAGCTCGTCATTGACTGCAAGGACCCCGAGCTGCTGGCCCGCTTCTGGGCGGCTGCCCTGGGATACGTGCTTGAACCGCCCCCCGAAGGGTTCGCTACCTGGGACGACTGGCGGCGCGACATCGGGCTTCCCGACAGTGAGCTGGGAATCGGCGCGGACAGCATCATCGATCCCCGCGGTGACGGCCCCCGCATCTGGTTCCATGTGATGCCGGAAGCCAAGGTGGTCAAGAACCGCCTCCACCTCGACATCCACGCCAGCGGCTTCCCCAGCCGTTCGGACCCGCTCGCCACCCGCATGCAGCGAGTCGACGCCGAGGCCAGGCGGCTGGCGGATCTCGGGGCCACGCTCACCGTAGTCATGAGCGCCGACGGCCTCGATCACTACGCGGTGGGGATGACGGACCCCGAGGGCAACGAATTCGACATCAACTGACGCCTTCGCCCGCCGCGGCTCCTCGTGCCGGAGCTGCCCTGGGGCGCGTGCGCTGAGGGGGCTCGGCACGCGCGGGCTGGCAGACTGTAGCGCGCGCAGCAACCGCGACACTCCGGGGTCGAGATCGGAGCGAATGATGAAGGCAGTCCGTTTCGGCCAGTTCGGGGGCCCGGAGGTCCTCGAGATCGTGGATCTCCCCGATCCGCATCCGGGTCCCGGCCAGGTCCGGATTGCGGTGCGCGCGGCCGGCGTCAACCCGAGCGACTGGAAGAAGCGCAAGGGCCTGATGGATGGGGAGCTCCCGCAGACCATGGGCCACGAGGCGGCGGGCGTCGTCGACGAACTCGGCGAGCGCGTTGCGGACGTGGCCGTCGGCGATCGCGTGTTCGGCTTCTCCGCCGAGGGGTCGGCCCAGGCCGAGCTGGCGGTGCTGTCCTACTATGCGCCGATCCCGCCGTCGCTCGACTTCCCCGGCGCTGCCGCGCTGCCGGCCGCCATCGAGACGGCCACGCGCGCGCTTGACCAGCTCGGCGTCGGGAGCGGCAGCACGCTGCTCATCAACGGCGCCTCCGGAAGCGTCGGCAGCGCCGCGGTTCAGCTCGCCGTGGTGCGCGGCGCGCGCGTGATCGGCACCGCCAGTCCGGCCAACCACGACTACCTGCGCTCGGTGGGCGCCGAGCCCGTCGCCTACGGCGAGGGCCTCGCCGGGCGGGTTCGCGCGCTCGTGCCCGACGGCGTCGACGCGGCGCTCGACGTCGCCGGGAGCGGCGTCCTGCCCGAGCTCATCGAGCTCGCGGGCGGCCCGGAGCACGTTGTGACGATCGCCGACTTCGGTGGCGCGCAGGAGCACGGGGTGACGTTCAGCAGCGGGGACGCCGGCCGCGCGGTCCACGCGCTCGCCGAGATCGGCGAGCTGATCGAGTCCGGGCGCTTCTCGCTCCCGGTCGCGCAGACCTTCCCGCTCGCCGAGATCGCGCAGGCGCACCGCGTCAGCGAGGACGGTCACGTGCGCGGGAAGCTCGTGCTGCTGGTCGGCTGATGCGGCCGTCGCGACCGTGCGTCACCCGGCTCGCCAGCTAGGCTGCGCGTCGTGCGCTTCCGACGTTCTCGAGCGCCTGCCGGGCACTGGTCTCGGTGACCATCGCGGCCACCCTGGGCACCCGCGAGCCGCTGCGCGGTCAGCTGCGGATCGCCCTCAACAGCGGTGTCACCAAGGACGAAATCGTCGAGTTGTTCATCCACCTGGAGGCCTACGCCGGCGCCGCCCGCGCATTCGACTCCTACCAGATCGCCCTGGAGGTCTTCGCCGAGAACACCAACGCGTGACAAGCTTCTACAGCGCCGGGGTCGTTGACCCGCGCCCGCGCCAGCCCCGCCCGCGTTCATGACGATTGTGCCGGCAGCTCAAACCAGACGCTCCGGCCGTGCTCGCCGCTGCAGTACCCCCACCGCGCAGCGCGTCTCCGTACGGGGGTCAACTTCCGGCGCTCCTGGGCCCACGCCCCCGCGACCGCCAGGGCGAGCGCCGCTCCATGTCCAAGGCCGGTTACGCCCGGCACCCTGTCGATCGGGCTCGCGGCCGTTCGTGTAGGGGGTAGACGGCTGGCCTGAGACCGGCGCGGCCGAAGGAGAGGAGGAGCGTCATGTCTGAATTGAAGGTTCTGCTGAGTGGCCTGGGGATTCCTGAGTCGCCGCGCTGGCATGAGGGGAGGCTGTGGTTCTGCAACTGGATCGACCGGCAGGTCATGGCCGTTGACATGGACGGCACGGCTGAGGTCATGCTCAGCCGCGATCCGGCCAGCCACCCGATGGGGTATTCCATCGGCTGGCTGCCCGATGGCAGGCTGCTGACGACGGGCGACAAGGTCCGGCGCCAGGAGCCCGACGGGTCGATGGCCGTCCACGCCGGGCAGCGGGCGAACGAGATCGTCGTGGACGCGCGCGGCAACGCCTACGTCAACGGCGCGGACTTCGACTTCGTCGCCGGTGCGCCGCCTAAGCCGGGCTACATCAAGCTCGTGACGCCGGACGGGCGACTGCGCCAGGTGGCTGACGACATCCAGTTCCCCAACGGCATGGTCATCACCCCGGACGGCCGCACGCTGATCATCTCCGAGTCGTTCGCGGGACGGCTCACCGCATTCGACATCGACGGCGATGGCGGGCTGTCGGGGCGGCGGGTGTTCGCCGAGGGCCTGGGGCCGGACGGCATCTGCATGGACGCCGAGGGCGCGGTGTGGGTGTCCACCGGCGGGTTCTCGGTCGCCCGCGTCGCCGAGGGCGGCAAGGTCCTGCAACGCGTCGAACTCGAGGAGCACCGGGCGCCGTTCGCGCTGATGCTCGGCGGCCCGGACCGGCGGATCCTGTTCATCTGCACCGCCGAGTGGCACAAGACCGACGGCGCGGCAGCCAACCTCGAACGCCTAGCCACGGGGCCGCGCACAGGGGAGATCCTCACCCTCCCGGTCGAGGTGCCCGGCACCGGCCGACCGTGACAGCAACCGGGCCGCCGGCACCTGGTCCTCCAGGCGCCGGCGGCCCGGGCGCTACATGTAACCCCCTGCTGGCCACCTGCGCGCCCAAGCCGGTCAGCTCACGCAGCAGGCCGCCCGCGAACGTGTCGGTGATCCCGGCCGCCCACTTGCTCACGGTGTGGGAGGTGGCCGGGGCGACCACGACCGCATCGGCAGCAGGGAGTTCGTCCGGCTCATCCGGCATCCGGAACCCGCTCCGCACCCGGTCCCCGGTACGCGCGCCCAGCCGGGCGGTGCCTCACGCGGCTGCCCGGATCACCCGTGCGGAATGTCGGATTGGATCACGCGAACCTGGCTGGCTAGTCCCTCCATGAACACTCGTGTCATGCGCTGGTTGAAGCTCGGTTGCTCGCCGGGGACCGGCTGACAAATGAGGGCGATGGTCATGAGGACTTCCCGGGCCGTGACGTCGCCGCGCGCGTACCCGCCGTCTACCGCTCGGGCGAGGAGCGTTTGGAGCGCCGGCTCGAGCCGGTCTAGGAGATGCTGCGGGAGGTCATCGTAGGCTGGGTCTCCGGAGTGTAGCGCCGAGGCGAGCCCGCGTTTGGTACCGACAAAGTCCGTGAAGCGATCGATCCAACCCATGAGCGCTTCCCACGGACTGAGCGTGGTCCCGAGCTCTTCCGCAGCTTCGACGCACTCGTCGATCTCGTGTTGCAGCACGGCGACGATGAGCTCGGATCGTCGAGGGAAATGCCGGTAGAGCGTTCCAACGCCCACTCCCGCAAGATCCGTGATCTCCTTCGCGGGCGCGTCCACACCGCTGCCCGCGAACACGGTTTTTGCGGCCTCCACCAGTGCGACGACATTCCGCTTTGCGTCAGAGCGCTGGCGCCGGGACGGGTCGATACGGCGCCCCGTCGACGAACTCGTTGTCCTGACCGACCCGGGTGCCATGGTCCTCCTGTTGCTAACCGGAAAGTCATTCCGTATAGTTCCGGAAAGAGCTTCCGCTTAGTTGCAGTGTACGTCGGCGGAGGCGCCTGCACACGTCACGCTCACGTCTGGAGAACATTCATGCAGTACCGAAACCTTGGCCGAACAGGCATCAAGGTCAGCCCGTACGCGCTCGGCGCGCTCATGTTCGCCACTCAGGTCGGCAACCCCGACCCCGAGGACTCGGTCCGGATCATCCACAAGGCGCTCGACGCAGGCATCAACCTCATCGACACCGCTGACTCGTACGGAGACTCGGAGGAGGTTGTCGGCCGGGCGCTTAAGGGCCGCCGTGACAACGTGGTCCTCACGACGAAGGTCAGCCGCCCCATGGGTACCGACCCGAACCAGCAAGGTGCCTCCCGGCGGTGGATCATCACGGCGGTGGAGAACTCGCTGCAACGACTGCAGACCGACCACATCGACGTGTATCAGATCCACCGCCCCGATCCCGACACGGATATCGAGGAAACACTCTCCGTGCTGACAGACCTCGTCCGCAGCGGCAAGATCCGCGCGTTCGGAACCTCAAACATGCCGGCATCGAACCTCGTGGAGGCGCACTGGGTGGCGGAACGGCGCGGCCTGGAGCGATTCCGTACCGAGCAGCCGCCGTACTCGATCCTGAACCGCAGCATCGAGCGTGAGGTCCTCCCGGTCGCGCAGCACTACGGCATGGGCATTCTTACCTGGGGACCACTCGGTCAGGGCATGCTCACCGGCCGGGTCCGGCGCGGGCAGGACAACGACGTCATTCGCGCGAAAATGCTCACGGCGTTCAGTGATGAGCGGCGCCTGGACGCGGTAGAGCGGTTGATCCCGCTCGCCGAAGAAGCCGGACTGTCGATGCCCCACCTCGCGATGGCGTTCGCGATCTCGCACCCGGGAGTCACGAGCGCGCTGCTCGGTGCCCGCACCATGGAGCAGCTCGACGACCTTCTCGCGGGGGTGGACGTCGTCCTTTCCGACGATGTCCTCGGCCGGATCGATGAGATCGTCCCGCCCGGGACCGACATCGGCACCCTCGACCAGGCATACGTGCCGCCGGCGATCCAGAAGATGGAACTGCGCCGCCGCCCGCTCAGCGAGCGCTCCGCCGCCTGAGACAGGCGTCTTCGCGCCGCGTTCCGCTGCCGGTACCACCTGGCGCCGGTCCACCGGAGGACGGCCCGTCCCTTTCGGCTGCGGGAACAGCGGCCCGATGCCGCCCACGCCTCGTGCTGCTGCACGATGCTGATCTTGAGCGTGGTGCCCTGCTGCTGGAACGGGTTCAACCGGGCACCCGGCTGGCGGATGAGCCGGACCCGTGGCCGTTGGAGATGTGGCTCCGATGCTGTCGGATTTGTGGCAGCCGATTGTGCTCACCACCGGGTCCGGGCTGCCTGATCTGCGGCGCCGGTTGAGTTCGCGTTCGAGCTGACCCGGGGACGGCTGCGCCGTCACCCGGCCGCTGCCCGGGCGCGTGCCGTCGGCCTGGTGGAGAATTCCCGGCTCGCGGCCTGCACGTTGGCAGATGATGGCCCGGTCAGGCTGGTGCATGGAGATCTGCATCCAGGCGACGTGCTGCGGGGCGGCCCCGGGCGGGGGTGATCGCGATCGATCCGCGGCCGGGCCTAGGTGATCCTGCCTTCGACGTCTCGGTGACGCTGAGGCAGGTGTCCTGTCTCAGCCAACCTGAGCCACTCGGGCGGTTGATCTGCGGTGCTTCAGGGGACAGGAATCCTGTCACCCGGCGGCGGCAGTTCCATGGTGCACTGTCGCGCCCCGGCTGGTAGCGGCAGGTGCTACACGGGTTCGCCCATCAGGATCTCGATGATGCGCTGGCAGCGCCCAGGGTCTTCGGTCAGCCCGTTTTCCAGTGCCCAGAGCCAGTAGTCGGCGCATCGGACGATCGACCAGTTCCGGGCCAGTTCAGGATCGAGGCCGCCGTCGGTGACGAGTATTGCCAGCAGCCGCCGCAGCCCTCCGCCGCCAACCTCATCCAGCCGTGCCCAGAGCAGTTCCGGGACGGCGTGCTCGGGATCTCCTGCTACCGCCCTCGGGTCAATCGCCAGCCAGGGCTCCCGGTCGCCGGCCAGGACGTTGCCGTAGTGCAGGTCGGCATGCACCAGCTGGTCGCTGGCGCGGGCGCTGAGTTCCCGGGCCAGCCCGGCGGCAGCGTCGAGATACGGCTTCGGGACCGGGCCGCCCGCGCGCTTGTTCCGGTGCGGGAGAGAGTCGGCGAGTGTCTCGGCGACGTGGCGTAGCGATGGGATACCCGCAGGAGCAGGGACGCTCGCCAGCCGGCGCAGCAGGCCGGCGGCGACGTGCGCAGCGGCTGGCCAGGGCAGGTCGAATAGCGTCCGCCGTGGATTGAGGCGTTCGAGGAGCAGGACCCCCGCGCCGGGATCAGCAGCGAGCAGCCGGACTGCGCCCTTGCCGTCCCACGCGGACAGGGCCAGGGCCTCGGCAGTGACGGCCTCGGTAAGCTGGCTGACCTTCAGGACGCACGCCTCGTCCCCACGGTGCACCGGCACGACAACGGCGAACCCGCCATGCATCAGCTCGCCGTCATCCACATCGAGGTGCCACTGGCTGGCCGCCTTGCGGAGGATGCCCGGAACTGACCGAAGCCACCCGGCGGCCGGGCCGCCCTGCGTGGCGTGTTCCGGGACGAGCCAGTCCGGCAGGAACACTGCTTCCCCGTCGTTGCCGTCTCGATCCACATGGGAAGTATGCGTGCTGCTGGTAGCTTTCCCCAGCACCTAGCGGCATCCCGGATGATCGTCGTGAGCCTGGTGGCCGAGAACGCTAGCGATCAATGCCTCAGATTGGGTGGGACGATCGGGCGGATGCCTCAGTCTCGGTGAGACTGCCTCAAGTTCAGTGGGACAGGAGTGCACCGGCTTGGTTTCCCGGCCCTGAGCCGGCCGCTAGAGACAGTGTCGCCGGCTCGAACCCAAGGGTTCCGGCGGACCGAAATCCGGGCGCACCGACCAAAGGTCGCTGCGTCGGCGTGCGGCCTCTTCGGGCCGACCGCCGCCCCGACCGGTCGCAAATGAGAGAAGTAACCCGGCCTGATGAACATCAGAAGTCATCCCATCAGCGCCGGGCGTCCTCCTCGCCGGCGATTGTCCCGTTCGCTACCGCGGCATCAAGGGCGCCTATGGCGTCGCCAAGGCGATCGGCAGGGCCGACCCTTGACTCAATGCCACTTGACGCTGCTTCCGCTCACCGGGAATCCGGCATCTGTGCGAAGGACGTCAGGCATCAAAGGTCCGGCAATTCGTGATCAGGGTGGTAGATCGATTCCCTGGCGACGCGGATGTGCCTTTGTGTTAATTTAGCGGGGCTGTGCATTGCTGTGAACCGAGGAGGTGAGACCGGTCAACGTTCTGACAGGTCGGGGCTCCCTCCCTCGCACGGCCTAGGAAGCGCCCGCAGAAGGCATCCCGAAAGGCCCGAAACGCTCTATGCGCTTCACCTCTCAGGCGTCGTCCGGCGGCGTCTTTGACCAGCTCTTTCTCCTCGGTGACATCCCTGGCGTGCTGTGGACTCCAGAAGGTGCTGACGGGACCCGTCCCCTGATCGTGATGGGGCACGGCGGCGGACAGCACAAGAAGGCCCCTGGCATCGTGGACCGTGCGCGCCGTTTCGTGGCCGAGTGCGGTTTCGCCGTGGTGGCGGTCGACGCGCCTAGCCACGGCGACCGGGCGGAACATGAGGAGTTCACCCGGATCGCGACCGAGCACCAGGCCCGCCTTGACGCCGGTGAGGAACTGGCCCCGCTGATCGCCAGCTTCCAGGCGCTCGTTGCCCGCCAGATTGTGCCGGAATGGCAGGCAGTCCTCGACGCGGTCCAGAAGCTCGGTCATGTCGGCACCGGCCCAGTTGGCTACTGGGGCGTGTCGCTGGGCTGCGGGATCGGCGTCCCGTTCGTTGCCGCCGAGTCCCGGGTCCGGGCGGCGGTGCTGGGCCTGTGCGGCGCTGAGGCGTCAGCCGAGACCGCCGCGCGGATCACCGTCCCGGTGGAGTTCCTCGTGCAGTGGGACGATGAGCGAGTGCCACGGACCCAGAGCCTGACACTGTTCGACGCCCTGGCCTCAGCCGAGAAGACGCTGCACGCCAATCCCGGCAGGCATGGCGACCTGCCATCGTTCGAGACCGACAGCTCGCTCCGGTTCTTCGCCCGTCACCTCCGCTGATACCTGCGATCGCGGTGCCGGTCTGTTCGCCGAGGTCCATGAGCGTGTTCCGGGCTTGCTGGACCGTCCAGGCGGCGGTCGGGTGGGCGGTGATGCCCGCCAGGTGGACGCGGCGACGGTGGTGCTCGATGACGAACAGTACGTAGAGCCGGCGCAGGAAGACGGTGCCGACGTGGAAGAAATCGACCCCGGCGATTGTCCTGGCCTGGGCAGATAGGAACTGTTTCCAGCTGGCCGACGCGTGTTGCGGTGCGGGGTCGATGCCGGCTGCCTGGAGGATCTCCCAAATGGTGGAGGGCGCGATCTTGTGGCCGAGACCGGTCAGCTCGCCGCAGATCCGCCGGTAGCCCCAGGTCGGGTTGTCGCGGGCCATCTCCAGTGCGAGCCGGCGGATCGCCGGGCCAGCGCGCGGCCGTCCAGGGGTCCGGCGCCGATATGTCCAGCGCCGCTTTACTAGCTCGGCGTGCCAGCGCAGCAGCGGAATCCCAGCTCAGATGCGGATGACATGATTTTCGGCACCCGCAGGCTGTAATTTCGTCCTAGCGCCTGGTCAGATTCCCGCCGCCGCCCCGATCACGGCCAGGCCGGCCCACGCGGCGACGGTCCCGGCGAGGATCAGCCATGCGACCGGGTTGCCGAAGTTGGGCGTCCAGCCGACGCCGAAGCGGGCGCCGACCACGATGGCGGGGTCGTCGCGGTTGACATAGACCAGCCCGGCCTTCCAGAACCGGTCGTCGTCCCGGTCGGTCCCGGCCGCGCGGGCGAGGCCGCGCACGTTGCCGTTCAGCCGCGACCCGCCCTGGCCCGTCCGCGCGGCGACGGCCGCCAGCAGCAGCACGCCGGCCGCGAACGGCAGCACGGGCAGGGCCCGCCCGATGCCGGAGAGCCGGTAGACCTGCCAGTCGGGCAGGGCGATCAGCAGCAGGCTGGCGTCTGCTAGCGCGGCCAGGGTCAGCAGTGCCCGGGTGATGGCGGCGAGGAAGCGGCGGTAGCGCAGCGTCGACGCTGCGGGGTCGGCTGCCTCGATGTCCGGCCGGGAGCGGTGGACGATCAGCATGAGCCCGCTGTACACGGTGGTGAAGTACAGCTGGCCGGCCACTATCAGGATGCTGACGGCAGACTTGGGCACCCGGTGACCGGACCCGGTGACGATGTGGGCGGGCAGGCCGGGGTAGCGCAGCGCGCCGACGGCGGCGGTCGTCGCCATGACGGCCAGGGCGGGTATCAGCCAGCGCACCGGGAAGCGGGGCGGATCGGTGCGCCAGCTGGTATCGGCGACGACCGTCTGCCGCAGGCCCGCGAACCAGCCGTCCGCGTTCTTGACGGCGGCGATCTTGCGCCGCGCGACCCAGAAGCAGCCGAGGCCCGCGGCCAGTTCCGGCACCAGGATGATCCTGGTCAGCCACGATGGCCAGTGGCCTTGCACCGTCACCGCGACGAGGGTGCAGCAGACGCCGATGGCCGCGGTCCGCCAGTAGTAGGCGCGCCGTTCCCGGCCGATGATTGGCGCCCCCGCCCGTTCACGCGGAACGCGGATCCCGAACTGGAGGGTCGGCCGGGTCACCGCGGGCATCAAGCACATCAGCGCCCCGACGACCAGCACGGGGGAAACGGCGGCCAGGCTCGCGGTGCTCATGGCGAGCCTCCGTCTCGGTTCCACGCCTCCGCCCCCGCGGCGGGGAAGGCGAAATCCGCCAGGGCGGCCTCACATTCCCGGACGATGTCCTCGGCCGGCATCCCCTGGGCGGCGGCCTCGGCGAGCAGCGTCCGCAGCCGGCCCGTCCAGTCCCGGGCCCAGCCCGGATCCGGCGACCCGCTGCCCGCGTCGCGGCGCACCACCGCGCCGGACTTGCGGCCGAGCCGCAGCAGGCCCTCCTGCCGCAGCAGGTCGTACCCCTTGTTTACGGTGTGGAAGTTGACGCCCAGGTCGACCGCCAGCTGCCGGGTGGACGGCAGCGCGGAGCCGGCCGGCTGCCGGCCGTCGGCGATCGCCTCCACGATCCGGTCCCTGATCTGCTGGTAGATGGGCACGGGGCCATCTGGTTCGATGCTGAGCAGCATGACGCCTCCAGAATCTCACGGACCGCCGCGCTCATCGCTGGCTCTCCTCCCGGCAGGCAACGCCCAGCCCGGTGACACTTGTGCTAGTAGTTGTAGAACAAATTCTGAACCGCTGTCAATCGCTCCGTCGCCGCATCCGGGCGTTCATGCCGGGCTGCTGGCCGCCCGCCCGCGGCAAGGCCGCATCTTGACAGTTTGATCCATCTATTCTATAAGTTGTATAACAGATAATGGACGTGAGCTACTGCCGTACCGCTGTTCACGGCGGGCAGGGAGGCGTCAATGCTGGCCAGCATCGGGTCCGTCGGAACAGCAATGGCCAGGCCATGGTCGTGCGGCCGGGGGCGGCGCCGGGCCGGCCGGGTCGCTGGCGTTTTCGGGGCCGCGGTTACCCTCGCGATGGCGCTGCCGGCGTGCCCGCCGGCGCAGTCATCCGGCTCCGCTGCTGCGGGGGCAGCCAGCCGGCTTCCCCGCCCGGGATGTCCTGCGCGTGGCCGAGCGAGTTCAACGTGCAGGTGGACAACGTGGCGACGCCCGATGCGGCCGCCGGATACTGGGTCCAGCCGATCGTGGCGTCTGCGGGCGCCCGGATCGTCCTGTCGGGCCGCTTCCCGGATGCCCGCTACGCCTCGGTCAGCGTCTACACGCCTGGCGGTGTCGGCGCGTCGCTGCCGGACTACCGGATCGCCCCGCAGCCCGGCAGCGTGAATCCCTGGCAGCGGCAGGCCGCGCCCGGCGCCCGGCGGCGGCGGCGGCCGTCATGGGCCCCTGCTATCCGTGCGGGCGGTCTGCCCGCTGGCTACCCTCACCGCCCGCGCCCGCAGGCCTGCCAGTGATGAGAGAGGCAGCGGCATTCGCGAGATTACTTCTATAGAAAGTAGAACAGATATAACAGGGGGCACAATGGTGCGCTTGCGAGACGAGCGGGAAGCAGTCGGTGGGCACGGGATGCAGGCGGAAGTGAGCGGTGACCCTGCGGTGCGCGAAGGCCGGGATGAGACGGAAAGGGGTCGCACGGGGGAGGCTGCCCGGAGGCCGCCGCCGGCCCCGGCCGTGCCCGCAGCCATCGAGGTCAGCCACCTGACCAAGGTTTTCGGCGGCCGCACCGCGGTGTCCGACGTGTCGTTCAGCGTCGCGGGCGGGGAAGTGTTCGGGTTCCTAGGGCCGAACGGGGCGGGCAAGACCACGACGGTGCGGATCCTGGGCACGCTGATCTCGCCGACGGCCGGCTCGGCCACGGTGGCGGGCATCCCGGTGAGGCCAGATAGCGCGGCGGAGATCCGGCAGCTGATCTCGGTCATGCCGGAGTCCCCGGGCCTGTACCAGCGGCTGACCGTGACCGAGAACCTGGACTACTTCGCTCGTCTGTACGGCCTGCCGCGGCGGCAGGCACGGATAACGGAGGCGCTCGCGGCGGTCGGCCTCGCCGACCGGGCGCAGGACCTGACCGGGAGCCTGTCCAAGGGCCTGCGGCAGCGGGCGGCGCTGGCCCGCTCGCTGCTGAACGAGCCGGCGGTCATGTTCCTCGACGAGCCGACCTCGGGACTGGACCCGGTGGCGGCGCACGACGTGCTCGGCCTGATCGCCGCGCTGCGCGACCGCGGCGTCACGGTCTTCCTCACCACCCACCGGCTGGAGGAGGCGGAACGGCTGTGCGACCGGGTGGCGATCATGAGCACCAGCCTGCGGACCATCGGCCGGCCCGACGACCTGCGGCAGGAGCTGTTCACCACGTCGCTGGACGTCACCGTCGCCGCCGCGCTGCCCGAGCCCGGCCGGGTCTTCGGCGGGCTCCCGGCCGTGCAGGGGTGGAAGGAGGCCGACCGGGCAGGCGGCGGCCCGGCGGGCTACGTGCTGACCGTGTCCGACGTTGCGCAGGCGGCGCCCGCGGTGACCCGGGCGCTGGTCGCCGCCGGGGCCGACGTGCTGTCGATCGCTCAGGCGCGGCACACGCTGGAGGACGTCTACCTCGAACTGGTCGGTGACACCAAGGGCAGCCCGCGATGAGCGCGAGCACCGCCCGCGTCGGCGCCGTCATCCGCAAGGAGCTCGCGGAGTTCCGGCGCAACCGGCTCATCGTCACCACGGCAGCTATGCTGCCCGTGCTGTTCCTGGTCGCCCCCACCGCCGCCATCCTCACCGTCAAGGCGTCGGCGCTGAGCGCAGGGCTGGGCAAGGGGATCGACAGATCCCTGTTCCTCCCGCTGATGGTCCCGGTGCTCGTGCCCGCGATCATGAGCGCGTACTCGGTGGTCGGGGAGCGCGAACAGGGAACCCTCGAGCCGGTGCTGACTACGCCGGTCAGCCGGGCCGAGCTGCTCATCGGCAAGGCCGTGGCGATCTTCATGCCCGCGGTCGCCCTCGGCTATCTGATCTTCGGCGTCTTCGTGGCGATCACGCAGCTCGCCGCCGCCCCGGCGGTGGCCGCCGCCGTGCGGCACGCGCCGCAGCTGCCCGCCGCGCTGGTCTTCATCCCGCTGCTGGCCGCCTGGGCGATCTGGGTCGGCCTGGCGATCTCGGCCAGGGTCACCGACACCCGCGTCGCACAGCAGCTGACCGTCCTGGGCAGCCTGCCCGCGGTCGCGGTGACCGCGCTGATGTCGTTCGGGGTGATCACCCCGAGCTTCGGGCTAGCCGCCGCCCTGGCCGGCGGCCTGCTACTCATCGACTGCGCCGCCTGCCTGGTGGTGGCCCGGCTGTTCGACCGCGAGCGCCTCATCACCGGGGCCAGGCCCAGCCGCGGCATCCCCGCACCGGCCGCGCCGCAGGACATCCGGTCCCCAGGCGAAGTGAGCTCTCATCAGTAACCCGATAGCACGGGAGGCCACCATGGCCACGTCGACGCTAAACAACGCGGACCAATCCCAACGGCACCGGAAAGGAGAACTAAGGTGTCGCCGACTCTGAAAGTGACGCAAGAAGCATTCACTAACCCTGCGGGAATCATGCGTGGCACGTTCGATGTTGTGGTCGACGGTAAGAATGTCGGGTCGATCAAATGGCACGAAACGATCGAGACGCCAGTCGAACCTGGACGTCACACCCTGCAAGTCCGCAAAGGACGATACTCGAGTCGAGTTAAGACCTTCGACGCAACCGAGGACGAATTCGTCGCCTTCCGCTGCAACAGAAGGAGGCATCCGCTGGTCTTGGCCGCGACGCTCGTCAAGCCCAGCCTGGCCATCTCGCTCACCCGCGAGTGATCAGCGATGCGAGCGGCTCGTCGGCCACCCGCCCCTGAGATCCGGGCGCGGGAAGGCGCGGCGCAACAAGCCGTTCGGAATGATGTTTTCAATCCTCCCGAACGGGTTCTTGCTCCGCGCCTTCCGTCGGCCGTGTGAGCTGTGGTGGTGCGGGCTACCGGGGGAACTCGCCCGCGTATGGCACCGGGCAAGCATCGATATGTGAAGGGGCAGCGGGAGAATGCCGTATCCGGTAAGGATCGCCGCTGGACCAGGCACGGCGACCCCGGCCTTCCTCGGGTTCAACCTGTTCAGCCATACCCCCACCAGGGCCGTCCTCGTCCCGGTCTACGAGGCCTGATCGGGCTGTCGCTTACCTGCCACCCGCACAGGAGCAGACCTGATACTTCCGCGGTCATCGCTGGGGGCTGTCGTGGGGATGGCGTTGTCGATGAGGACGGCGGCGATGGCGGCGGCGGTGGGGAAGGATTCGGTGTTGAGGACCCGGGTGCGGGCCGAGGCGCCATCGAGGAGCAGCGCCAGTTGTTCGCCGAGCTGTTCCGGGTTGGTGGCGCCGGCTTCGCGGGCGGTTTCGGCGAACCGCGCGGCGAAGGCTTTCTTGTAGTCGCGTGCGTATTGGCGTGCGGGGTGCTGAGGGTCGTGGATTTCGATGGACGCCGCGATGTAGGGGCACATTGGCGTGATGTCCTGTGCCCCGGTCGCGGGGACCTCGAAGGCAGCGAGGAGTCGTTCGCGGGGCGTGAGGTCGGTCCGGTCGAACACTCCGCCCGTGACGTCGGGATCGAATCGGCGCAGGTACTCGGCGACGAGTTCGTCCTTGCCGGTGAAGTGCTGGTAGGCCG
>CAYPQM010000157.1:0-16667 GCA_964412845.1 uncultured Streptosporangiaceae bacterium
GATCAGGCCGGTCCCGATCACCACCACGCGGCGGGGGGCTGGCGCCGCGGCCGCCTGGGCCGGCGGTACCCCGCGTGATGGCAGCTCAGTCACTGGGCGATGTCCAGTCGCAGCGCGGTCGCGCCGCGCAGGTACACATGCTGCAGCGCGGCGCGCGACCCAGCCGTCTCCGCGTGCATGAGCAGCCGGACCACCCGTGGCATCGCACCGGGCACCGCGATCTCGGACGCGCAGAGCAGTGGCACATCCTGGAAGCCGATCTTGCGGGCGGCCAGTGCGGGGAACTCCGCGGTGAGATCGGGGGTCGCGGTGAACAGGACGCTGATCACGTCATCGGGAACCAGGCCGTTGCGGACCATGACCTCGGTGACGAGTTCGGTCGTGGCCTCCAGGATCGCGTTGCGCTCATTCGCGTCCACCTGGACCGCGCCGCGGATCGCCCTGACTGTCACCAGCCTGCTCCTTCATGCTGCTCTGTCCCAGGGCTTCCCTGGACCACTCCCGCCCCGGGTACAGATCGCTGTGCTGCGGGTCTCCCAGGTTACAGACCGACGGCGGCGTACAGATCGCCGATCTCCCTGGTGCTGAGCTCACGGGTGGCACCAGGCCGCAGCGAGCCGAGTGTGATCGGCCCCACATGGGTCCGGACCAGGCGGCTCACCGGGTGACCGGCCTCGGCGAGCATCCGCCGCACGATGTGCTTACGCCCCTCGTGCAAGGTAATTTCCACCAGGGCCCGGGTCCCCGCGCGCTCGATCACCCGGAATTTGTCCGCGCTGGCCACGCCGTCCTCCAGGTCGACCCCGCTCATCAGCCGGCGGCCCAGGTCCCTGGGCACCGGTCCTGGCACATCGGCCAGGTAGGTCTTGAGCACCCCGTACCGCGGGTGGGCCAGGCGGTGGGCCAGTTCACCGTCATTCATCAGCAGCATGAGGCCTTCAGTGTCCGAGTCGAGCCTGCCCACGTGGTAGAGCCGCTCGGTGTAGTTGCCGAGGAAGTCGGCGATCGTCGGCCGGCCCCGGTCGTCCGACATGGTGGTAAGTACCCCGGGCGGCTTGTTCAGCGCGAGGTACACGAGGTCCTGGCGGGCGGGGATGCGCCTGCCGTCCACCCGGATGATCTGCTGCTGCGGGTCAACCCGGGCGCCGTACCTGCGGACCGTCTCCCCGTCCACCTCGACGCGGCCCTCGCCGATCAGTTCCTCACAGCGTCTCCGGCTGCCCACCCCGGCGGCGGCGAGGACTTTCTGCAGCCGGACGCCGCCCGGGACGTCGGTGAGCGTGTCCCGCTCCCCGTCGTCGCCCAGCTCACTCCCCCGCCGGTCAGGAGTTCGTGGGCTCATCACCGGCATCCTCAGGGTCATCGACATGATCGGGCAAGAAGGGCGCGAGCTCGGGCAGTTCCGCCAGGCTGGCCAGGCCCAGCCGTTCCAGGAAGTAGCCGGTTGTCCGGTAGAGAATAGCCCCCGTCTCGGGATCGGTGCCCGCTTCCTCGACCAGGCCGCGCAGTCCCAGCGTGCGCATCACCCCGTCGCAGTTGACTCCCCGGACCGCGGACACCCGGGCCCGGCTCACTGGCTGGCGGTAGGCGACCACCGCGAGGGTCTCCAGCGCGGCCTGGGTAAGCCGGACCTCCTGCCCGTCGCGGACGAACCGTTCCACCACCGGGGCGCATTCCTCGCGGGTGTAGAACCGCCATCCGCCGGCCACCTCACGCAGGTCGAACCCGCGCTCTTCCGCGGTGTACGCGGCGGCCAGCTCCCGGCAGGCCTCGGCGATTTCCTCCCGCGGCCGCTCAAGCACCTGCGCGATCATGACCTCCGGCACCGGTTCGTCGACGACGAGCAGGATGGCCTCCAGGCAGGCCCGCAGACCCGGCAGCGACTGACCATCCGCCGCGCCGCCCCCGTCCGAGACCAGGTGGCCGTTCTCCGTAGTCACTCGCTGTCCTCCTGCGTCGACGCCGCCGGCCCGCCCGGTTCCGCCGGGGAGCGCGGACCAGCCGGCACCCAGGTCACGTACAGCTCACCGAGCGGGGTGACCTGCTCGAACGAGACGCTACCTTCACGGTAGAGCTCCAGCAGCGCCAGGAAGCGCGCCACCACCTCGTAGGTCCCCGCGCAGTCGGACGTGAGCCGGCGGAAGGTCGCCCGGCCCAGCCGGCCCAGCTGCCCGGCCAGTATCACGGCCTGCTCCCGCACGGTGGTCTGCGGCGCGTGGATGTGCTCGGTGGACACCACCGGGACCGGGCGGGGAGCCAGCGTCCGGGCGGCGATCGCGGCGAACTCCACCGGGCCCAGGCCGAGCAGCACTTCCGGGAGCAACTGGGCGAACCGCGGCTCGACCGGTACCCGCCGTGCGAACCTGCGGGCCTGGACGGTCATCCGGCCCGCGAACACCGCCGCCACCTCCTTGTAGGCGCGGTACTGCAGGAGACGGGCGAAAAGCAGGTCCCTGGCCTCGAGCAAGGCCAGGTCCTCTTCGTCCTCCACCTCACCCGCAGGCAGCAGCCTGGCCGCCTTCAGGTCAAGCAGCGTAGCGGCGACGACCAGGAAATAACTCGCCTGATCCAGGTCCCATCCGTCGGCGCGGGCCCGGATGAAGGCGATGAACTCATCGGTGACCTGGGAGAGCGAGACCTCCGTGATGTCCAGTTTGTGCTTGGAGATCAGCCCGAGCAGCAGGTCGAACGGGCCCTCGAACACATCAAGGTGTACTTCGAACGCGCCGGCCGGCTGGGACGGCGCCTCGTCGCCGGGGTCAGCAGTCACCTCACGGATCACCTGGGACCTGTCCCGTCCCGCAGCCGCCGTGCCACCAGGCTGGCGGTGCCATCGGCGTCCAGGTCCGCGAGAAGCACCGCGATGGCCTCACGGACCAGCCGGCCGCGGTCCACCGGGATCCCGTAGGCGAGCAGCGCCAGCCGGGCGCGCTCCAAGTCGAGAAGCTCACCAGCGGAGAGGTAGACGGTGATCTTGTGCGGATGGGACTCACGCCCGCTCGCATGGCGGCCATCATCGGTGGACGGGCCAGGCGCCGCGGGGCGGAGCAGCTCGGCGATTCCCGGCAGGCTCACCCGCCGCGAACGGGACCCGCGCGCCCTGTCTGCCGCCACCGCTCCAGCACCTCCTTGGCGAGTTCCCGGTAGGAACTCGCTCCCGTGGACGCAGAGTCAAACCGGGTGATCGGCTCGCCGGCGACGGTGGCGTCAGGGAATCGCACGGTGCGGTTGATCACCGTGTGAAACACCTTGTCGCCGAATCCCTTCACCACCTCGGCGAGAACTTCCCGGGAATGCAGCGTCCGCGAGTCGTACATGGTGGCGAGCAGCCCGTCGATGCCCAGCCGGGGGTTGAGCCGGCTCGACACCTTGTCGATGGTTTCCAGCAGCAGGGCGACCCCGCGCAGCGCGAAGTACTCGCACTCCAGCGGCACCAGCACGCCAGCCGCGCAGGCGAGCGCGTTGACGGTGAGCAGGCCGAGCGACGGCTGGCAGTCGATCAGGACGATGTCGTAGTCGGGCAGCAGCGGCTCAAGCACCCCGCCGAGCACGAACTCCCGGCCCACCTCATGGACCAGTTGCACCTCAGCGCCGGACAGGTCGATGTTGCTGGGCAGCAGATCCATGCCATCCACGTTGGTCTTGAAGACCACGTCGCTGGCTTGGCGGCCCCGCTCCAGAAGCAGGTTGTAGACGGTGTACTCAAGCTCGTGCGGCTGGAAACCGAGCCCGACGGACAGCGCGCCCTGCGGGTCAAAATCCACCAGGAGAATGCGCCGGCCCTGCTCGGCCAAGGCCGCGCCGAGGTTGATGGTCGTCGTGGTCTTGCCGACGCCACCCTTCTGGTTGCACACCGCGATGATCTGGGCCGGACCGTGGGTCAGCAGCGGCTCTGGATCGGGAAACACCGGCAGGGGACGCCCCGTGGGCCCGATCGTGCCGAGCTCGGATTGGATCGTATAGGGCTCTGCCACCATCTGCTGCACCTCCCCGGCGGATTGAGCAGAATACCTCCGCTGAAACCCGGACTCTAGGGCCTGCCTTCGCCCGCGGCAAGCCGACTCACCGTTTGTGCCTATCCCAGCGCCGGTTTGTCCTACCCGAGCGCCCGCGGATGCGCCGCTGAGTACACCTCACGGAGTTTATCCACCGTCACGAGCGTGTAGATCTGGGTGGTCGTGACCGAGGCGTGCCCGAGCAGTTCCTGTACCACCCGGACGTCCGCGCCACCATCGAGCAGGTGGGTAGCGAACGAGTGCCGCAAGGTGTGCGGCGACACCCCCGGCAAGCCGGCTTGCACGGCGGCCGCCTTCAGCACGGCCCAGGCGCCCTGCCTGGTGAGACGGCTGCCCCGCACGTTCAGGAAGACCGCCGGGCTGGCGGACACGCGCTGGGACGCGGCGGCGAAGGCGGGCCGCGCCCGGACCAGGTAGGCATCGAGCGCGTCGCGCGCGTACCGGCCCACCGGCACGATCCGCTGCTTGCCGCCCTTGCCAGAGAGCCGGATCGTGCCGGGCGGGCGGGCCGCCTGCCCGCTGGCCGGCCCATCGTCCGGCTGGGCCGCCGCGGCGAAGCCCAGGTCGTCCACATCCAGGCCGACGGCTTCGGAGATCCGCGCCCCGGTGCCGTACAGAAGCTCAAGCAGCGCCCGGTCGCGCAGCGGCCGCAGATCCCCCGGGCCGCCGCCCGATCCGGTCGCGGCGATCAGCCGCTCCACGTCAGGCACGGCGATGGCCCTGGGCAGCCGCCGCGGCGGGGCGGGCGGCCGCACCTGGCTGGCCGGGTCAGACCCAGCCAGGCCTTCGGCGGCCGCGAACGCGTGCAAGCCGCGCACGGCGACCACGGCCCGGCCCGCCGAACTCGCGGCCAGCGGCACGTGCTCCTGGTCGCCCTCGCGCAGCCCGGCCAGGAACGCCGCCACGTCCTCCGTGGTGATCTCGCCGATCACCGTCCGGCCCGTGGCGGCGAGCGCCGCCTGGTAGCGCAGCAGGTCCCTGCGGTAGGCCTCCAGCGTGTGGGCGGCCAGGCCGCGCTCGATCGTCAGGTGATCGAGGTACCGGCCGACCGCCGCTTCCAGGCTGGTCAGCGGAGCACCTCGCCGACCGCGGTGAACGGCAGGCCGTGCGCGTCGGCGACCGGCTGGCAGGTCAGCGCGCCCTCGTAGGTGTGCAGCCCCGCGGCGAGAGCGTCGTCGGCCCGCATCGCGGCACGCCAGCCCCGGTTCGCGAGTTCCACCGCGTACGGCAGCGTGACGTTGGTCAGCGCGTAGGTGGAGGTGTGCGGGACCGCGCCCGGCATGTTCGCCACGCAGTAGAACAGGGACTGGTGCACCAGGTAGGTCGGCGCGGCATGGGTCGTCGGATGCGAGTCCTCGAAGCAGCCGCCCTGGTCGATGGAGATGTCCACGAGCACCGAGCCTGGCTTCATCCGGGACACGAGTTCATTGGAGACGAGCATGGGCGCCTTCGCCCCTGGCACCAGCACGGCCCCGATGACGAGGTCGGCGTCGAGCACCGCGCGCTCGACCTCGTAGCTGTTCGACGCGACCGTCTGCAGGTGCCCCTGGTAGATCGCGTCCGCCGCGCGCAGCCGCGCCACGTTCTTGTCCAGCAGCAGGACCTCGGCCTGCATGCCGAGCGCGATCGCGGCCGCGTTCATGCCGGAGACCCCGGCGCCGAGCACCACGACCTTGGCCGCGTAGACACCGGACACCCCGCCCATCAGGACGCCCCGGCCGCCGCCGTCCCGCTGCAGGTGATGCGCGCCCACCTGCGGCGCCATCCGCCCGGCCACCTCGGACATCGGCGCGAGCAGCGGCAGCGACCGGTCGGGCAGCTGGACGGTCTCGTACGCGATCGCGATGGTGCCCGCGCCGAGCAACGCCTCGGTGCAGCCCAGCGAGGCCGCGAGGTGCAGGTAGGTGAAGAGCACCTGGCCCTTGCGCATCCGGTGGTACTCCTGCTCCACCGGCTCCTTGACCTTGAGGATCAGGTCGCCTGCCTGCCAGACGTCGTCGGCCTCAGGCAGGATGGCCGCGCCCGCGGCCGTGAAGTCCTCATCGGGAATGGCCGAGCCGGTGCCGGCGTCGCGCTCGATGAACACCTCATGACCCGAGCGCACCAGCTCATGCACGCCGGCCGGCGTGATCGCGACGCGGTACTCGTGGTTCTTGACCTCTTTGGGAACGCCCACCCTCATGGCTGCAAGCCCTCTCTTCGTCGCCACCACCCGGCCTCGTTGCCGGGCGGCAGGAGTCCTGGCGGACCCGCCCGCCGCGGGTCAGTGCTCGGGCGCGTCCGCGCGGCGGAGCACCGTGAACCTGGTCTGGCTGGCCGCATACGCGGACAAGATACCCACACCGGTCACGCCATTGTGCAGGTCACCTGCGAGAAACCGGGCCACCGCCTGCTCCAGCGGCAGCCAGGCGACCAGCAGGTGCGCCTCCTCGTGTTGCCGAACGTACCGCCGCTGCGATTCCGGGACCAGCATGAGGTCACGGGCGAGGAACATCCGCAGGCGCTCGGTCGAGATGCCCGGCGAGGTGAAGAAGTCAGCGAGGACGCGCCAGTCCGCGGCCTGGTACCCGGTCTCCTCCAGCAATTCCCGCTGGGCGGTCGCCAGCAACGGCTCGCCGGACACGTCACGCAGGCCGGCCGGAAGCTCCCAGAGCAGGCGGCCGACCGGATGCCGGTACTGGCGGATCATCAGGATCCGCGCGGCCTCGTCCAGGGCCAGCACCGCGACAGCCCCGGGGTGCTCCACCACCTGCCGCGACAGGACCTCACCGTCCGGCATCCGGACCGCGTCCGTGCGGAGCGCCGCGACCGGCCCCCGGGCGTTCTCCACCGACGAGACCACCGGCCAGTGCTCGGGACTGTCCTGGAACATGGCCTCGGTCCCGGCCGGGCCGGGAGCTCCCGCCAGGCCGGACTGGTCCGGGCTCATGCGCTCGCCGCGGCCCGGCGGCCCAGGCCACTCGCGGTCACCGACCGCGCATGCTCCATCGCCGCCGCGACGAGCCCGGTGAACAGCGGATGTGGCCGGGTGGGCCGGGACAGGAACTCCGGATGGGCCTGCGTGGCCACGAGATAGGGATGGACGCTGCGCGGCATTTCCACGAACTCCACCAGGCGCCCGTCCGGCGACACGCCGGAGCAGATGAGCCCGGCCTGCTCGAGCACCCCGCGGTAGGCGTTGTTGACCTCGTACCGGTGCCGGTGGCGTTCGGAGACGACGTCGGTCCCGTACAGCTCCCGGACCAGCGATCCCTCGGCCAGCACCGCCGGGTACAGCCCCAGCCGCATCGTGCCGCCCATGTCGCGCTCCCCCGCGACGACATCCTCCTGGTCAGCCATGGTCGCGATAACCGGGTGCGGTGTCTCGGGGTCGAACTCGGCGCTGTTGGCATCGGGCAGCCCGCCGAGGTGCCGGGCGACCTCGATGGCCAGGCACTGCAGGCCCAGGCACAGGCCGAGCAGCGGGATGCCGTGCGTCCGGGCGTGCTGGATGGCCCCGACTTTGCCCTCGATGCCGCGCACCCCGAAGCCGCCGGGGACCAGCACTCCGTCCACGCCTTCGAGCTGGCGGGCCGCGTTCTCCGGGGTCTGGCAATCGTCGCTGGTCACCCACCGGATGTTCACCCGCGCGTCGTTGGCGAAGCCACCGGCCCGCAGTGCCTCGGCGGGCGACAGGTAGGCATCCGGAAGGTCCACGTACTTGCCGACCAGCGCGATCGTGACGCTGCGGGCCGGCCGGTGGACCCGCCGGAGCAGGTCATCCCAGTCGCTCCAGTCAACGTCGCGGAACGGCAGGCCCAGCCGGCGCACCACGTAGGCGTCCAGGCCTTCGGAGTGCAGCACCTTGGGGATGTCGTAGATGGACGGGGCGTCGACCGCGGACACGACGGCCTCCTCGTCCACGTCGCACATCAGGCTGATCTTCCGCTTCAGCCCGTCGTTGATCGGCCGGTCGCTGCGGCACACGATGGCGTCGGGCTGGATGCCGATGCTGCGCAGCGCCGCGACCGAGTGCTGGGTGGGCTTGGTCTTCAGCTCCCCGGACGGCCCGATGTAGGGCAGCAGCGAGACGTGCAGGAAGAAGCAGCGGTCCCGGCCGATCTCATGCCTGATCTGGCGGATCGCCTCCAGGAACGGCAGCGACTCGATGTCACCCACCGTGCCGCCGACCTCGGTGATGACCACATCGACCGCGGGGCCGCCCATCTCCATGATGCGTGACTTGATCTCATTGGTGATGTGCGGGATGACCTGGACCGTGTCGCCGAGGTAATCGCCGCGGCGCTCCTTGGCGATCACGCTGGAGTAGATCTGGCCGGTGGTGACGTTCGCGGACCCCTTCAGGGGCGTGTCGAGGAACCGCTCGTAGTGCCCCACGTCCAGGTCGGTTTCCGTGCCGTCGTCGGTGACGAACACTTCGCCGTGCTGGAAGGGGTTCATGGTGCCGGGGTCGACGTTGAGATAAGGGTCCAGCTTCTGCATGGTGACGCTCAACCCGCGCAACTTGAGGAGACGCCCCAGGCTTGATGCGGTGAGCCCCTTGCCGAGACTGGAGGCCACACCCCCGGTGACAAAGAGATGCCTGGTCGAAGCTTGCCGTGATGTTTGCGATGCCGCAGCCAACTGAAGGCTCCCGTGGTCGGTGCAGTGCGGGAAATCCCGCCGGTCCACGGACCATCAGAATATCAGCCGACCGATATTCCCCTGCGCAGCGACACAAAATAGGGCCGCGGGATGCTCCGCCTCTGGTCACATGGCACTGCTGGGGCTGGGCTCGCCGTCGGCCGCCTGCATCAGCCTGCCCCGTCTCGCCGCCGCTTCCTCCTCGTCCGTCTGGCCGAACCGGGCCAGGGCCAGCGCGCAGAGCACGGCCAGGATGAACCCGAGCACAGCGACCCCGGTGAGACCCCGCCGGGTGTGATCGCCGAGGAACATGACGCCCACGATGGCCGGCGGGATGGTCTCCACCAGCACGACCAAGGCGGTCGCCACCGTCACGCTGCCGCCTTCCAGCGCGGTCGCGTACAACATGAAGGACACGATCCCGGCCGCGGCGAGCGCGTAAGCGGCCGGATCGCGGACCAGTTCCTGCGGCGAGAACCCGGTCAGCACCCGCGCCGCGACGGCCAGCACACCGTAGCCAAGGCCCGCGACCGCCCCGAGGACCGGCGTGCGGAGCGGGTCCCGCAGCCGCGAGGCGGCCACGCCGAGCACGGCGATGCCCGCGACGGCCACGATCAGGGCCAGCTTGAACTGCGGGCTGACGCCGGTCGCCCCCTCGGCGCCCGCTGACGACCCGAGCAGCCCCACCCCGGCGATGACCCCGGCCACCGCCAGCCACTCGCGCCACGCGAGCTCAACGTGGATCATCCAGGCCGCAAACACGGCGGTGACGGCCAGGTTCGCGGCGATCATGGCCTGCACGGCGAACAGCGGCATCCGGCGCAGGGCGACGAGCTGGGCCACGAACCCGAGAGTGTCGAGGCCGAGGCTGGCCACGAAGCGCCATTGGTGCAGCAAGCGCACGATAAGACCGGGGTCGACACCGCCCAGAGCCGTCGCTGGCTGGCTGCCGTTCGCCGGGCGGCGGCTGGCCACACGCACGGCCACTGCCTGCATGACCGCAGCAACCCCGTAACAGAGGGCGGCCACCACCGCGGCCACCAGACTGGCCAACACATCTATGACCCTACGCTGAGCGTTTCCTGAACGGATACCACCGTGCGGCCAGGCCACGGAGGTTCAGCCTCGAATCAGCACTTTCGCGACCAACGTCCAGCTCCATCACCGACCGGCCAGCCAGCCTCCGGCACCATGGCGGAGCAAGTCGGCCCGGGCCGAGTCGGCCCCGGTGAACAGCACGCCCGTCATGCCCAACCGGGCCGCGCTGGCGACATTGTCGGCCCGGTCGTCGATGAAGATGACCTCGCCGGGCTGGGCGGCCAGCACGGCCAGCGCGCCATTGAAGCACTCCGGATCAGGCTTGGCCGACTTCAGGGAGCAACTGAAGATCAGGTGCTCGAAATGCGCCGCGACCGGAAGCGCGCCGACCGCCTCGGCGACGTCGGCCGGCGCGTTGGACAGCAGCGCGAGCCGGCGTCCGGCCGAAGCCAGGTCCTTGATGAGGGCCACGGTGCCCGGCTGCAGGTGCATCCAGGAAGCCACGTCCAACCGGGCCAGCTCGGCGACCTGGGCCTCGTCGAACGAGCGCCCGAGGTGACCTGCCACGTGCTGCCAGAAGCTCGTCTCGTCCAGTACCGCGCGGTCATAGTCGAGGCGGTACGGCCAGTACGCGGCACCGAACTCCGCCGCGGTGCAGCCGGCGGCCCGGGCCAGCAATGCCAGGTCCCCCTTGGGCTGCGGGTAGCAGATCACACCCCCGAAGTCGAACAACACCCAGGTCATGCCTGCTCCCTCAGGGAAACATCGGCCAGCGCGGAACCCGCCCGGAGGGGGGCGGGCGGTGCTCAGACTCCGGCGGCCTGCATGCCGCGCAACTCCGCCTTGAGGTCCTTGATCTCGTCGCGGTACCTGGCCGCTACCTCGAACTGCAGTTCGGCCGCGGCCGCGTGCATCTGATCAGTGAGTTCCTGGATCAAGGCGATCAGGTCACCGCGCGCCTCACTGCCCCCCGCGCCGGGGGTCGCGCTGGCGGCCCGCGCCCGGGAGGACAGGCCGGGCACGGGCGTCTTGCCCCGGCTCTGCTGGCGGCCGCCGCCGCCGATCAGCTGCGCCGTGTCCGCGTCCTCGCGGACAAGCTGGTCGAGGATGTCGGCAATCCGCTTGCGCAGCGGCGTGGGATCAATGCCGTGCGCCACGTTGTAAGCGACCTGCTTGTCTCGCCGCCGGTTTGTCTCGTCGATGGCCCGCTGCATGGACGGCGTCACCTTGTCGGCGTACATGTGAACCTGGCCGGAGACATTGCGCGCGGCCCGCCCGATGGTCTGGATCAGCGAGGTGCCCGAGCGCAGGAACCCTTCCTTGTCCGCGTCCAGGATGGCGACCAGCGACACCTCGGGCAGGTCGAGCCCCTCCCGGAGCAGGTTGATCCCGACCAGCACGTCGTACTCGCCTATCCGCAGCTCACGCAGCAACTCCACCCGCCGCAGCGTGTCAACCTCGCTGTGCAGGTAACGGGCCCGGATGCCCAGCTCCAGCAGGTAATCGGTGAGATCCTCGGACATCTTCTTGGTGAGCGTGGTGACCAGCACCCGCTCTGACCGGTCCGCCCGCTCCCTGATCTCGTGCACCAGGTCGTCGATCTGCCCCTTGGTCTGCTTGACGATCACCTGGGGGTCGATGAGCCCGGTCGGCCTGATCACCTGCTCAACGACGTCTCCGCCGACCCGCTGCAGCTCGTAGGGACCAGGGGTCGCGGACAGGTACACCGTCTGACCGATCCGCTCGCCGAACTCGTCCCAGGTGAGCGGCCGGTTATCGATCGCGCTCGGCAGCCGGAACCCGTGGTCGACCAGCGTCCGCTTGCGTGACACGTCCCCCTCGTACATGGCGCCGATCTGCGGCACCGTGCTGTGTGACTCGTCGATGACGAGCAGGAAGTCCTCGGGGAAGTAGTCGAGCAGCGTGTTCGGCGGGCTGCCCGGCTCGCGGCCGTCAATGTGCCGCGAGTAGTTCTCGATCCCCGAGCAACTGCCCACCTGTCGGAGCATCTCGATGTCATAGGCCGTCCGCATGCGCAGCCGCTGTGCCTCCAGCAGGCTGCCCGCCCGCTCCAGCTCGGCGAGGCGCCCGGCCAGCTCGGCCTCGATGCCGGCGATCGCCCGCTCCATCCGCTCCGGCCCGGCGACGTAGTGCGAGGCCGGGAAGATGTACAGCTCGTCGTCCTCACTGATCACTTCACCGGTCAGCGGGTGCAGCGTCATCAGCCGTTCGATCTCGTCACCGAACATCTCGATCCGGACAGCCAGTTCCTCGTAGACCGGGATGATCTCGATGGTGTCCCCCCGCACCCGGAAGGTGCCCCGGGTGAAGGCCAGGTCGTTACGCGTGTACTGCATGCCGACCAGCTGCCGGAGCAGCGCGTCCCGCTCGATGACGCCGCCGATCCGCAGCCTGACCATCCGGTCCACGTACTCCTGGGGCGTGCCCAGCCCGTAGATGCAGGAGACGGACGCGACGACGATCGTGTCCCGGCGGGTGAGCAGCGAGTTGGTCGCGGAATGCCGCAGCCGCTCCACCTCGTCGTTGATCGAGGAGTCCTTCTCGATGTAGGTGTCCGTCTGCGGGACATACGCCTCGGGCTGGTAGTAGTCGTAGTACGAGACGAAGTACTCGACCGCGTTGTTGGGCAGCATCTCCCGCAGTTCGTTCGCGAACTGCGCGGCCAGGGTCTTGTTGGGCAGCATGACCAGGGTCGGTCGCTGCAGCCGCTCGGTCAGCCACGCCACTGTGGCCGTCTTCCCGGTGCCGGTCGCCCCCAGCAGCACGGTGTCCTTCGTCCCGCTGGTGATCCGGCGCTCGATCTCGGCGATGGCCCGTGGCTGGTCCCCCGACGGCACCATCTCCGTGATCACCTCGAATGGTGCCACGCGTCGCTGCAGATCGCTTACCGGCCGCACGCCACCACTCCTCCCCCGCCGCTAAGTACCGGGCAGATCCGCCCGTGACCCACGGTGGGTGTCAACTCCGCTATCTGCCCACTGTATTTCCAGGGTCCGACAAGATGGCACCGCGGCAGATTCCGCGGGTATGGCACAAGAATGTAGGTGACCGGTGGGTAGCTTCGGCTGGCCGGGGCTGTCTGAGTGTGGTGCCCGTCCGGACGTGTCCGGCGCGGCCCAGCTCGCGCAGGGAGGTGATCAGGCCGCCGGGCGGCGGCCTGATCATTACAGGCCGCCGAGCAGGTCGCGCAGTGCCTGGGTGTAGGTGCCGAGTGCCGTGCGGCCGTGGCCGGTGAGAGCGACCGTGGTGATGGACACGGCCCCGTTGCGAGTTTTCTCGCTGCTGATGTAATCGGCGTCTTCGAGCTTGCGCAGGTGGATGATCAGGTTGCCGGGGGTGAGCCCGATCATGTCCTGCAGGCGGGTGAAGGACAGCGTGTCGCCGTCGGGCAGTGCCGCCAGCGTCGCGACGATCTTCAGCCGGGTGGGGACGTGGATCAGCGGGTCGAGCTCGTCGGTGGTCACGGACGGACGACGCTGCGGTGCTGCTGCCAGACCTTGAACGCGGCAGCACCCAGGCATACGGCGCTCAGGCCGATGCCCATGATCAGCCACGCGCCGGCCGGGCCGCCGAAGCCGGCGACCGCGGCGATGAGGGCGATAGCCAGGGTGATGCCGGCCGTGAGCCAGTCTCGCCGTGCTGCCGAGGTGGCCGCGCCGACCAGGCCGACGATCATCAGCGGCGCGCTGGCCGGATACAGCGCCCAGACCGGGTGGCTTGCGGAGGCGTGGTACAGCGGCGCCGTGACCGCGTACGCGGCGACCCAGGCCACCAGCATGACGCCGATCCAGGCCTGCCTCTTGCGCTGGGCTGGCCCGCTGACGCCGGCGCCCGCGCGCTTGAGCGCCCAGACGCTCCAGACGATGTTGATGGCCACCAGCGCGAAGATGACGGCCACGAGCCCGCCAGGGGGCGCGGAGTAGGGGTCATGGCCGCGCACCGACCGCCAGTAGCCGCCGAAGACGACGAGGACGAAGGCCGCCCGGTAGACCCACAGCAGCGGCGGGCCGGGCGAGAACCTGCGGCGTGCCTGCACGGTGGCCTGGTCCAGCAGGGCGGCGGCCTGCTGGGGGTCGAAGTTGCCGCCGTTGTCGGCGGTGGTGGTGTCGGGTGTGTGGTTCACGGTGCCTCCTTCGATCGGCTTTATGCCATAAAGTAGACTCTGCTTTACGGCGCAAAGTCAAGGGCTGGGCCGAAGAACTTTATGACGTAAAGTCAGGCGGCGAGCCGGCCACGAGACGGGGCCGGCCAGGAGCCTCAGGATCCCCGGCAGCCCGGTACCCGCCTGCGCTCCAGAAGGCCCGTGATCAGACCGTCAGCTCACGGCGGACCTGCTTGGCTGCCAGACGGCCACCGCGGGTGGCTGGCGGGCAAGCTTGGCTGGCCTGGATGGTCTGAGTGCGTGCTGTGGCCAGGGAGCGGCCCAACTCAGTTCCGCCGGGCCAGTGCGAGCCGCCGCAGCTCGCCCCACAGCTCGCCGACCTCGCGGTCCAGCTCGGCCAGCGAACCCGAGTTATCCACCACCATCGTGGCGATGGCGAGCCGCTGCTCCCGGCTCGCCTGCGCTTCCATCCGGGCGGCAGCCTGCTCCCGGGTCATGCCACGATCTCGCAGCAGCCGTTCGGCCTGGACCCGCGGCGCCGTGTCCACCACCACGACCAGGTCGTAGAGGTCAGCCAGGTTGTTCTCAGCGAGCAGCGGCACCACCTGGACCACGATCGCGCCTGCTGGCACGGCCTGCTCCAGCTCCAGCATGCGCTCCCGGACCCGGGGGTGCACGATCGAGTTGAGCCTGCTGCGCAAGGCCTCATCGGCGAACACCATGTCGCCGAGCCGGTCCCGGTCCAGGGTGCCGTCGGAGCGGAGAATCCCGGGCCCGAAAGCATTGACCACCTCGGCCAGGCCGGCCGTCCCTGGCGCGACGACCTCCCGGGCGATCACGTCGGCGTCGAGCAGCACGGCGCCCTGGGCGGCGAGCCGGCTGGCCACCTCGCTCTTGCCCGAGCCGATCCCGCCGGTGAGGCCAACCCTCAGCGATCGCACGTCCTCAGCGTAACGGGTCATCCGCCGAGGGTCGCGATCATGATCGACTTGATGGTATGCATGCGGTTCTCGGCCTGCTCGAACACGATCGAGTGGCCCGACTCGAACACCTCGTCGGTGACCTCAAGCGCGTCGAGCCCGGTGGCGGTGAAGATCTCCTCGCCGACCTGGGTGCCGCGGTCATGGAACGCGGGCAGGCAGTGCATGAACTTCACCTCCGGGTTCCCGGTCGCCCGCACCATGTCCATGGTGATCTGGTAATCGCGGAGCAAGGCGATCCGCTCCGGCCACAGCGCCGCTGGCTCACCCAGCGAAAGCCATACGTCCGTGTAGAGGAAGTCGGCGCCGCGCACCCCCTCCTTGACATCCTCGGTGCAGGAGATCCTGGCCCCGGTCTGCTCGGCGATCCGCTGCGCCGCCTGGATCACCGCATCGGTGTTCCACAGTTGCCGTGGTGCGACCATCCGGACGTCCATGCCCATCATCGCCCCGGCGACCAGCAGCGAGTTCCCTACGTTGTTGCGGGCGTCGCCACAGAACGCGAACACGATCTCGGCGTCCGGCTTGCGGCTGTGCTCACGCATCGTCAGCATGTCGCAGAGCGACTGGGTGGGATGCCACTCATCGGTCAGCCCGTTCCACACCGGCACCCCGGCAGAGCGGCCCAGAATCTCGACGTTCTCCTGGGCTGAGCCGCGGTACTCAATGCCGTCGTACAGCCGCCCCAGCACGCGCGCGGTGTCCTTGACCGATTCCTTGTACCCGAGATGCGAGCCGGCCGGGTCAAGGTAGCTGACCTGTGCGCCCTGGTCGTAGGCAGCTACCTCGAATGAGCAGCGGGTGCGGGTGGACGTCTTCTCAAAGATGAGCGCGATGTTCTTGCCGTGCAGTCGGGGCCGCTCGGTGCCCGCCCGCTTCGCCTGTTTCAGGTCGGCGGCCATTTCCAGTAGGAACTTCCATTCCTGCGGCGTGAAGTCCAGTTCCTTGAGGAAGTTACGGGCAGCCAGGTGCACAGCCATCAGCGTTCCCACATTCCAGAGCCGTCAACGATAATCGCCGCCCCGCCGGACGGCGGGGCGGCGACAGATCATTGACCAGACTAGCTCTGACCGCCAGACAGTTTGTCCCGCAGTGCGGCGAGTGCCTCATCGGAGGCCAGCGCGCCACTGGGCGAGTCACTGTCACTGCTGGTGGAACTCGAGCTTGAGCTCGAGCTTGAGCTGGAACTTGAACTGGAGCTCACGCCGTTGGGGCGGCGGGCCCCGCCACCCTGCTCGGCGCCTTCCTCAGCCTCATCCTCGGACTTGCGGGCCTCGGCTACCTGGCGCCGGTGCGCCTCGAACCGGGAGCGCGCCTCCGCGTACTGACGCTCCCACTCCTCGCGCTGAGTGTCGAATCCCTCAAGCCACTCGCCCGACTCCGAGTCGAACCCGTCCGGGTAGACGTAGTTGCCCTGCTCGTCGTAGGTGGCCGGCATGCCGTAGAGGGTCGGGTCGAAGTCGTCGCCGACGGCTTCGCCGATCGTGCCCTCGTTGGCCTGCTTCAGCGACAGCGAGATGCGCCGCCGGTCCAGGTCGATGTCGATGATCTTGACGAAGATCTCGTCGCCGACCTGCACCACCTGCTCGGGGATCTCGACGTGCCGGTCCGCGAGTTCGGAGATGTGCACCAGGCCTTCGATGCCCTCTTCAACCCGAACAAAGGCACCAAACGGCACCAGCTTGGTGACTCGCCCTGGCACGACCTGGCCGATCTGGTGGGTCCGGGCGAACTGCTGCCACGGATCCTCCTGGGTGGACTTCAGGGACAGCGACACGCGCTCGCGGTCCATGTCCACGTCGAGCACCTCGACGGTGACCTCCTGGCCGACTTCGACGACCTCGCCCGGGTGGTCGATGTGCTTCCAGGACAGCTCGGACACGTGCA
>CAYPQM010000158.1:0-16589 GCA_964412845.1 uncultured Streptosporangiaceae bacterium
GGACACGACAGCGAGCGGGCGGCGATGATCTACCAGCATGAGTCACGCGGCGCTGACAAGGCGATCACGGACGCCATTGACCGCCACGTGAAGGCCGAGCAGGACGACATCGACGATGAGGACAGCGGGGCGGCTGGCGTGCTGGTCCCCGCTGGCTAATGGCCCGTTAATGGCCCGGCAGCTACCGCCAACCGGCGGACCGACGATGCTCGGGCTCGGGATCATGGCCCTGAGCTGGGCTCTTGCTGTGGAGCGGGTGACGAGAATCGAACTCGCACTATCAGCTTGGGAAGCTGACGTTCTACCATTGAACTACACCCGCGCGGGCCGCAGCGGACGGTCCGGTCGCGCTACCTTCGCCCGGACATCGTACCGGAACCTGTAGGTTGCGAGCGTGCTGCTCTCCGATCGAGACATCCGCAAAGAGATCGAATCTGGCCGGGTCCGGCTCGATCCGTACTCGCCCGAACTCATCCAGCCGTCCAGCATCGACGTCCGGCTGGACAGGTACTTCCGGGTCTTCGAGAACCACCGATATCCGCACATCGACCCAGCAGTGGAGCAGCCCGACCTCACCCGCCTGGTGGAGACATCAGGTGACGAGCCCTTCGTCCTGCACCCAGGAGAGTTTGTCCTCGCTTCCACCTATGAGGTGGTGACGCTGCCCGATGACGTGGCCGGGCGCCTGGAAGGCAAGTCGAGTCTCGGTCGGCTGGGGTTGCTGACCCACTCAACAGCGGGCTGGATTGACCCTGGCTTCTCCGGGCACGTCACGCTGGAACTGTCCAACGTGGCCACGCTGCCGATCAAGCTATGGCCAGGCATGAAAATCGGCCAGCTCTGCCTGTTCCGCACTAGCTCGCCCGCCGAACACCCATACGGCTCAACGGTCTACGGCTCGCGCTACCAGGACCAGCGTGGCCCAACCCCGTCCCGCTCCTACCTCAACTTCTACCGAGCGGAAGTCTGACCTAACGACAACCCTGCAGCACTCAAATGCGCATGCAGGGGGTGCGGCAGTTACTTCGCTCGTCAACAGAGCACCCGCCGGATGGCGGCCAGAGTCAGCCCCCCTCGTCGGCGAGTTGCACGGCGTACTGGACAACCGTGATCTCGTTCCGCGTGTAGCGGCGCTGCCGCCCGCCCGGGCGGAACGCGGCCGGACCCGGCGAACGCGCCTCTGCGGTCATGCAGTCCCGGACGCCTCATCCATCGCCGTCCGGGACTACATCCAGGCCCGCCACCTCGCCCGGCAGCTGGGGCTATCCCCAGACCAGCTCCGGCCGGGAAATAACCACATGCGATCGGCATCCTCCGCTGACTAACGTCAGCTTTCGTGATCTATCAGGACCCGCTTGCCTATCTGCTCGGCCTCGAAGGCATCGCGCTGCTGGATGCCTGGGCCGGGGACCACGACCGCGAATTCGTCGATACCCGGCTGGCCGAGATCCGGCGGCTGCTGGATGACGAGAAGCTGCGGGACCGTGGCGTGCTCGCCGAGCGCGTCAGCACCGTCACCGCCTATGAGCACCATTCCGCCAGCTATGACGCGGAGGCGGGCGGCGGGCTGTTCGCTACCGACGAGCCGGTCGTGGCCGAGTACCTCAGCGGCCGGGAGCCTGGCGTCGCGCTGGACGCCGCATGCGGCACCGGCCGTTTCGCCGAGTTCCTCGCCAAGCGCGGGTATCAGGTCATCGGCGTTGACAGCTCACCGGACATGCTCGCCCACGCGCGGCGGCGTGTCCCGGCTGGCGAGTTCCACGTCGCTGAGCTGGACCGGCTGCCGCTGCCGGATGATTCGGCGGATGTCATCGTCTGCGCGCTCGCCCTCGTCCACGTCCCCCGCCTCCACCCGGTACTGGCCGAATTCGCTCGCGTGCTGCGCCCCGGCGGGGACCTGGTCATCTCGGACCTGCATCACGAACTCGTCACCCGCGGCTCGGTGATCACAGCGCGCGGCCCGGCGGGCGAACCGCGCATCGTGGCCACCTACCGGCATCAGCTCGGCGACTACCTGCGGGCGGCACTGAACCTCGGCCTGCAGGTAAGGCGATGCGAGGAGCCAGGTGCCGCCCGGCCGTGCGGATCGCTGCCCGAGCCCGCGACCGAGATCGGCGACTGGCGGGACTGGCCGTGGTCGCTGATGGACTACCTGCCATCGGCGGCGCGAGCGGCCGGCGGCTGCCCGTCACTGGTCATCTGGCACTTCCAGCTGCCCGCCGCCTGAATCCGCTCCTGCCGAACCGCCAGGGCGCCAGGCACTCACGGTGCAGTCCGGTAGCCCATCGTGGACGACCGGCCAGCCTTTGAGCAACGCTGGCACCAATCCGCCTGCCCCGGAAGCCAGGACGATCGAGCCAGACCCGCATCTCACCGAACCTGACGCCCGCCAGCTCCCGGCCCTTCAGCCACGCCAGGTCAATTGAGACGGGGCATCGTCCCGTCCAGAGCGGATCAAGGAGAAACGGCAGATCAATGCCCGGTCAAAATCAAACACGCAGCGGAGCCCGGCCGACCGGGGTGGGGCCGCAGGTGCGCGAAACCTCAGGCGACGCGCTCGATGATGGTGGCGTTCGCCTGGCCGCCGCCCTCGCACATGGTCTGCAGCCCGTACCTGCCGCCCGTCCGCTCCAGTTCGTGCAGCATCTTGGTGGCGAGGATCGCGCCAGTCGCGCCCAGCGGGTGTCCCAGGGCGATCGCCCCGCCGTTCGGATTGGCCTTCTCCAGCGACGCGCCGGTCTCCGCCGACCAGGCTAGCAACACCGGGGCGAACGCCTCGTTGACCTCGAAGACGTCGATGTCGCCCACGGCCAGGCCTGCCTTGGCGAGCACCTGTTCGGTGGCCGGAATCGGGCCGGTGAGCATGAAGACCGGGTCCGCCCCGGTCACGGCGAGCGCCGTGATGCGGGCCCGCGGGGTGAACCCGTGCCGCTCGATCGCCGCCTCGGACGCGATCAGCAGTGCCGCCGCGCCATCGGAAATCTGCGACGCGGTTGCCGCGGTGAGCTCCCAGCCCTCCCGCAGCGGTGCCAGGCCGGCCATCCTCTCCAGTGAGGTGTCCCGGCGCGGCCCCTCATCGGCGGTGATCCCGGCCACCGGGGTTATCTCCCGCTCGAAGCGTCCTTCGTCGATCGCCCGGATCGCCCGCTGATGACTCTGCAGCGCGAACTCCTCCAGTTGCCGCCGGCTGATGCCCCACTTCTCGCAGATCAGCTGCGCACCGCGGAACTGCGAGATCTCCTGGTCGCCGTACCGGCTCACCCAGCCGGGCCCGAACGGCAGCGGCATGCCTTTCTCCATCGCCAGCGACACCGACGAGCCCATCCGGACCACGCTCATGCTCTCGACGCCTGCCGCGACGACCAGGTCCTGCGTGCCAGACAGCACACCCTGCGCGGCGAAGTGCACCGCCTGCTGGGACGACCCGCACTGGCGGTCGATGGTCACGCCGGGCACATTCTCTGGCAGCCCGGCCGACAGCCAGGCGTTCCTGGCGATGTCAAGAGACTGCGGGCCGATCTGCGAGACGCAGCCCATGATGACGTCCTCGACCGCCGCCGGATCGGCTCCGGTCCGGTCCATCAGCTCGGTCAGGACGTGCGCCGCCAAATCCACGGGGTGCACTCCGGCCAGCCCGCCGTTCCGCCGCCCGATGGGAGTGCGGACCGCACCGACGATGTATGCCTGTGCCAATGCCTGCGCCACATTGCCCTCCGGCTGTCCGCAGGGGCCCGAATCGGCCCCGCCTGGTGTAATGGCTCACTTTGAGGTTACCGCGCAGTTCACTACCGGCCATGGCCCGGCGGGACCCGGGTTCACCTCATCGGAGAGTGCTAATGCGACTACGATCCGTGATTGAAAGGCAACTATCCGCAGGTCAGCGGCGGCCACCGGACAGGCGGCTGAATACCACCGGGAATACGACACGGGGGGATACGGGGACTGTGATGGAAACCATCGAGGAAGCCTCGGCGCTGGTGAGCATCGGCCAGCTCGCCAAGGCGGCCGGCGTGAGCAGTCGCACGATCCGCTACTACGAGGAACTCGGAATCCTGCCCGAACCGCGCCGCACCAGCGGCGGTACCCGCAAGTACCCCCGTGAGTACTGCGGCTACATCGAGACCGCGCTCGCCCTCAAGGACCTGGGGTTCCGGCTGGAAGAGGTTAAGCCGCTGGCCCGGCTGGCCCTCGGCCGCGCTATCAGCCCAGGCCAGCGAGCCAGGGCCGCGCAACTCGTGGAGGACCGGATCCAGGCGCTCGACCGGCAGGTAGCTGTCCTGCGCAAGCTCCGCGACTCGGTTCGCGGCCAGGACGGGATGACCACCGGACCTGCTCCCCTCGAATGGCGCGCGGAGACGTAACCCCCCGGCGGGCTTATCCTCGATTACGAGGGAGCGATTCACGGAGGGCGTTGTGGCAACAGGCGCGATACTGCTGGCGTTTCTCGCCGCTCTGGTGGCTTTCGGGTGGATCCGGGTGCGGCGCCGGATGGGATTGGGCGTGACCGGGCGCCATTTTGGTCTGGTATTCGTGGGTTTTTGCCTGATCGTGCTGGCCATGTGGGCCGCCACGCAGGGCTGACCAGGCTCAGCTGCCTTGTGAGTCGTCCCGGAGGGGCATCTCGAACCAGACCGCTTTACCGTCCCTGGTCGGCCGTGAGCCCCACCGGCTCGCCAGCTGGTCGACCAGGTAGAGCCCCCGTCCTCCCTCGTCGTTCTCCCCAGCGCTGCGGATCCGCGGCAACCGAAGGTCAGCGTCGAATACCTCGACCCACACCGTGTCCGCCCCGCGCCGCAGCCGGAGCGTGAATTCCTTACCGCCCGATCCGGAAAAAGCATCACTGAACGGGGCGGTGTCCCAGCCACCCGCCAGGACCGGTGGCACTGGGGGTGCGGCGCCAACGGCTTCCAAGGCGAACTCATGCCGGGGAGCGCGCGGCGCGGCAGTGTGCAGCACCACGTTCGTGACCACCTCGGACACCAGGAGGCAGGTCAGGTTGGTCTGCTCGGCGTCCATGCCCCAGTCAAGGAAGATCGCCTGGGCCAGCCGGCGGGCCTCGGAGACCCTGATCGGCTCGGCCGGGAACGAGCACTCCCACCAGGCGAGATCAACCGGTGACGTCCGGACGACAACGATCGCCATATCGTCGTCGATGTCGCCGGGCACTGCCTCCTCGGCCGCCTGCGCGATCTCCTCCACATGACCGGCGGCCACCCGGCCAACCGCCTCCCGGAGCATCTCCAGCGCTTCAGCCTCGGTGTAATGCCCGGTCCCGTCGGCACGCTCCCGCCGGTCGGTCAGCCCGTCCGTGTACAGCACCAGCACTGAGTCGGCCGGCAGCCGGCGGCTTTCCTCGCGGTAGGTCGGCGTCCCTGAGACACCCCGGCCGCGCACGCCGAGCAGCAGGCCCTTGTGCTCCATCTCCAGCTCGCCGACCTTGCCATCGGTGACGAGCAGCGGCGCGTCATGACCGGCGTTGGCGAACGACAAGGTGCGTGACCAGGCGTCATAAACGAGGTAGGTGCAGCTCACGATCGGCGGATCGGGGGTGTCGGGGCCGGACTTCGCCGGGGCCAGGGTCCGGCACCAGTCATCGAGCTTGCGCAGGATTTCCGCGGGCGGCTTGTCATCCTGGGCGAACGCGCGCAATGCGGCTCGCAGTTGGCCCATGATGGCGGCGGCGCGGGCGCCACGCCCTTCCACGTCGCCGATGACGATGCCAACCCGCCCGGCGGACAGCGGGATGATGTCGTACCAGTCGCCGCCCACCTGGGTCTGGATTCCCTGCCCATGGGTCTCCAGCGGCTTCGCTGGTACATAGCGGTACGCCACCTCAAGCCCGTCGATCGTCGGCAGGTTCTGCGGCAGCAGGCTGGTCTGAAACGCCAGCGCGGTACGCCGCTCCTCCTCGAACAGCAGCGCGTTGTCGATCGCGATCGCGACCCGGCTCGCGATGACGCTGAGGAACTCCCGGTCATCGGCGTCGTACCGCTGCTCCTCGCGCTCGGTGAGGCTGGACGTGGCCAGGCTCATCACGCCGAGCAACTCACCGCGGGCGCACAGCGGTGCCGCGATGACCGATGTCAGGCCGACGCTCTGGGCCGCCTCCAGGCTTCCCTGGGTGGGCGCCCGGGGATGCTCGTCCTGCAGGTTCTCCACGAGCACGGCGTCCAGGCGGGCCATCGCCTGCTGGCAGAAATGACCCTCCGGGTAGTCGATCTGATCCCCGACCCTGGCCCAGCTTTCCGGAGGAGGAGTCCAGCCATTGGCGTTCATCTGGATCCGGCGCATCAGCTTCTCGCCGTGGAACAGGTCGATCACGCAGTGATCGGCGAACTGCGGCACCAGGGTCTCGGCCACGTGCCGCAGGGTCAGGCTGAGCTCAAGCGACCCAGCCAGCCGTTCCCCGATCCGCTCCAGCAGGCCAAGCTGGTCCCGTTCACGCTGGCTGCTGCGCCTGGTGGCCTCGCGCGCGATGATGACGATGCCGTCGATGGCTCCGGACGGATGACGCAACGGCACCGCCTGGGCGCGGACCAGCACTCGGGACCCGTCCGCCCGGACGCTGGCGAAGGTTCCGTCCCAGGCCCGGCCGCGCAGCACCTGCTTCGCCAGGTCGGCTGCCTTTCCGGCGTCGCTTTCCTCGAAGCCCAGGGAAAGGATGGGCCGGCCGACAAGCAGCGCGGGATCCTCAGGGAAGTCAAACAGCTTCACCGCGAAAGCGTTCGCGTACAACAGGTTGCTGAGCCGGTCGGTGACCACAACCGCGGCGGCTATCTGCCCGAGAACGGTCTCGGCCGGCAAGTATGTCCCGTACGCGGCATCACCCCACCTCGTCATCGGCAGGGCCCCCGGCCCCGGCCACCAGGCTCACGGCGCCCGCGGCGCTCCGAGCTGCCGCAGCGCTCCCGGCTGCCGCGGCGATCAGGGCCGGGCGACGAAGACGTGTACGGCAACCTGGCGGGACAATTCCGCCGTGATACTGCCGTTTCTATCCTCACTGGTCACCCGCACACCGTTGTCGCTGACTGCGAGCACTACCTCGCGTCCCGGTTGTATCCCGCTGCGCTTGAGTCTAAGCATCTCCTCAGCGTCGCTCTGGACTTGTTCGCTGATCCGCCGGACGATTACGCGTTCGGGCAGTTCCGACGCTACTTCTGTCATAGCTTCGGCCGGTTCCGGCCCAACGGGTAGCTCACGCTGCTCGGCATTGGCAGGCACTCCGAGCTCATCGAGCCCGGGAATCAGGTTGCCGTGCGGGCAGCGGACCGGGTAGTCGAGCAGCTCCACCAGCCGTCGCTCAACCTGCTCGGATATGACGTGCTCCCAGCGGCACGCCTCGATGTGAACCTCTTCCCAGGGCAGCCCGATCACGCCGACCAGCAGGCACTCGGCCAGCCGGTGCTTGCGCATGACCCCTACGGCCAGGGCCCGGCCCGCCGCGGTCAGCGAGAGCTGGCGGTCACCCTCGACCCGCAGCAATCCGTCGCGCTCCATCCTCGCCACGGTCTGGCTGACGGTGGGCCCGCTCTGGGACAGCCGCTCGGCGATGCGGGCTCGCAGCGGGACAATGCCCTCTTCCTCGAGCTCGAAAACTGTACGGAGATACATCTCCGTCGTGTCGATAAGCCCGTGCGCCGTCAAAAGTTTTCTCCCTCCTCACCTGATGCTATTGCCGGCGCGCCACTATCGCGATCAGACGAAATAACGAGCGGGACCAGGCACCTGGAGACCAGGGTCCAAAAGATCAGGGCGCCAGGCGCTCAATGACCCATTGCTGATCATCCCTGCGGTACCGGAGGCGGTCATGCAGCCGGTTCACCCGCCCCTGCCAGAACTCGACGATCTCCGCGGTGACGCGGTAGCCGCCCCAGAACTCCGGCATCGGCACCGTCACCCCCTCCGGCCAGCGCCGTTCCAGCTTCTCGTAGCGCTGGTCCAGCTCACCCCGGGACCCGAGGACGGATGACTGCCGGCTGGCCCAGGCTCCGAGCTGTGATCCGTGCGGGCGTGAGTGAAAGTACGGCTCACTCTCCTCGCGGGTGAGTGCCGTCACGGCGCCCTGGATGATCACCTGCCGGTGCAGCGCCTGCCAGGGGAAGAGCAGGCTCGCCCGGGGGTTCGCGGCCAGTGCCTTTCCCTTGGCGGAGGTGCGGTTCGTGTAGAAGGTGAAGCCCGCCGGGCCGTACTCCTTGAGCAGGACGGTCCTGGCCCGGGGCCAGCCAGCGGCGGACACGGTGGCGAGCACCATGGCATTCGGTTCTGGCAGCCCCGCCGCGATGACGTCGGCCATCCAGCGGCCGAACAGGATCAGCGGGTCGGCAGGGGCGGTGGCTTCGTCCAGATCAGCCTGGGCTGATCCCCTGGGCTGTCCCGACGGGTGACGGGTCGCTTCCACGGGAATGATCCTCTCGCAGCCAAGCCCGCGACGGCCAGCCAGGCCGGCGCGCGTGGTGCGTGTCACGATCGCATGCCTACCGAAACCGCGTCAGGCGCGGTTGAATTGACCCGGCTGTGGGGTGAGCATCGCCCACGGGGGTCCATCGGTTCTCCCCTTTGGCGTATGTCATAGCGCTCACAGGGAGAGGAAGGAAGCGCAGATGTCCGACTTCAAGCCCGGACTCGAAGGCGTCGTAGCATTCGAGACCGCGATCGCCGAACCCGACAGGGAGGGCGGGTCGCTGCGCTACCGGGGGGTGGACATCGAGGAACTCGTCGGCCACGTCTCCTTCGGGCACGTGTGGGGCTTGCTGGTAGACAACGCGTTCGCGCCCGGGCTGCCGCCCGCCGAGTCCTATCCGATCCCGGTGCACTCCGGCGACATCAGGGTGGACGTGCAGAGTGCGCTGGCCATGCTCGCGCCCGCCTGGGGCATGCGCCAGCTCCTGGACACCAGCGACGAGCAGGCGCGCGAGGACCTGGCCCGCGCCTCGGTCATGGCCCTGTCCTTCGTCGCGCAGTCAGCCCGCGGTCCCGGCCTGCCGGTGATCCCGCAGCAGCGGGTGGACGAGGCGGGCAGCATCGTCGAGCGATTCATGATCCGCTGGCGCGGCGACCCGGACCCACGGCATGTGAAGGCGATCGACGCCTACTGGACCTCCGCCGCTGAGCACGGCATGAACGCCTCCACTTTCACCGCCCGGGTGATCGCCTCCACCGGCGCCGACGTGGCTGCCGCACTGTCCGGGGCCGTGGGCGCGATGTCCGGGCCGCTGCACGGCGGCGCGCCCGCCCGCGTGCTGAGCATGATCGAGGAAGTCGAGCAGAGCGGTGACGCCGCTCGGTACGTCAAGACGGCTCTCGACCGGGGCGACCGGCTGATGGGCTTCGGGCACCGGGTGTACCGGGCCGAAGATCCCCGCGCCCGGGTGCTGCGCCGTACGGCCAGGGACCTGGCCGCTCCCCGGTATGAGGTGGCGGTGGCCCTGGAGGAGGCGGCGCTGGCGGAACTGCACTCCCGCAGGCCGGATCGGGTGCTCGCGACGAACGTCGAGTTCTGGGCTGCCATCATGCTGGACTTCGCCGAGGTGCCCGCGCACATGTTCACCTCCATGTTCACCTGCGCCAGGACGGCAGGCTGGGCCGCGCACATCCTGGAGCAGAAGCGCACCGGGCGGCTGGTCAGGCCGAGCGCCCGATACGTGGGCCCGCCGTCCCGCCCGGTCAGCGAGGTCCCCGGTGCGGCCGAGGTGCTCGACGAGGTTTGACCTGGTCAAGGGCTCGGAGGCGCGGCCAGCATCAGGCCGCACGACGTGGTGCTGGCCGCGGTTAGGCTTGGCACCGTGCCCGATATCCTCCTCCCCCCGCAGATCAAGCCCGCCGATGGCAGGTTCGGCAGTGGCCCCTCCAAGGTCCGCCCGGCCCAGCTCGCCGCCCTGACCGCCTCGGGAAGCAGTTACCTGGGCACCTCCCATCGCCAGGCGCCCGTCCGCTCGCTCGTCCGGCGGGTCACCGGCGGCCTGGCCGAGCTGTTCTCGATGCCTGACGGGTACCAGGTCGTGCTCGGCAACGGGGGCACCACGGCCTTCTGGGAGGTCGCCACGTTCGGCCTGGTCCGGCAGAAGTCACAGCACCTGGCGTTCGGTGAGTTCTCGGCGAAGTTCGCGAAGGTCACCGGGGCCGCGCCGTGGCTGGATGCGCCCACGGTCATCTCCGCAGAACCTGGCAGCCACCCGCTACCCCAGGCGGAACCGGGGGTGGACACCTATGCGCTGACCCACAACGAGACCACCACCGGTGTCGCCATGCCGGTCCGCAGGGTGCCCGGCGCGGACCCCGGCGCCCTGGTCATCGTGGACGCGACCAGCGCGGCGGGCGGCCTGCCGGTGCAGGTCAGTGAGTGTGACGTGTACTACTTCGCGCCGCAGAAATGCTTCGGCTCCGACGGCGGGCTCTGGCTCGCGCTGATGTCGCCTGCCGCGCTGGAGCGGGCCGCGCAGATCGCGGCCAGCGATCGCTACATCCCGGAGTTCTTCTCGCTGCCCGTGGCGATCGACAACTCCACCAAGCAGCAGACATACAACACCCCGGCGGTGGCCACCGTGGCGATGCTCGCCGACCAGGTGGAGTGGATGCTCGGCCACGGCGGCCTGGCCTGGACCACCGAGCGCACCGCCGACTCCTCGTCGCGCCTGTACACGTGGGCGGAGAAGGTGGCGTACGCCACCCCCTTCGTGGCCGACCCCGAGAAGCGCTCGCAGGTCGTGGGCACAATCGACTTCGCCGACACGGTCGACGCCGCCAGGGTCGCGGCGGTCCTGCGCGCCAACGGGATCGTCGACACCGAGCCGTACCGCAAGCTCGGCCGCAACCAGTTGCGCATCGCCATGTTCCCGGCGGTGGACCCGGACGACGTGGAAGCGCTGACCGGCTGCATCGACTACATCATCGAGCGGCTGTAGCGCTCAGCGCACCGCAGCGCCGATGATGGCGCCCACGATGAGGATCGCGAGCACCGTGGGGAGCAGCCACCGGATCGAGCGGTTCACAGCACGCAGCTTACGTGCTGACAGGCTGCGCCGGATCAGCCGCTACGCTGGCGGCGCGGGGGCGCGAAGCGGCCAGCGGCCCAGGGTCTCGTAGCGGGGCCGTGCCTGCGGGCGGCTGCGGATCAGGTAGATCTCTTCGGCCATCCAGGGGCTTCCCGCGTAATCCGCCAGGTCGGCCACGAGGCTGCGGACATCGACCGGCGCCCGGCACCTGGCCAGCGTCAGATGGCCCTGGAACTTCCTGCCGCCCACCGGCGGGGCACCCGCATCGTAGGCTCCCTCGCCCGCTTCCACGGGAGGCGCTTTCGCCGCGCTGGCGGCGTTGGCCACCGCGATGGCCAGTTTATTGAGGCCCTCCTGCTGCACTCCGGTCCACAGAACCCGGGCCCGATCGGCCCCAGGGAATGTGCCTGACCCGGCGAGCGACAGAGCCAGCGGCGGGTGGCGCGCCGCCGCACCCGCCAACTCCGCCGGGAGCCCGGCAGCGATGGCCTCTTCAACCTCGCCCAGGAAAGCAAGGGTGAGATGCCAGGCGTCGCGCCCGGTCCAGCGCAGTCCGGGCCACGACGAACGAAGCGGCGCCACTGCGGCCTCCAATTCGTCGGCGACCTGCCCGGGGACTGCCAGCGCGACAAACAACCTCATAAGTTATTCGTAGCATCAACGGGCAGGTCACAGGCCCGATTCTGGTTTCACACGCCTCAGTTCCGGGTTGCCCGGCCCCAGTTCTGGGCCCAGGTGCGCTGCCCGGTGGCCCGCCGGCCCGGGTTGGGTGTCAGGCGACCATCCGGGCCAGCGCGGCGGGCCGCAGGTATTCGCGGGTCCGCACCCCGCGCCGGTGGGCCAGGATCACCCCGACCACGGCGGCGGCCAGCGCGGAAATCATCCCGCCGGCGGCCAGGCTCATCCGCGGCCCGAAGACCTCCGCCACCCAGCCGACCAGAGGCGACCCGAGCGGCGCGCCACCCAGGAAGACCAGCATGTACAGGCCCATCACCCGGCCGCGCATGGCCGGTGTGGTTCCCAGCTGCGTCGCCGAGTTGGCCGCCGTGTTGAAGGTCAGCAGGGCCAGCCCGGTCGGCACGAGCAGCACCAGGAAGGTCCAGAACGACGGCATGAACGCGGTGAGCACCTCCAGCACCCCGAACGCGAAGGCCGCGGTCACCAGCAGCCGCAGACCCGGCCGGCCGCGGCGGGCGGCCAGCAGCGCACCGCCCAGCGCCCCGGCCGCGAACACCGCCGACGCGAAGCCGAACGCGGTCGCCCCGGTATGGAAAACCTGGCGGGACATCAGGGCGTTGGTCACCTGAAAATTCATCCCGAAGGTGGCCACGAAGAAGATCAGTACCATCGGCACCGACAGGCTGGGCCGGTCCTTCACGTACCGGAGCGCCTCGCGCAACTGGCCCTTGGTCCTGGGCACGGGCGGGACTGGGTGCAGGTCGGCGGGGCGCATCAGCTTCAGCCCGACCAGGACAGCGCCGAACGAGGCCGCGTTGACGAAGAACGCGACCGGGGTTCCGACGAAGCCGATGACCAGGCCGGCGATGGCCGGGCCGGCGATCCGCGCCAGGTTGAAGATCGCGCTGTTCAGGGCGATCGCATTGGGCATGTCAGTGCGGCCGACCATCTCGACGACGAACGTCTGCCTGGTCGGGTTGTCCACCACGGTGGCCAGGCCGAGGGCGAAGGCCAGCGCGTAGACCTGCCAGACCCGCACGACACCCGTCACGGCCAGCACGCCCAGGATGAGCGCCAGCGCGCCCATGGCGGTCTGGGTGATCATGAGGATGCGGCGCTTGGGGTACCGGTCGGCGAGCGCCCCGCCCCAGAGGCTGAACAGCAGCAGGGGCAGGAACTGCAAGCCGGTGGCAATGCCCAGGGCGGTGCCGCTGCCGTGGGTCATTTCGAGGATCAGCCAGTCCTGTGCGACCCGCTGCATCCAGGTGCCGCTGTTGGAGATGACCTGGCCGGTCGCGAAGAGCCGGTAGTTGCGGTTGCCCAGTGAGCGGAACATCCGCGCACGGGACCTGCCCTCGCCCGCGTCACTGGCCGCGCCGGCCTGCTGGCCGGCGGTCAGGACTGGCTGAGCTTCTCCAGGATCGGCGCGGCGGCCCGCAGGGTGGCCCGCTCCTGCGGGGTCAGTTCGGCCAGGCGCTTGCCCAGCCACGCGTCCCGGCGCCGCCGGGCCTTGATCACCAGGTCCCGGCCCGCCGGAGTCACGGTGAGCACTACCTGCCGCTTGTCCGAGGCGTGCGCCGCCCTCGTGACGAGCTGGTACTCCTCCAGCGCGGCGATAACGCGCGTCATGGAGGGCGGTTGCACCTTTTCGTGCTCGGCCAGTTCCCCTGGGCTCATCGGCCCGTGTTTCTCCAGGTTCGCCAGCGCGGCGAACTGGGTGTCTGAGAGCAACGGCTCGGCCTGTCCCGGCGCGGCCCGCTCGACCCGCAGCCGGCGGGCTAGCCTGCCCACCGAGATACGGAGACTGCTGGCCAGGCCAGCGTCCGACCTGGTCTGCACTGATGTCATTATCGTTAGCCTGAGTCATTACTTTTGCTAACGATAGACGGGGGCACAGCATTCCGTCAAAGCGTTAGCGACGCGAACAGGGACGCCCGGCGGGCGTACCGCAAGTACACCATGGAAGCGGGGGGTTAGCCTGGATCACGTGAGCAGCACACGCCGGCCCGCGCCACCGCCCCTTGAGGCCAACGACCAGGCAGTCATTGCCGTTATCACCGCGGCCTGGGCAGTCGCGCTGATCGTCGTGCTGGTGCTGCGCGATCAACTGCCCGCCGGCGAGCGGTGGTGGCCGTGGACCTGCCTGGCCGGGGTCGGCCTGGGGCTCTGGGGGCTCTGGTATGTGCCCTGGATGAAGCGGGCCCGGGCACGCAGTGCGCAGCGCCGGGCGCGCCAAGCCACCAGCAAAGACCTGACCTGACCTAACGCAAAGATCCAGCGGATCCCGCCAACCGCGGATCAGCCGTGATCCAGTGGCTCGAAAACCGTTTCGTCCACGGAAACACCAGGCAGGTCGACGAGGTCATACCCCAGTTCGTCGATGACCGGCCGCAGCGGCTGGTCCAGGGTGACCGGGAACACGGACTCCGAATGCGCGCCGCATCCGTGGTCGACCGAGACCACCTGGCCATCGTCAGGTGCATAGGCGTTCCCGCACACGCCGAACACCTGCCCGAGCGGGCCAGCCAGCCGGACGAAGAACCCGCAACCCGCGCATGGACCTGGGGCCGCGTGCGCCAGCGGCGATTTGGGGCCGTGCTCGCTGGCGTACCAGCGGGCCGCGGTGGTGTCCCGCCCGATCGCGGAAAGGACCCGGGGCCTGACCGGCACCTGGTCCGGAGCAGCGAGATCCCCGGCCTCAGCCACCCTGGCCGGATCGGATTCCGCCGGATCCTCGTCGGCATCCGGCGTGATGTGCTCTGTGAAGGCGACCGCGGCCAGGTCAGTCTCACCCCAGTCGGCCACACCATCGTCGCCTTCGAGGAGTGCCACCGGAACGAGCCGCTCATCGTCAGGCGGCGTGGGCAGGATGTCCCCCACGCCCAGGTCACCAGGCAGCAACCGCTCCCGCCATGGGACCCAGTCCGGAGCGAGGACCGCGTCCGGGCCGGGCAGCAGCACGCTCTCGCTCACGGTCACCGTCTTTGACCACGACGCCCGCGCCACGGTGACGGCCCAGCGCCAGCCCTGATAGGCCAGGTCAAGACAGCCGAACAGGTGGGTGACAACCCGGTCGCCGTCCGCCTCGATGCCAAGATGGGCGCCAACCCGGCCGGCCCCTGCCACCTCCTCGGCAGCGCCGCGCGCCAGATCGGCGGCCTGCGCACAGGCCTCGTCCGGCTCCTTGGCTCGTACACGGAGTTGGCTCACGGTGAGTAATTGTCCTCCATCCAGGCACATGCCCGCATCAGGAAGCGCCACACCCGGCAGCAGGCCGGCCAGTTATGTGATTGCCTCCCCTAGCACGCAGAATACTGGGGTCATGGGACTGTCCGGCGCGAGGCTGGGGGCCAGGCGGGCGACCCGCGCCCTGGCCTCCGCTACGCAATCCGGGGCGCATGCCGGCGCGGTCACCGCCCGCGGGGTGGTGCGGGTCATCCACCGGATGACCGCTGCGTCCGGCGCCGGCCGGACCGGCCTGGACCGGCTGATCGAGTTGACCGCGGGCGGCAGCGCCGGCGACGCGTTCGTCGCGGTGGCCCTCGCCGGAACCTTGTTCTTCAGCGCGTCGGTGACCCAGGCGCGCGGACACGTTGCCCTGGCCCTGGTCGTGACCATGGCCCCGTTCGCGGTGCTGGCCCCGCTCATCGGGCCGATGCTGGACCGGATACAGCAGGGGCGCCGGTACATCCTGATCGGCACGCTGCTCGCCCGCGGCCTGCTGTGCTGGGGGATGTCAGGTGCGGTCCAGCACAACGACGCGTTCACGCTGCTCCCGGCGGCATTCGGCGTCCTGGTGCTGCAGAAGGTGTACGGGGTCACCCGCAGCGCGGTCACCCCCCGGCTGCTGCCCGCCCAGATCACCCTGGTGTCCGCGAACGCGCGGACCGCGCTGGCCTCCCTCATCGCGTCCACCCTCGGCGCGGGGGCGGCGGCAGGCATCGATGTGCTGGCCGGCGGCGGATCTGGGGGTGCCGCCTGGGTGCTCCGCCTGGGCACGGTCGTGTACTTCGCCGGGATCGCGCTCGGCATCCGGCTGCCAGACCGGGTCGACCAGCCCCACTCGCCCGCCGCGGCGGCAGCGCCCGGGACGGGGCCCGGCACGGAGCCCGGGCTCGCACCGAGGCCGGTAGCCGGCCAGGGACCCGGACCCGGACACGGGCCGGGCCACGGGCCGGGCCACGGGCCGGGATCCGGACTGGGACCCGAACCGGGACGGGGACCCGGCCAGGGATACCGGCCCGAACCAGGACGCGAGCCAAGGCCCGGACCCGGACCCGGACTCGGGCGTGCGCCCGGGTATGGGCCAGCCAGGACGACACCGATGCCGCGGCGGACACCCAAGCGCGTGTGGTGGGCGGCGTTGCGCGATGTGGGACCGGTCGTCGGGGAGGCGATGCGCGGCAACGCGGCCCTCCGTGCTTTCTCCGGCTTCATGGTGTTCTTCCTCGCCTTCCTGCTGCGCATCGAGCACTTCCCCGGCGTGAACGACAAGGTCGCGCTCGCTGAGATGATCGCGGCCGCAGCAGCGGGGGGATTCATCGGGACGGCCCTCGGCGCGGCGCTGCGCTCGCGCACGCCGCACCTCATCATGTTCGTGATGCTCGGCCTGTCCGCCGTGATCACCGCGGTGTGCGCGGGGTTCTTCGGCTTGTGGGCGGCTCTCGCTGTGGCCCTGGTCGCGGCGTTCGGGCAAGTACTGGGCAAGCTCGCGCTCGACTCGATCGTCCAGCGCGAGATCAGGGAAGAGATCCGGTCCTCCACTCTCGCCGCGTCGGAAACCATTCATCAGATGTCCTGGGTGGCAGGTGGCCTGGCCGGCCTGGCCATGTCCATCACCGCGAGCGGGATCGCCGGCCTGACGGTGGCGGCGACCGGCCTCGCCGCCGCGTTCGTCCTGTTGCTCGCCGCCCGGCGGCG
>CAYPQM010000159.1:0-15770 GCA_964412845.1 uncultured Streptosporangiaceae bacterium
GAGGCGGGCTTGGGGGTGGCGGACGAGGTAGTGTTCGTATTGCCGCGGGCGTTCCCTCACAAATCCTATGCCGGCGCGTCTTTCGATCAGAGGATTGAAATGCTGACTGCCGCGGCCGCGGGGCGGCCGGGCATCCAGATCAGCACCACCAGGGCGCCGGCCAGCGTGATAACCGCCGAGACCACGGTGGTCACGTGCATCGCGTGCACGAACGCGGTGTCCGCGAACCCGTTGAGGCGGGCCCCGGCGCTGCCGAGCTTGGCCGCCACCGTCTGGGTCGCGGTGATCGACCCGGACGCCGCGGTCCTGGCCACCGGGGACAGCGCGGACAGGTGCGGGCTGAGCTGGCTGCGGTAGGTCTGGGCCAGGATGGAGCCCAGCACCGCGACGCCAAGCGCCCCGGCGACCTGGCGGGCGGTGTTGGTCAGCGCCGACCCGGAACCGGCCCGCTCCCTGGGCACCACGGACATGACCGCTTCGGTGGCCGACGGCATCACGGCGCCCATCCCGGCACCCTGGGCGAAGAAGATGACACCGAGCACCCAGATCGGCGTGGTCGTGCCGAGGGCCTGGTAACCGGCCAGGGCGATGGCCACCAGCAGCAGGCCGGATGCGCCCACGGCCTTGGCGCCATACCGCACGACAAGCTTGGCGCTGCGCGGCGCCATCAGCATCTGGCCGACGGCGAACGGCAGCGTCAGCAACCCGGCGGCCAGCGGCGTGTAGCCGCGCACGCCCTGCAGGTAGAAGCTGAGGAAGAAGAACGCGCCCATCATGCCGAAGAAGACCAGCGCGAGCGCGCCGATGGCGGACGACAGCCGCGGGTCGCGGAACAGCTTCACATCCAGCGACGGGTGGCTGAGCCGGGTCTCGTACCAGCCGAAGGCGACGAGGACGGCCAGGCCGGCCAGGCTGCTGCCCAGCACGTCCCAGTGGATCCAGGAGCCCTTCTCGCCGCCCTGGATGATCCCGTATACCAGGAGCACAAGGCCAGCGATGGACGCCGCCACGCCCACGTAGTCGATCCGGCCGGGGCTGGGGTCCTTGGACTCGGGGACGAGCAGCAGGATCGCGACCACGCCCAGCGCGGTAATCGGGACGTTGATCAGGAAGACAGACCCCCACCAGAAATGGGCCAGCAGCACGCCCCCGACGACCGGGCCGATGGCGATGCCGATGCCGACGGCGATGGCCCAGATGCCGATGGCGCGGGCCCGCTCACGTGGCTGGAAGACGTTGGAAATGATCGACAGCGTCTGCGGCATGACGGCGGCGGCGCCCAGGCCCATCGCGGCACGCGCCCAGATCAGCTGATCGGGACTGTGCGAGTACGCGGTGAGCAGCGAGAAGATGCCGAACATGGCCATGCCGAAGGTCAGCATGCGCTTGCGGCCGATCCGGTCGCCGATCACGCCGAACGTGAACAGCAGGCCAGCGAACACCAGGGTGTAGGAGTTGATCCCCCACTCCAGCTGGCTCTGGGTGGCGCCCAGGCCGATCTTCGGCTCAGCGATGATCCGCACGGCCACATTCAGCACGGTGTTGTCGAGGACGATGGCGATCAGGCTGATCACCACGACGCCGAGGATGAGCCACCGGCGCCGGTGGATCTTGTCAGCCGACTCCTGGGTCCGCCCCGGGAGTGAAATCTGCGAAGTCATGATGTCCTTCGTGGTCAGCGGGAAGCCCGCGACGTGCGTGCGGCGTTACCCTGACGTGTTCCCGCGCGGCCTTGTGCCGTCGCAGGCGAGCTATCGATACGAAACTCGTCCGTATCGGAAAAGATTCCCAGATGGCCCGGGGAATTTCGCGCGGAGCCCGGCCGGCCCGCCGGGGGCTATCTCAGGTGGCCGCAACATGACATGATCTAAAGGTCCGGGGACGCCGTCACGGCGCCACGAGGCGTGGAGGGTTCCAGATGAACGCTTACGAAGAAGTAGGCTCCGGCACGGCCGCGACCAGCCCGCGGACCGCAGCGCAGGATCCGGCCGGCCGTGCCGCGGGTCCCGCCGCCGGGGCCAGCCGCCAGCCAGAGCATGAACCGCTTTACGGCGGGCCGGCCGGCCGGCGGGTCACCGTGCGGGACCTCGCGGCCGCCAAGGCGCGCGGCGAGAAATGGCCGATGCTCACCGCCTACGACGCGCTGATCGCGCGCGTCTTCGACAACGCGGGCATCCCGGTGCTGCTGGTCGGGGATTCCGCGTCCATGGTGGTGTACGGGCATGACACGACCATCCCGGTGACGGTGGATGACCTGATCCCGCTCACCGCGGCCGTGGTGCGCGGCACCAAGCGCGCGCTGGTCGTGGCCGACCTGCCGTTCGGCTCCTACCAGGCGTCACCTGAGGCCGCGCTCACCACCGCGATCCGGTTCCTCAAGGAGACCGGGGCGCACGCGGTCAAGCTGGAGGGCGGCCACCGGGTGCTGCGCCAAGCCGAGGAACTCGTCGCGGCCGGCATCCCGGTCATGGCTCATCTCGGGCTGACCCCGCAGTCGGTCAACGCGTTCGGCGGCTACCGGGTCCAGGGCCGGGGCGAGGAAGGCGAGCGGCTGCTGCAGGACGCGAAGGCCCTGGAGGCCGCGGGCGCCTTTGCGATCGTGCTGGAGTGCGTCCCGGCCGAGCTGGCCGCGCGGGCCACCGCCGCGCTGTCCATCCCGACCATCGGGATCGGCGCCGGGCCGGACTGCGACGCCCAGGTGCTCGTCTGGCAGGACATGGCCGGGCTCACCCCGCGGACCGCGAAGTTCGTCAGGAAGTACGCGGACCTGGCGGGCGTGCTCGGGCAGGCCGCCGAGTCGTTCGCCAGCGACGTGGCGGGCGGGCAGTTCCCCGGGCCGGAGCACTCTTACCGCTGAGCGCCCGCCGAGTTACCTGGGCCACCGCGCACCGGATGACGGGGGTCCGGGCGGGCTGCCGTGTCGCTGTGGCGTCTATATGTCGGTGAGCCGCAGGCCGGCGTGCGCCTTGTACCGGCGGTTCACCGAGACCAGGTTGGCGGTGAGCGCCTCCACCTGCCCGCAATTGCGCAGCCGGCCCGCGTACACACCGCGGACACCAGGGAGCCGGCTGGCGAGTTCCTGCACGAGGTCGGTGGCGGCCCGGTCGTCCCCGAGCACCATGACGTCCAGGTCAATCGCGATGACCTCCGGGTCAAGCAGCACCACCGCTGACACGTGGTGGAACGCGCCGACGACCCAGCTGCCGGGCAGCACCGCGGCCGCCTGCTGAGCGGCGCTGCCCTCCTCGACCGGCAGCGGGTAGGCGCCGCGCCCGTCGAACCCCAGCGGGTTTACGCAGTCGATCACGATCTTTCCGCTGAGAACGTCCGCGAGCGAAGCGAGCAGTTCCCGGTGCCCGTCCCAGGGCACGGCCACGATCACCACATCTGCCTCGCGGGCCGCGTCGGCATTGGCCATGCCGCGGATCCCCCGGTCCGGGCCAAGGGACTCGGCGGCGGCCACCGCCCGCTCGGCGCTGCGCGACCCAATGATCACTGGATTGCCCGCGAACGCGAACCGGTTCGCGAGGCCACGGCCCTGATCCCCGGTGCCGCCCAGAACGCCTATCCCCAGATGGGCGACATCCTTGGTCATAATGGGTGATCCCTGCTCTGCGGCCATGCCCCGATCCTGCCAGAACCTCATCCGGCGGTGGCACGATGGACCCATGGACTCGGGGCAGGTGACAGCGCTGCGCGCGCTGCTGGCCAGCACCGGCTGGCTGGAGCGGACCGCCGAGTTCGCCCGGGCGCTGCGCCGGTCGTCGCGGACTCCCGGCGGACTGCTGGTCGTCGGGACTCCCGACGCCGAGCCCTGGCACCTGACCGCGCACCTGGATGACGAGAGCCGGATGATCGGCGCGCCCGAGCTGGCGCCCACCCTGGTGCGCTGGGATCCGCCGCCGGACGGGCCGCCGCACCTGCGGACGGGCCTGTCCCGCCTGGACGAAGCACGGCGCGGCGAGACGCTGCTCGTGGTCAGCCCGCAGGTGGCCCCGGACGCCCTGCTGGAACGGGTGCACAGCGCCCGCAAGGTCGCCACGATCCTGGCCCTGGACCGGGGTGACCCGGAACTTGAGCAGCTGGCGCACGAGGTGCTCACGGTGCGGCCGGACAGCGCGCCGGTGTCCTTCGACGCGGCCCAGCACCTGGTCAGCTCCGCTGCTGGTGCGGAGCGGGCGGCGGGCGAACAGCCCCGGGCCGGGCTGCGGGAACGTCTCGGCCGGCTGCTCGACATGGTGAGCGGGCCGGCCCCCCGGTAGGTCCCGGCCCGGTTCCTGAGACGGCGGCCTGAGACGGCGGACCCCCCTTACCGACCGCTAGATTTGGCGGCATGAGCATCCAGGACACTGCTGTCATCCCCAGCCAGGCCGAGAAGGCCGACCTGTTCCGCGCGCTGCACGAGGGCCCGGAACCGCTGCTGCTGCCGAACCCGTGGGACGTGGGCTCCGCGAGACTCCTCGCCTCGCTGGGCTTCGCCGCGCTGGCCACCACGAGCAGCGGTTTCGCGGCCACGCTGGGGCGCCTCGACGGATCGGTGACCCGCGATGAGGCGCTCGCGCACGCCGCGGAACTCGCCGCGGCGACCAGCCTGCCGGTCTCAGCCGACCTGGAGAACGCCTTCGCCGACGAGCCCGCGGGGGTGGCCGAGACGATCCGGATGGCGGTGCAGGCCGGGCTGGCCGGCTGCTCGGTCGAGGACTTCACCGGCCAGCCCGATTCGCCGATCTACGACATCGGGCTGGCCACCGACCGGATCGCGGCGGCCGCGGCGGCCGCGAAGGCCGGCCTGGTCCAGCTCGTGGTCACCGCGCGGGCCGAGAACTACCTGCACGGCCGGCCGGATCTGGCTGACACCATCACCCGCCTGCAGGCCTACCAGGAGGCCGGCGCTGACGTGCTGTTCGCGCCGGGCCTGACCAACCTGGACGAGATCCGCCAGGTGGTGAGCGCGGTCGACCGGCCGGTCAACGTGCTCGCCATGGCCGGCGGCCCGACGGTCCCGGAACTGGCCGAGGCGGGCGTGCGCCGGGTCTCGGTGGGCGGGGCGTTCGCGTTCGCCGCGCTCGGCGCGGTCGTCGAGGCCGCCCGCGAACTACGCGAGCAGGGCAGCTACGGGTACCTGGAGCTGGCCAAAACCGGCCGCTCCGCGGTGGGGGCGGCATTCACCGACTGAGCCCTTCATGATCAAAGCACCGGGCTTAGGAGTCCAGGCTCAGCACCATGGTGGGGCGCTCGATCACGTGGTCCTCGCGCAGCGGCCGGACCGCCGTGCCAATGGCGAAGAACTCGGTGGTGTGCGATCCCCAGGTGTGGCTGTGCTGCCGGAGCTGGACCCCGACGATCCCCTCGGCGTGCAGTTCCTCCGCCTCGGCTTGCATCCGGCTCATCGCCAGCTCACGGGCGTCGTACAGGGCCTGGGTGAACTGCTCAAGCTCCACATTGCGCCCGATGTTGCCGATCTTCCCGCTCATCCGCTGGTGCGCGATGTGGTAGACGCATGACCCCATCACCATGCCGAGCGGCGCGTAGCCAGCCCGGATCAGGGTCCAGAAGTCCTGGCCCGACAGGTCGGAGGTGAATGGCTGGTTCTTGTTGTTACGCCACTGGCTGACTCCCCCGCCGCCGGCCCCCTCCTCGGCTTTGACCGCGGTGCCGACTGCGATGAATTCGGCGATGTCGTTGCCGAACTCCTTCAGCTCCACGTCGAGCCGGACCCCGACGATGCCATCCGCGTTGAGCGCGTCGGCCTCCGCTTCCATCCGGGTCATCGCGAGTTCCCGTGCGTGGTACATGGCCTGGGACAGGACGTCCAGTTCCTGGTTCTTGCCCCACCGGCCGACCTGCAGGCCCACGTGGTAGATCGAGCTGCCCAGGACCAGGCCGAGCGGGCGGAACCCGGCCTCGCGCACCAGCAGGAACTCGTTCACGGACAGGTCCGAGGTAAAGATGGCGCCCGGCCGCCCGGGCTGCAGCTCAGCGAGACGGCGCAGGGCGTCCTGCGGTACTCCGGCCGCGTCGAGCGCGGCGGCGTTCTGCTCGGTCATCGTTCTCCCTCAGCTGCTCTCAGCACGATCCTGCGGTCATCATCGGCATCCGCCGCGGGCTGGCGCGGCACTGGTCAGCCACCGAGCCGGATCCGGGCCGCCTGGCGCCGCTGCGGATCCAGCGACAGGATGGCCAGGCTGCGTGGCTGCTGCGTGCCCGGCGACGCGAAACTCGCCGTGGCCGTGCCGATAACCGTGACTTCCACGATGTGGTCCCTGCGGCCCTCTTGCATCGGGCACTCACGCTCGTGAACCTTCATCTCCATCTTGGACACGACGACACCCTCCGCGCCGAGCCGGCGGACATCCTGCTCCAGCTGGACGCGCCCGTCGTGCCTGGCCTCGTTCACGACTTCGGTATACCCGGTCACCTCGGCATTCCCGGCACCCCACCGGGTCTGGCCGATGGTCAGCCAGTCGTCGTGCCTGGATGCGACCGAGATGCCGAGCGCCAGCCCGACCGGCACCCAGCCGGCCATGATCAGCTTGGCGAAGTCCTGGCCGGACAGGTCGGAGGTGAACGGCCGGGGCGGCACCACGCCGCCGCCCTGCGCGCGGACCGCGGTGCCGATCGCCTTGAATTCCAGGCCGCCGGCGGGAAAGGCCCCGATGGTAAGCGACACGCCCACGATGCCCTGGCCGCCGAGTTGCGTGCACTCCGCTGACATCCGGTCCAGGGCCTTGTGCCGTGCCTCGTACATCGCCTTGATCAACGGGCCGAACGAGCCGTAGCCACCGCGGCTGGAGACCTGCGTCGGGGTGCGGACGGGCAGGGCAAAGGCAGGCTGGGAGAAGGCCCCGTATCCCGCCCAGGCACCTGGGCAGCCGTACCCGCCCGTGAAGCCAATGTTGTATACGGCCGCGCCGAGCACCTGGCCGACAGGCTCGAAGCCCACGCTGCGGATGGCGGCGAATTCGTCGGTGGACAGGGCGGAAGCCCAGGTCCCGCTCCCCCGGATCTCGTTCATCCGGGCCTGCGCGGCAGACGGGAGCCCGCTCCCGGCCCGGTCATCGCTCACCGCGTGCCCCTTTCGGCCCCTGCGCCGCTAGCCCCACGATACCGGGCATGGGAACCGGACCGGCGGACCCAGACCCTGGCATGGCCCGGGCCGACCCCGGCGTGGCCCGGGCCGCAGGTCCCGGCGTGGCCCGGGCCGCAGGTCCCGGCGCGGGCACGGGCGGACGGCGACGGCCCTTACTGTCCGGCCTCGCCGTCGGCCGCGTCCCACTCCTTGTTACGTTTCCGCACCGTGTCGAGGGCGTGCGCGGCCTCGTCCTCGCTCTGATACGGCCCGAGCCTGTCCTTGCCCGGGCAACCTGCCCCATGCTCGACAGTGCGGTGTTTAAGGCAGTACCACCAGGCTTGGTCATCGTCCATGCGCATTAGACTCCCAGACCATGACGACGTTGCTCCAGCCTGGCCGGCTATCCCCGATGCGGCAGGTCCCGGCGGGCGTCCCGCGGCCGGAGTACGTGGGCCGGAAATACCCGAAGACCGGCGAGCCGGACGTCAAGGACCCCGAGACGATCGAGCGGATGCGGGCCGCCGGCAAACTCGCCGCCCAGGCCCTCGCCGAGGTCGGCAGGCACGTCGCACCGGGGGTCACCACCGATGAGCTGGACCGGGTCGGCCACGAGTTCCTCTGTGATCACGGTGCGTACCCCAGCACGCTGGGCTACCGCGGCTACCCGAAGTCGCTGTGCACCTCGCTCAACGAGGTGATCTGCCACGGGATCCCCGACGACACGGTGATCTCGGATGGGGACATCGTCAACATCGACATCACCGGGTACCTGAACGGCGTGCACGGGGACACCAACGCGACGTTCCTGGCGGGCGATGTGGACGAGGAGTCACGGCTGCTCGTGGAACGCACCCACGAGGCCATGATGCGCGGCATCCGGGCGGTGGCACCGGGACGCCCGCTCAACGCGATCGGCCGGGTGATCGAGTCTTACGCACGCCGGTTCGGCTACGGGGTGGTCCGCGATTTCACCGGGCACGGCATCGGCACGACGTTCCATTCCGGCCTCATCGTCCCGCACTTCGACGACCCCGACGTCAGTGTGGTCATGGAGCAGGGGATGACGTTCACCATCGAGCCGATGCTCACCCTCGGCACGATCACCTACGACATCTGGCCCGATCACTGGACGGCCGTGACCAAGGACGGCAAGCGCACCGCCCAGTTCGAGCACACGCTGCTGGTCACCAGCGACAGCTACGAGATCCTGACCCTCCCCTAGGGCCACCGGCCCGGCACGATTCCGGTGCCTTGGCGTAGTGATCAGCGATGGTCGGACAACAATCCCCGGCGAGCCGCGCCGGGGAGCGCGGGATCGGCAGCCAGTAAATCGCGTGACTCGCCGGGCCCGGCTGCCACACAATCACCGGGTGGACACCGATGCCTTCGCCCGGGACGGCTTCGTGGCCGTGCGCGGGGCCTTCGACGCCGAGACCGCCGGTGCCTGCCGGGACATGATCTGGGACGCGCTCGGCGCGCACGGAGTTAGCACAGACCCAGCCACCTGGGTCAGGCCGGGCATCCAGATCAGCTGCCCGGAGGGTGCGCCGTTCACCGCAGCGGGCACCTCGCCCCCGCTGGCCGCCGCTTATGACGAGCTGATCGGGCCGGGCCGGTGGACGCGCCGGGCTGGAATCGGCGGAGTGGTGCCGGTCCGGTTCCCGTCCGAGGAATTCCCGGGTAACTGCGGGTACCACATCGAGGGCAGCTTCGCCGGGCCCGGCCCGGAGCCGGAGTTCTGGGTCAATGTGCAGTCACGCGCCAGGGGGCTGCTCGCGCTGTTCCTGTTCTCTGACGTCGGACCCGATGACGCGCCGACCCGCCTGGTCTGCGGGTCGCACCTGTATATCCCGCCGATCTTGCAGCCTTACGGCGAGACCGGCCTGCCCAGCAACGACGTCTCCGGCCGCTGGGCGCCCTCGGTGCTGTGCCGCGGCATCGCCCACGCCACCGGCCAGGCCGGGGACGTCTACCTGTGCCACCCCTTCATCGTGCACACCGCCACCTGGCCGCACCGGGGCAGCACGCCACGCATGATCGCCCAGCCCGCAGTCCATGTACGGGACGGGTTTGCCCTGGACGGCTCCGATCCCTCACCCGTAGCCCAGGCCATTGTCACCGGGCTGACCCGCCACGCGGGTTCCCCGCGAGCCCGCGCTTAGACCCGCCGCACCACGTGCAGCAGGTACTCCTCACGGTTGAGCGGATTGTGGTCCGACCGCGGCCGGGTCGGGACCGTGCCCCGGACCAGCTGATAGTGGTCGAACGCGCAGTCCAGGACGCCCTCCCCGCGGGTGAGCGCGGGCAGTTGCTGCTGCAGGCCGTGCACCCGGGCCGCCGGTATCTCCCCCTCCAGCAGGCACGACGAACCCCGCATGGCCGGTGCTCGCGGAACGGCGCGCAGCCGCGCCAGCGCGGGCAGGACCGGCCCGACCGTGTCGGCCGGGATCTCCAGGTGGAAGCGGTGCATCGGCTCGTGCACCCTGGTGCCGGCCTGCGCCAGCGCGGCCATCAGCACCAGCGGCGTCAGGTGCCGGAAGTCACCGGCCGTGCTCGACATGCTTTTGTCGAACGTGCCATGGGCATGGCTCTGCCGGGGGTAGTAGCCGGAATAGGTCAGGGTGACCACGGCGTCGGTGACCGGCCAGCCGCAGATGCCCTGACCTAGCGTCTCGTGCACGGTCTCCTCGATCGCCTTGAGGAACGAGAAGGGCAGCGACCCGAGCTCGATCTCCAGCCGGAACCGCACGCCGGACTCGGCAGCAGCCGGCTCGATCCGCAGCCCGACCCCGGCGAGGAACGGGTTGGGCGCCTGGCCGATTCTCTCGGCGGCCTCGCCGGTGCCGGCCGGCCGTTCAATGCAGATCGTCGTCGTCTCGCGGAACCCGACGTCGATGCCGAAGTCGTCCGCCAGGGTGGCCTGGACGACCTCTTTCTGCACCTCCCCGTAGAGCGAGACGAATATCTCCTGGCGGACATCGTCTTGCCGCAGGTTGATCAGGGGATCCTGCTCGGCCAGCTGGGCGAGCGCGACGTGCAGCGCGCCCTTGTCGGCCAGGCGGCACGGCACCACCACCGTTTCCAGGGTCGGCGGCGCGAAATAGTGCCGCGCCGGGGTGGCGGGCGATACGCCGAGCGTGTCGCCGATCTGGATGTCGCCCAGGCCCCAGAGCTTCCCGATCTGCCCGGCGGTGACCGACGCACGCTGGACGGCGGAGCCGCGGTCGAAGACGCTGATCGCGGTGACCTTTCCCGTGCTGTCCCGGCCGAAGTGCAGCCGGTCCCGCGTTCGCAGCGCGCCGGAGAACATGCGAACGTACGCGATCTTCTCTCCGGCCGGCCCGCGTTCGACCTTGAACACGGTGCCAGAAACCGGGCCGCCAGCATCGCCTTCGGCCGCGGGCAGCAACTCCGCGATGCCCGCGGTCAGCGACGCCACGCCCGCACCGGTGATGGCCGAACCGAAGAACACCGGATGCACCAGTCCCTGCTTGGCCTGCGCCGCAAGCGCGTTCCGCAGTTGGCCGTACGAAACCGCCGTCTCGTCGGCGACGTACGCGCCCAGCAGCGCATCGTCGTGCTCGGCGAGCACATCGATGAGCCTGGCCGTGAAACCGGCGTCGTCCGGGCCGTACGGCGTGACGCCGGGGCTGCTGGTGCCAAGGCCGCGGGCGGATCCCATCGGGACAATGTCCGGCGTCAGCTTCCCGGCCATGTCCCGCAGGACGCGTTCGCAGTGCGCGCCACTGCGGTCGAGCTTGTTCACGAAGATGAGGGTGGGAATGTGCAGCCGCTGCAGCGTCCGCATCAGCACGCGGGTCTGCGCCTGCACGCCTTCGACGGCCGAGATGACCAGCACGGCGCCGTCGAGCACGGTCAGCACCCGTTCCACCTCAGCGATGAAATCCGGGTGGCCGGGTGTGTCGATCAGGTTGACGGTGACGTCGCCGATGACGAACGAGACGACGGCCGACTTGATCGTGATGCCGCGTTGGCGTTCCAGCGCCAGCGAATCGGTCTGGGTGCTGCCGCGATCGACGCTGCCGATCTCGTCGATCACGCCGGCCGCGTAGAGCAGCCGCTCGGTCAGGCTGGTCTTACCGGCGTCTACATGCGCCACGATCCCCAAGTTCAGCGTGCTCACTAAGCGTCATGTCCTCTAGGTAGGCGAAAACTCCCTTCTGGGTGGACATGGACGCTCCGCGCATTGTGCTCTCTCCTGGGCCGGCCGGCTGTTGTAGGAAGTAGACCGGACCGCCCCCCGTGAGGGCAACTGATTTGCTGGCTGCCTCAGCGGCGACCAGCGGGTAGCTGGCCAATCTTCCGGCCGCACGCCCTGATCAGCGTCGCTGTGCCAGTACGTAGCAGCGCCTGCTTGGGTACTCGATCTCAGGCAGTGGCCGCCGCACCGCTTCCGCCATGACCGTGAATCCCGCGGACTCCAGGTCCGCCGTGACCTCGGCCGGGTCGAGGAAGAAGCCGTCGAGTTCCACGGACTCGCCAAACCAGGTCGTGAGGTGGTTGACCGCGCCGATGGCAAATTCGGGGCTGTCGACGTGGAAGGCGGCCAGCAGCCAGCCACCGGGGCGCACTGTCCGGGCGAACTCGCGGCAGGCGGTCGCCCTCTCCCCCGCCGTGAGGTGGATGATCGAGTACAAGGCGATCACGCCCGCCCAGGCCGCCCCGGCGGCCGGCAGCCGCAGCATGGACCCCACCGCGAACGCCAGCCCCGGTGCTCGCTCACGGGCCACGGCGATCATGCCGGGCGACAGGTCGATCCCGATCACCTCGGCGTGCCGGGCGGCGAGGAAACGGGTGATATGCCCAGGCCCGCAGCCCACGTCGGCGATCGTGCCGGGGCGGGCCAGCCCGGTGAACCCGTCGAGCAACGCGCGATCGAACGGCTTGCCGTCGAGTTCGCCGCCGAGCTGGGCGTCGTAGGAACGGGCGATCGCGTCGTAGGCCGCGCGCACGCCAACCGCCGTGCGGCGCTCGCCTGGGGCATCGGCCGCCGGCTCCGTCTGAGGCATGACACGACGGTAGCGGCTAGGTCGTTCGGCACTTGTTAACTTGACAGCTAATTAACTATATGGTGAAGTGCTTAGACAGATTGCCCACCGGCTCCGCGCCGAAGACATCCGGAGGCTGACGTGATTGTGCGGCAGGACGATCTCGATGCCACCTTCACCGCGCTGGCCGACCCCACCCGCCGAGCGATCGTCGCTCGGCTGGCCCGGGGGGACGCCACGGTGAACGAGCTGGCCGCGCCCTTCAGCATGACTCTTCCGGGGATCTCCAAGCACCTGAAGGTGCTCGAACGCTGCGGGCTGATCTCGCGGACCCGGCGGGCCCAGTTCCGGCCCTGTCACCTGGAGGGGGAGGCACTCGACTCCGCAGTCAACTGGATCGAGCAGAACCGGCGGGTGTGGACAGAGCGCTTCGACAAGCTCGACGGCCACCTGCGCGACATCCAGCGTGCGCCAGCCCAGGAAGAGGGAAGCAGCTCATGAGTGATCCATCGCCGGGGGCCGGCGAGCTCATCTACACCCGGATTTTCGATGCCCCGCGAGAACTGATCTTCCGCTGCATGATCGAGCCCGAGCACCTGACCCACTTCTGGGGTCCGGCCGGGATGAGCACGCCGCTGGAGAACATCACGGTCGACCCACGGCCGGGCGGCGTGTTCGAGACCGTCATGGTCAACGACGCCGACGGCAGCCAGTACCCGATGCGGGCGGTCTATGTCGAGGTCGTGGAGCCAGAGCGGCTCGTCTGGTCCGAGCCCGGCACCGGGGTGACGACCACGTCGACCTTCGTCGCCCTCGGCACCTCGCTTACCGAGGTCCAGATCCGGCAGACGAACGTGCCAGCGGCATTTCGCAGTCCTGAAGCGCAAGCCGGCTTCGCGACGTCGCTGGACAGGTTCGCCGTCTACCTCGGGAAGCTGTCCGGGGATATGCCACCTGGCCCAGCCCCGGGGAAAGCAGCAGATGGAAAGGAATCGCCATGACGAGTTCACCGCTGACCGGCGCAGACATCCGGGAGGCCGTCGCGGCGGAACGCCGGGAGCTGGCCGATGTGCTGGCCGGCCTGACCGCCCAGTCCTGGAACACGCCGACGCTGTGCGCCGGATGGCGGGTGCGTGAGGTCGTCGCGCACATGACGATGCCACTGCGGTATTCGACCGTGCGGTTCGTGGCCGAGGTCCTCAGGTCCGGCGGCAAATTCAACCGGATGGCCGACCGCTGCGCCCGGCGAGACGCGGCGACTGCACCGGGCGAGCTGCTGGCAGCGCTCAAGGACAACGCGGCCTACCCGTGGAAGCCGCCAGGGGGCGGGTTCGAGGGCGCGCTGACCCACGATGTGATCCACGGCCTCGACTTCACGGTGCCGCTGGGCCATGCCCGGCGCGTCCCCGAGGAACGCCTGCGGATCGTCCTGCAGACCATCACGAAACCGAGCACGCTCAAGCACTTCGGCGTCGACCTGGCCGGGATCGAACTGCATGCCGACGACATCGACTGGTCGTTTGGATCCGGAGCACGGATGTCCGGCGCAGCTCAGGACCTGGCCCTTGTCCTGTGCGGCCGGAACCTGCCCGACAGACATCTGCAAGGCGGCCCGGGCACCCGGTTCACCAATTCCTAGCCGATCAGCGATCACCGAAGGTTGCCGCCAGGTGGGGCAGGAGTGTGCCATTTCGAACCAGACCGTCCAGCCCGTTGCCGGGTCGCCGCTGCGTCCCCAGTCGTGGGCCAACTGGGTGACGATGAGTAATCCACGCCCGTGCTGCCCGTCGCGGCGGCGGACGGGCCGGGTCCAGATTCCGCCATCATCCTGGACTTCCACCCGCAATCGGCCGCCGTGGATCTGGGCGCGGACGGTGAAATGACCACCGGATTGGCGTGACTGACTATGTGTCACGGCATTCGTCGCGATCTCGGACAGGCACAGGACGGCATCATCGGCAGCCGGGAAGTCGTCCAGGATGCCGGACAGGAACCGGCGCGCCTCCCGGACCTGCGCGGCGGTGGCGGGATACCTGTGCGTGATGGCGGCCTGCGCGGCTGTGGTCGCCTCGTGCGTGGTGTACTCGTGCATCCCCGGGGCCTCCGCTGCCTCTCCTACGGGAAGCCTGGCCTGATGGTCGCCGCTGGCCTGGCAGCGGGCCATCGGTCCGGCTCGTGTGCACAGCCTGTCGGGTCAGGAATACGCTGCGGAAGTGAAAAGATCAGCCCGTAGCGCTCAGGGCGTTACGTGTGCCAGACCTCCAAGTACTTGTGAGGATGTGTGACACATGGCTCCGATCCGTGACAGCGATCAATCGGCGCTGGCCATGTTCGCGGCCGAATTACGCGCGGCGCGGGGCCGGGCGGCGCTATCGCGAGACGAACTGGCTGCGCGGATCAACTACAGCGGTTCACTCGTTGGCATGGTCGAGAGCATGAGAAGGGTGCCGAGCCTGGAATTCGCGCAGCGGTGCGATGAAGCGCTCGGCACGACTGGCACCTTCGCGCGGATGCAGCAGCATTTGCGCGCCTCGCCGTTCCCTTCGTGGTTCCGGCCGTTCGCCCAGCACGAGCGCGAGGCGACGTCGCTGCGCACGTTCGAGCTGGCTCTGGTGCCGGGCCTATTACAGACGGCGGAGGTGGCCCGCGCTCTGCTCAGCACCCGGATGGGCGCCGACGACGATGAGGTGGATCAACTGGTGACCGCCCGTCTGGAGCGGCAGTCGATCCTCGACCGCGAGGAGCCGCCGCTGCTGTGGGTGGTGATGGACGAAGGGGCTTTGCGCCGGCCAGTCGGCGGCCGGAAAGTGATGCGCGCCCAGGTAGAGCACTTGATTGAAATGGCGCAGCGGCCGAATGTGCTGATCCAGGTGATCCCGCTCGATGTCGGCGCGCATGACGGGGTCAATGGGCCGCTGGTGATCGCCGACTTTGACGACGCGCCCAGTATCGTGTTCTTGGAGACAGCACTGGGCGGACTTGTCGTTGAGCGCCCCGAGGATGTTGCTACCGTCACGCTTAGGTACGAGACGCTGAGAGCCGAGGCGCTACCGCGTGCGGGCTCGCTGGAGATGCTGAGGGAAGTGGCGGAAGCATGGACCTGACCGGCGCTAGGTGGCGCACGTCGAGCTACAGCGGTACCACTGGCGGCAACTGCGTAGAGGTAGCGGCCAACCTGCCTGGCATCGTTGCCGTTCGTGATTCAAAGGACTGTGCGGGTCCTGTGCTCGTGTTCACCCCTGATGAGTGGCAGGCGTTTACCGCTGAGGTGCGGGACGGCGAGTCTGACCCAGCCTGACGGGCTGATAGAGCGGCGTGGACCACCCGCTTGGACGGGCTGGCCACCCTCTGCGGGGCGGCCGCTGGCAGCGCTGTCTCCGGCACCGGACAGGCCTGCCCTCACAATCCTGGCCGCGCTTTGATCCCGCCGCGAGCAGGTCGATTACCTCAGCGATGCGGGCCGCACGGACGTCCGGCCGGCGGGTGGTCGATCGTGCCGCCGACGGGATGGTTGGCCTTGGCACCCCACGTCTCATCCGGGTCGAACGGCACCGCGATGACCGCGCGGCCGCCGGGATCGGCGGCGATGACGGCGCGGAACCGCTGCGGGCCCATGACTCTTATCGTGGCATGACGGTGGCGAGGGCGGGAGGCCAGACCAGAGCGGTTGCTGGCCCAGGCCGCCGCGA
>CAYPQM010000160.1:0-13476 GCA_964412845.1 uncultured Streptosporangiaceae bacterium
CGCGAACGCTTCTACCGTCCGGTCCGCGTCATACCGGGCCCGGTTGAACCGCCGGTCCACCACCCGCTGCACCCGGCGGCGCAGCGGAGTGAACAACGCCACCGCCACCAGCGTCGAGCCCGCCACCCCGACCGGCGAGGAAACCGGCAGCACCCGCGTCGCCAGCAGCACCAGACCCGCGTACACCCCCACCAGCAGCCCGGTCACGATCGCATAGGCCAGCGTCCGGGAAATGATCCGGTCGATCTCGTACAGCCGGTACTTCAGGATCCCGATGCCGATCGACACCGGAAGCGCGGCGACCCCCAGCATCAGCACCTCCCACAGGGAGGCGTTGCTGGCGATCGACAAGCCGATGAACAGGCCGGCGATAGCGGCCCCGCTCATCAGCCATTTCAGCTGCTGGCGGCGTTCGCCGGTGGACCGGCGCCAGCTGATGACCTGGCGGCACAGGGCGGACAGCCAGCCCACCGCGAGCCCGGCGAAGAACACCGGGACCACCCAGTGCAGCCCGGCGGGCGGGTTCTCCACCTGCGCGAGCTGGCCGTCGGGCAGGACCCGGATAACGTGCCGCACCAAGACGTCGATGGTGACACCCAGGTTGGCGACCGGGGCGGACAGGCTGAGCGCCAGATACACCCACAGCGGCCAGCGCCAGCGCGCCGACGGCAGGCGGCCGTCCGGGAAGAACAGCACGACGAGGGGCAAGGCGACGACGAAGAGGAAGAACTCCTGCGCGAAGATCAGCGCCGCCGGCCCCAGCACCGGCAGGGCGTGCTGGCCGGTGCGGTACTCGGCCGTGACGTACGAGTCGCTGGCCAGGGTCAGCAGCAGGCCCACAGGGGCGGCCAGCAGCAGCCAGCCAACCGGATTGCCCGGCTGATGCCAGGCCACCACCAGGCCCACGGCCGCTATCACCCAGATGGCCAGGATCAGGACCGACCCTGCTCTGAAGGACCCAGCTGACAGCTGGCGGGTCAGCGCCGCCTGCGCGATGACCGCACCGGTCAGCAGCACCACGAGGCCGCCCGCCGCGGCCGCCGTCAGCCGAGGCACCCGCCGCGGGCGGCCCACGGCGACCGCGCCGAACTCACCAGACATGTCCCCCCAACCTGCCGCGGTCTACCCGGCGCGCCGGCGCGGGGCGCCGCGACGGACGGCAGCCAGCGGCGCCGCCATGGTCTGCAGCACGCTGCGCACCATGGAGTTGTGCCAGATGTTGCGGGCGTTGCGCCACTGGCGCTTGGCATCGACACAGACGGTGCGCGTCTGCACCGCCGCGCTGGGCACGCCGAGCTTCTCGCCCAGCGCCGTCAGGGTCTGCGCCCAGAACGTGTCTTCCTTGCCATGGCCGCCGAAGGTCATCGCGATCTCGTACAGCGGGTCGTTGGCCCTCATCAGCACCTGCGCCTGGACGGCAGTCGCGGTGGGCGTCCGTTCGGCGGAAAAAGTGATCCAGCCGGCGAACATGTGCCCTTGCGGTGTCATCAGCGTGAATGACTCATCGTCGGCGTACAGGACGAAGACCCCGGTGGACAGCTTGACCCCGCCGCCGATGGCGAGGTCGAGCAGGGCAACGTCACCGGGGCTGATGCCGGTGAGCGCGCCCGCGAACCGGTTGCCCTCCGGCCACAGCTCGGGGAAGTGCGCCTTCCAGGTGCTGATCGCCTGCTCCGGCGTGACCGTGTCGCCAACCGTCATCCGGTAGGTCTTCTGCCACATCTTGCCGAAGCCCTGCACCGGGCCGGTCAGCCGGCGACCCGCCACGTTGGTGCCGCGCACTCCGTCGCGCTGCTCGACCGCGAGGCGGTCCACCTTGGCCGCCCAGCGCCCGGCATCCCGGGGTACCAGCACGTCCGACTGCGCCTCCCGGACGCTCACTTCGATCTGCTCGGCCGAGGTGACGCGCTCCGGCCCTGCGGGCTCCGGCCCTGCTGGCTCCGACCCTGCTGGCTCTGGCCGGGCGGCCTCTGGTCGTGCGGGCTCTGCCATGACGGCCTCCTCAGGTCGCTACACCGACCAGCGCCGATGCCTCGTTGTCGTAGATGGTGATCACCTCGTCCAGGCGGGTGAGCTCGAAGATCTCGCGGTAGTGGTCGCTCAGGCCGTAGGCCGCGAGTTTCTGCCGCTGCCGGTTGGCCCGGACCAGCAGCGTCACGAGCATGCCGATCCCGCCGCTGTTCATGTACTCCAGGCCGGCGAAGTTGAGCACCAGCCGGCTTGTCCCCTGGCCGCCGGCTTCCTCGTACGCCGACATCAGGATGGGCTCGCAGGCCGAGGTGACCTCGCCTTTGATGTCCACCACCGCCACCGCGTCGCCGACATGCCGGACGTCCATCGTGACCAGCGGTCCGTCCATCTCAGTTCCCCCCTACTTCTGACCCTGTGGTTGCTGACCCTGTGGTTAGTGACCTTGTGCTTACTGACCTGTGCCTACTGACCCTGTAGCTGGCTCACGGCCGCGTCGAGGTCTCCGAAGAGCTCGATGAAGTCCGAGAGCCTGGTGATATCGAAGATCTCCCGGTAGTGCTCCGACAGGCCGCTCGCGACCACCTTGCGCCGCTGCGACCTGGCCCGGGCGAGCACGCTAACGATCAGCGCGATGCCGGTGGAGTTGATGTAGTCGACGTGCGCGAAATCGAGCACGACCGTGCCCGGCTCGCCGTCGGCGATGGCGCGTTCATAAGCGGCGGTGAGCACCCCCGCGGCGCTGCCGTCCACCTCACCGGTCAGCTCGATGACCGCCACGCCCGGCAGCGCGCGGACGCTTGCCTCACAAGCCTTCTTCATGGCCATCTCCTTCAGCCGCGGCGGCGGGCGCGTCACCCGTCCGCATGGTGAGCCGGACCGTGTGGCGCGGGCCGCTGGTCGTCACGTCCAGGCTGTCGACCATGTTCCGGATGAGGAACAGCCCCCAGCCGCGCGACCGCTGCTCCCCGTTCAGTTTCGCCAGCAGGTCCGGCTCCTCGGCGGGACCGGCCGGGGCATGCTCACCGCCGAGGTCGCTGATGGTGACGACGATGTCGTCGCCATCCTCGATCACCTCGACGTCCACCGGGATCTCCGCGCGGCCCTGGTTGCCGTGCTCGATGGCATTCATGGTGGCTTCGGCCACAGCGGTCTTGAGCCGCTCCAGCCGGGCCGCGGGCAGCCCGTGCCCGGCCACCGCCGCCGCGACCCGGGCCAGCGCCATCCGCTCGTTGCCCGGTTCGCTGGCCACCGCGAATGCGTCGAGCCGGCGCCCGGCCGGATGTGCCACCGATGTCATCTGCCGCCTCCCGCATACACAGCCGACATGCTCCGCTCCAGGCTCACCAGCGTGATGTCGTCCTCCTGCTCGGCGTCCGGGCCGGTGAACGCGGCGAGCTCGGTCAGGCACAGGTCGATGAGTGCCTCACCGGACGCGCCCCGGCCCGCCAGCTCGGCCACCCGCGGGAAGCCGAACATTTCCCGGTCCGGGGCGTGCGCCTCGGCCAGCCCATCGCTGTGCAGCAGCGCGCAGTCACCCGGCTGGAACCGGAAGCTCTTCTCCTCGTACTCCATGCCGGGCATCAGCCCGAGCGGCATGCCCCTGGCCCGCAGTTCGGCCACGCCGTCCGCGGTGCGGACGTACGGCACGTCGTGCCCCGCGTTGGCGAACTCGATCTGGCCGCTGACCGGGTCGAGGACCAGCGCCAGGCAGGTCACGAACATGTGCGCGGGGATGTCCGCGCAGAGTAGGTCATTGACATGGGTGAGCACCGCGCCAGGCGAGATCAGCCGCGGCGCGGTGCTGCGCAGCAGCGCGTGCGTGCTGGCCATGACCAGGGCCGCCGGGATGCCCTTGTCGGTGACATCGCCGACCACGAACATGACCCGGCCGTCTGGCAGCTCAATGAAGTCGTAGAAGTCACCGCCGACGGTCCGGGCCGGCCGGTAGAACGCGGCCACGTGCCAGCTCGGCAGGTCAGGCACGGACTTGGGCAGGAACTGCTGCTGGATGATCTGCGCGATCTTGAGTTCCTGCTCGATCCGCTCCCGGTTGCGGGCCTCGGCTTCCTGCTGGCGGACCAGCTGGCCCACCCGCATGGCCGGAGCCGCGTACCCGGCGAGGGCATTGAGCAGCCGCAGGTCTTCCGAGGAGTAGTCCCGCTCGGACAGCCGGGGCCCCAGGTTGATCAGGCCGATCAGGTTGCCCGAGGAGATCAGCGGCACGACAAGGGTCACGCCTGCCTTGCGCAGCTGGCCCAGTGCCGGTGAATCCAGTTCCAGCGTGCTGACGTCGACCGCGCCGGCCTCACTGAGCAGGTAGCCGACGAGCGGGTCGTTGGACGCCAGATCGAGTTCGGGTCCCGGGTCCACGGTGCCCGGCACGGTGCTCACGGGAGCGGCCGGGCTGGCCGCCCGGCGGCGGCGCCAGCCCCCGTGCCCGTTGACGGCGGCCCGGATGGGGCCAGCCGCGCCGACGGCGTCAGCTGCCGGGGCGGCGTCAGCGCCGACGGCGGCCCCGTCACCGCCGGCGGTGATCCTACCTAGCCGTTGAGCCATGTCACACCCCGAATCCCCGCCGTCCAGCAGGCACAACGCCAACGTATGGAGCTGACGATACGAGATCGTTACGGCAAGTCCACCCTGCCGGAGGAATTTCACGCTGTGCGTTACGGTGAGCCTCGACGGGCCGGAAAAGGCAGCCAGGAGGGCATGTGGCGGAACTGAGCCTGGCTCTGCTCGGGCCACCGGTGGTCACCCTGGGCGGCTCGCCGGTCAGCTTCGACACGAGGAAAGCGACCGCCGTGCTGGCGCTGCTCGGGACCGGCGGCCGTGAATGGAGCCGGGAACGGCTGGCCGCGCTGCTCTGGCCCGAGGCGGACACCAGCCGGGCGCGGGCTTCGCTGCGCCGCACGCTGTCGGTCACCGCGACGGCCGTGGGCGGCAGTCTGAAGGTCACCCGGACGGCCGTGGCGCTGGACCCCGGCCGGGTGCGGGTGGATGTCACCGAATTCGAAACGCTGTGCGCCAGGCGCGGCGCAGGCCCGCTTAACAGCGCGGTCCGGCTCTACCGCGACGATTTCCTGGCCGGTTTCGCCCTGCGCGGCTGCCCGGAGTTCGACGACTGGCAGAGCGGCACCGCGGACCGGCTCCGCCAGGAACTCGCCGGGGCACTTGAGCAGCTGGTCGGGGCCTGCGTCGCGGACGCGAACCTGAACCGGGCCGTCGAGCACGCGAGGCGCTGGCTGAGCCTCGACCCGCTGCACGAACCGGCTCATCAGTCGCTGATCCGGCTGCACGCGTGGACCGGGCAGCGGTCCGCCGCGCTGCGCCAGTACCGCACCCTGGTCGGCATCCTGGACCGCGAACTGGCTGTGCGGCCACTGCCCGAGACCACCCGCCTCTACGACGACGTCCGGGCCGGCCGCCTGGCGCCGCCCGTGGTAGCGACCGCCCGGCTGGCGCCCGCGCAGCCAGGCACCGGGCAGCCAGGCACCGGGCAGCCGGCCGCCGGGCGACCCGGCCCAGGACAGGCCGCAGCCTCGGTTGGCACCGCCGCGTGGCCGCTCGTCGGCCGCGACGCCGAGTTGCGCGCCCTCCAGGCTGGCTGGCACAAGGTAACCGGGGCCGGCCAGGTGGTGGCCGTGACCGGCGAGATTGGCAGCGGGAAGAGCCGCCTGATCGAGGAATTCCGCGCGGGCGTCCAGGCGGCGGGCGGGCTCCTGCTGGCCAGCCGGTGCCACGACGGCGAGAGTGCGCTGCCGTTCGTGACCGCCGCCGACCTGCTGCGCGCCGCCCTGGCCGTCTCCCCCGGCCTGCCCGCGCGGCTCCCGGCCCACACCGCCGCGATGGCCGGCCGGCTCGCGCCCGAGCTTGCCGTCGCGCACCGGGACACCCCCGTGCCGCCGCTGGACAGCCCGGTGGCGCTGACCCGGCTCTACGAGGCGATCGGGCAGGCCCTGCGGGCCGCGGCCAGCCAGATCCCACCCGGGCCGGGCACGCCTCCCGGGGTGGTTGTCGTCGAGGACGTGCACTGGGCCGATGGACCGTCCCTGGATCTGCTGGCCTACCTGGTGCGCCGCCTGGCGGACTGGCCGCTGCTGCTGGTGGTCAGCTGGGCCCCCGAGCATGCGCAGCGGCTCCGCGGGCTGCGGTCAGCCCTCAGCGAGGCGTCCGCCGCCACCCGGGGGGCGGTGATCAAGCCAGCGCCGCTGGGCGCGGCGCAGATTGACGCGCTGCTCGCGCACGCGGGCGTGCCTGACGCGGATGTGCCGCGGCTGCTGGCGCAGACCCGGGGCCTGCCGATGCTGGTCCGCGAGTACGTGGCGGCCCTGCGCTCGGCCGCCGGCCCAGGGAGCGAGGGAGGGGACTGGTGGCCGCCCGCGTCGGTCAGGGAACTGCTGCGCACCCGGCTGGAGGCGGCCAGCGAGCCGACCCGGCAGATGCTGTCCACGGCTGCGGTGCTGGGCAGTGGCTGCGACGCCGAGCTGCTGCGGGTGGTCAGCGGCCGGGGTGAGAGCGAAACCGTCGAGGCGCTGGACGAGGCGGTACGGCGGTTCCTGATCACCGAGGTCCCCCCGGCCGGGGATCGCGGCGTGCCGTCCTACGACTTCCCGTACGAGGCACTGCGCGACGTCGTCTACGAATCCGCCACGCTGGCCCGGCGCAGGCTGCTGCACGGCCGCGCCGCGGACGCGCTCGCCCGCCGGTACGAGCGCGATCCGGTGACCACCCGGGCCGCGGTCATCGCGGAGCACCTGCAGCGCGCGGGACGCGAGGCCCGCGCCGCGCAGTGGTGGTGGCAGGCTGCCGAGCGGGCCCGCGAACTGTACGCGCACGCCGAGGCGCACGCGCACCTCCGCCAGGCAGTGGCCCTCGGGTACCCCGCCGTGCCTGGCTCGATCGCTCTCGGTGAGGTGCTGACCGTGCTCGGCCGCTACCGTGCGGCGCTCGCTGAATTCGAGACGGCCGCCGCGGGCAGCGCCGAGGACGACGCCACGCTGGCCACCATCGAGCACAAGCTCGCCGAGGTCCACCACCGGCTCGGTGACTGGGCGCTCGCCGACGCCCACCTGGGCGTGGCCCTCGACCTGCTGGCCGCTGACGACCTCGGCCGGCGGGCCCGGGTGCAGGCCGACCGGGCCCTGCTCGCCTACCGGCTGGGCAGCAGCGACACGGCCGCCGCGCTGGGCCGCCAAGCGCTGGATGCGGCCCAGCGGGCCGGCGATCCGGCGGCCACCGCCCAGGCCCGCAACGTGCTCGGCATGCTCGCCGCCCGATCCGGCGAGGACGCCGCCGCCGAGAACCACCTCAGGGAAAGCCTCGATCAGGCGCGGCCACTGGCCGACCGCAGTGCCGCGGTCGCCGCGCTCAACAACCTGGCCCGGCTGCTGGCCGACGCGGAGCGCACCGATGAGGCGCTCGGGTTCGCCACCGAGGCGCTCGCGCTCGGCAGCGAGCTTGGCGACCAGCACCGGGTGGCCGCCCTGCACACCAACCTCGCGGACCTGCTGCACGCCAGCGGCCAGCCCGAGCAGGCGATGCAGCACCTGAAGGAGGCCGCCCGTGGCTTCGCCGCGGTGGACACCGGCGGGCCGCCGCGGCCGGAGATCTGGACGCTGGTCGAATGGTGAGCGTTCAGCCGCGGCCGATGAACGGCATCGTGGTCGCGGTGATGGTGAGGAACTGGACGTTGGTGTCCAGCGGCAGCTCAGCCATGTAGAGCACGGCGCGGGCCACGTGGGCCACGTCGAAGGTCGGTTCCGGCATGATCCGGCCATCGGCTTGCGGGACTCCGCGGGGCATCCGGCTGGTGATGTCGGTGGCCGCATTGCCGATGTCGATCTGCCCGCAGGCGATGTCATGGGCACGGCCGTCGAGGGCGATCGACTTGGTCAGCCCGGTGATCGCATGCTTGCTCGCCGTGTACGCGGCGCTGCCCGGACGGGGGCTGTGCGCCGAGATCGAGCCGTTGTTGATGATCCGGCCGCCGCGCGGCTGCTGGGCCCGCATGATCGAGACGGCCTGCTGCGCGCACAGGAACGCGCCGGTCAGGTTGGTGGCGATCGTCTGGGACCAGTCGTGATAGCTGATCTCGTCGACCGGCCCGTACGGCCCGGCCTGGCCGGCATTGTTGACCAGCAGGTCGAGCCGCCCGAACGTCGCCGCGACCACCTCGAAGAGCGCGCGCACCGAGTCGGGATCGGTGACGTCAGCCGGCACGGCGAGCGCGCGCTCGAAATCCCCGGCCGTCTGGCGCAGTGCGCCAGGCGTGCGGCCGGCCAGCACGACCCGCCAGCCGTGGTCGAGCAGGATCGTGGCGACGCTCCGCCCGATTCCCGAGCCCGCGCCGGTGACCACCGCGGCTGGCGCCGATGCCATCACGCGCCACCTCCCTGCCTAATGCGCCACCCGCCCCCGGTACCCGCCCGGCGTGCTCACGCGCGCTGACAGCATCGTACGAACTGGCGGTATCCGCGTGCCGCCGAGCCTCCGAGCTGGCCTGCGCCGGGAGGCCCGGCGATTTATGCTGTTTGCTGGGTCCGGGTCATCCTCTGGCCTGGCATCCTCCGCCTTCGGGCGGACTCGCGGGCCCGTCAGTGCCGCTGGTCCCGCCGTCTTGTCACGCACGACATCGGATGACGAGAGCGGGTATACGCGATGCTTATGAGATCACCGCTATTCGGCGGGAAGACACGGGTCACCTTCAGCTTGGCCGCCGCGGAGCTGGCGGGGCCCGTCAGTGTGGTGGGCGACTTCAACAGCTGGCAGCCCGGCCAGCACGAACTCAAGCTCCGGCGCAACGGGACCCGGTCGATCTCGGTCGCGCTGGCTCCGGGTTCATACCGGTTCCGCTACCTGGCGACCGGCGGCGTGTGGCTGGACGAGCAATCCGCCGAGCGCCTCGGCCAAGACTGCCTGCTGCAGGTATAAAGCGCCGCGGCGGCCCCGGCCGGTCCCGGGTACTCCGCCGATACACGGCCTGCTGCGGACATGAGCGGATCGCCGCGGGATGTCACCCGCGGCGATCCGCCCGGTAGCAGGTCAGCCGGTCCGGCCTGCGATCTCGTCAGTGGATCCGGCTGACGACCTGCCCGGTCGCCGGGTCGAGCAGGATCCGGCTGTCGTTCGTGCGGCCGTGGAAGTCAAGCAGGCCGTCATGCCCGGCGATGCTGCCCGCCACCGCGTCGTAGGACCCGCCGCCGATCCGCTGGCCATGCAGCCAGTTGTCCTCGATGAAACCGGTGACCGAGGACTGGTCGATCACGGTGTGGCCGACGAAGTTGGCGCGGGCGTAGGGCGAGATGACCAGGAACGGCACGCGCTGCCCGTAGCCGCACCGGTCCGGGAAGCTACCCAGCCGCATCGGGGTGGACGTGCACACCGCCTGGTCGGTCGCCGGGTCGTTCGAGCCGTTGACCTGTGGTGAGACCTGGTGGTCATACCAGCCGTCGGTGTCGTCGTAGGTAATGATGATCGCGGTGGACTTCCAGTACCTGGACTGCTCGATCTGGTTGACCGTGTTGACGACGAAGTGCTGCTCGTCGAGCGGATCGGAGTAGCCAGGGTGCGCGTCCTGATACTCGGCCGCCTTGAGGAAGCTCACGGCCGGCATGTTGCCGTCGCCCAGGGTCTGGTAGAAGTCGGCCAGGTCATATTCGTGGTTGGCCTGGTCGGTACGGCCGATGGCGGCCTCTGAGCTGGGCGGCAGGTGCTTGGGGTTGGCCGTGGACTTGTAGTACTCGAACGGGTTGTGGTGCGGCGAATAGTCGGCTGACGCGTTCCCGCCGACGTTCGTGTGGGATGAGCCGCACACCGCGTAGCCGGCGCTGTTCGTCCCGGTGGGGGCGAATCCTCCCTGGAACCATCCCCAGCTGACGTGCCGGGCGTTGAGCAGGTCACCGATATTGCGCCCGGTCACCACGCCCACCGGGTTGGCCGAGGTGTGGCTGGCGTCCGAGCAATCGTCGAAGGCTGGGTCGAGGTCCCCGTAGATGGTGCCGAGACCGTTGCTGTTGAGCGAACTCACCGTGCCCGTGTCGCTGACCGTCGCGCCGGTGCTGGGGCTGACCGCGTAGGCGGCGCCGTCCTGGCCGGAGACCAGGTTCAGCGCGCCCGGCGTGGACGGGCCGTAGTCCGTGGTGTAGCTGTTGTCGCTCATCGCATAGTTCTGCGCGTAATTCCACAGGCCGGTGACGGTGTTGCCGTCGTAGTAGTCCATCACCAGGCCGGGCTGGCCGAACAAGATCGGCTGCCCGGTGCAGGCATCCGTTTCCGTGTTCTGCACGAACTTGTCCATCTTCCCGCCGTCCACGGCGGCCTGCTCCGCCTTGTAGCCGTGGTTCTGGTCGCAGGTGAGCGCCTGGGACGAGCTGAGCCGCTGCGGGTTGTAGCTGTTCGGGTTGGCCGTGAGCAACTGCGGGGTGAGCCCGTTCACCTTCGGCGTGCCCTTGGCCGGGTGGAACGGTGACCCGTCAGTGTTGGCCGCGGTGGGGTAGGTGCCGAAGTAGTGGTCAAAGGAGACGTTCTCATCGAACAGCACGACAACGTGCTTGATCGGCGTGGCGGTCGGGGCGAGCACCCGGTAGTCGCTGGCCGGAGCGGTAGCGGGAACCGGAGCGGAGTCCGCGGTCGCGCCGCCCGGCGAAGCGGCCAGCGACGCGGTGCTGACGGCCAGCGATCCGCCGACCACGGCTACGGCGGTCAGGATCACAGAGGTCCGGATCGGCAGGATCCGCCTCCCCCGGTTCTTACTCGGGCCAGCCTGCGGGCCAGCGAGCATGTCACCCTCCTGGGTCTGTGGACGTGACGAGCGGCGGATCCGTGCCCGCCGCGTGGGCGCGCTGCCGCACACCCCACGAAGGACCGTCCCGCACCGGAGCGGCGCAGCGGGAAAGGCAACATTAAGAAGAGCAAAACTCCAGGACAAGAGGCGGCGATTCAATGGCCGTCGGACCAGCCGGATCACGCCAGCAGCGCCCGGCCGAAGTGGTCATCACGGTCGGTAACCCCGGGCAAGTCCGGCACCGCGAACTCACTGTTCGCATGCAGCGGCGCACGCTGTCCCGGTGGCGGCCAATCATGTTTATCTGGACAACTCTTGCTACCGGATGCCCGATTCTGGGCGATTCCGGGCTACTGGATTGCTGGAGTCACGCTGGATTCTCGGGCGCGCCGCGGGGGTGCTGGCCCGAACCGGCGGGCAGGCGGTGCACGGCGGCCTGCAGTTCGGCTGCGGCGCCGTCGGTGAGCGGCTCGCCGTGGCCGAAGCAGGCGACCTTGATGTCGAAGGTGGCCAGCCGCTGCAGCGACGCGGCTGCCTGTGCGCGGTTGACGTTGAATACGCCGCACATGACATGTCCGGCTGGGCTGCGCGCCACGGCGTCGCCGGTGAACAGGACCTGGTGCCGGGGAAGGTAGAGCGCGACGCTGCCCGGCGTATGGCCGGGCACGGCCACCGCTACCGCACCGTCGCCGAAGCCGAGCGCATCGCCGTCGTCCAGCTCCCGGTCAATCCGGGGCGGCACCACAGGTTCGGCCGGGAGCTGGCTCATGACCTGGTCGTAGATGGGCTGTTCCCAGTCGGCCAGGTCTGGTCCCGGCCCGGCCTCTTGGGCACGGATGAACGGCGCGTCGGCCCGGTGTGCGAGCACTTCCACTTGGCCCCAGCCGGCGATTTCGGCTGCGGCACCGATGTGATCGCCGTGGAAGTGCGTCAGCACCAGCCGCCGAAGGTCTGCGGGCTGGTATCCCGCCTCGCGGATCGCCCCGGCGATCAATGGCGCGGAGCCGGGCAGGCCGGTGTCGATGAGGGTGAGCCCGTCGGGGTCGTGCCACAGGTAGGCGTGCCCGATAGGGAAGTGCAGGAAGTACAGGCGCGGCAGCAGCTGGATGACGTCCATGTGGCAACGGTAGGTGGCGGCCAGACCGGCATGCCCGCGCGTTATGCCGTCGGCGGATCGGCTGTCGGCAGAACCGCTACTCGCGTCCCCGGGAGGCGAAGTACTCGCGCAGGTAGGGGTCCTGTATTTCGCGCCGGCCCGGTGGCTGGACCGGGTTGACGGTGAATCCCGCCTTGGCCGCGAGGTAGTCGCGTGAGTCGGCGGCCAGCCGCCGCAGCCTGGTCATGTCCACGCCCACCAGCTCACCGCGCCATTTCCGGGGCCGTCCGGCCACGAAGACCGTGTCCACGTTCTTGGTATCGGTGCCCTGCACGATGGTCCCGATGGCGCTGTTCAGCGGGAGGTTGTTGATGTCCTCGGCGCGGATGGCCACGATGTCGGCCTGCTTGCCTGGGGTCAGCGTGCCGATCACCTCGCCGAGGCCGACGTCAGCCGCGCCCTGGGCGGTGGCGAAGTCCAGCACATCGCGGTTGGTGATGAACGCGGGCGCCGCCTGATCCCCCCGGTACCGGCGATTGGTCGCCTGCATCCGCTGGGTCAGCAGGATGCAGCGCATCTGGGTGAACATGTCGCTGGACAGCGAGATCTCGACGTCGACGCTGAGGCTGGGCCGTACCCCGGAGTCGAGAGCCCGTTGCACTGGCGGCACGCCGTCAGCGAGCCCGAGCTGCTCGTCCGAGGTCGGGGCGAGGGTAACGTGCGCGCCGGAGTCCGCAATGTGCCGCCACGCGGCATCGGACATGTCGGTGCAGTGCACCAGGGTGACGTCCGGCCCCAGCGCGCCCTGCCGCCCCGCCTCCTCGACCTCGGCGGACGAGGGAGATCCCATCACGCCGTCGAAGGTGATGGCGAAGCCGTTGTCCCTGGCGTAACTCATCAGGTCGGTGAGCGGCCGGACCCGGCGCAGGTCGATGCCCATCCGGACGGTGGCCAGCGCGCCGCTTCCGGCGCAGTAGGCGCTGCGCAGCCGGAGCAGGTCCTCGGGGAACTGCTCCGCCCACTGGCCGGCGTTCGGCGGAGCGCTGACATGCACCGTGCGGGCACCGCTCTCCCGGTAGGCGCGGAACACCGCGTCCGAGTGCTCAGGGGACCGGGAGTTGTGTGAGAAATCCAGCACGCAGGTCACCCCGGAGTCCAGCGCGCCGAGCAAGGTGACCAGGTCGCCGATATACATGTCCTCCGGGCGGTAGTGCAGCGCGGTACTGCCATGCGTCATGGCTATGTACTCGTCGATCTCCGCATCGCAGATCAGGTGCCTGAGCTGGTTCTGCCAGCAGTGCCGGTGCCCGTCCACCAGGCCGGGCATGAGGATCATGCCCTTGAGGTCGACCACCACCGCGCCGGAGTCGGCGGCCGGCCCGGACAGGTCAGCACCGACCGCCTCGATGGCGGCGCCGCGGAGCAGGACATCACCCGCGGCCAGATCGCCAAGCCGCGGATCCATGGTGACCACCGTCGCCCCGCGCAGCAGCACCAGGCCGTCGGCGGGCAGGGCCAGCAGCCGGCCGAGCAGCCGGTCCCGGTCGGCGTCGCTCTGCTCGTGGTAGGCCAGCGGCGCCGGGACGCTGCCGGAACTCTGACTGGCGGAACTCTGACTGGCGGAACT
>CAYPQM010000160.1:13576-15622 GCA_964412845.1 uncultured Streptosporangiaceae bacterium
CGGAACTCTGACTGGCGGAACTCTGACTGGCGGAACTGCCGCGGGCGGAACTGCTGCCGGTGGTCACGGCTTCGCTGGTCCCGGCTTCGCTGGTCATTGGTCACTCCCGGGGAACGCTTCGGGCGCCGGGGGCCGCGTGCCGCGCGGCGGCGCGGCCGACTCCCGGACGATCAGGCTGGGCGGCAGGGTCAGGGTCATCGGCGGCCGGCCGGGCGAGGTGATCGCGGTCACCGCCATCTCACCGACCAGGCGGCCCAGATCCTCACCGTGCAGCCGGACGGTGGTCAGCGGCGGGCTGACCCGGTCCACATGCGGCAGGTCGTCGTAGCCGACCACGGAGATGTCCTGCGGGCAGTGCAGGCCGGATTCGGCCAGCGCGTCGAGCGCACCGAGCGCCATCAGATCGTTGTGCGCGAAAATAGCGGTGGGCATCTCCGGCTGCTGGCTGAGCAGCATCCGGAGCAGCCGGTGCCCCTCGCGCAGGGTCGGGGCGGGGGCCGCGTCCGGCAGTTCGACGATCGTCGCCCCGGCCGCCTTGACCGCATCGGCGAAACCGCGGCCGCGGTCGGCGAACGAGCTCACGTCCGCGGGCCCGCGGAGCTGCGCCAGGCGGCGGTGGCCCAGGCCCAGCAGGTGACCCGCGGCCAGGGCGCCGCCCTGCCGGTGATCGTGGGTGCACGACGGCAGGCCGGTCTGCGGCACGTTGCGGTCGACCAGCAGGAGGGGGATCCGCCGCCGTGCCAGGTCCATCAGGATCGGCGCGCTGCCGAGCCGGGCCGCGCTCACCACGACCGCGTCGACTCTGCGCTCCACCACGTGGTTGAGCACCCGGGCCAGCCGGGCCGGATCGTCCTGCGTCTCGGTGATGAGCAGCATGAGGTCCGCTTCATCCAGCCGGTTGGCCAGGCCGCGCAAGACCGGCGAGATGAACGGGTTGCCCAGGTCGGCGACGATCACGCCGACAGTATGGGTGCGTCCCCGCTTGAGGCCGCTCGCACCCATGTGCCGCCGGTAGCCCATCTCCAGGGCGACGGTCTCCACGTGCAGCCGGGTGCTGGCGCCGACCCGCCAGGCTTTGGCCGGGTCCAGCGCCCGGGACACCGTCGAGTAGTGCACGCCAGCGACCCTGGCCACATCCTCCAGCGTGACCGGACCCCGGTCTGGCCCAGGCCCGCCGGGGGCGGGCCCGCCGGGAGCCAGCCCACCGGAAGCAGGTCGGCCGGGAGCCAGCCCACCGGAAGCCAGTCCACCGGAGGCCGGGCCGGCGTGATCAGGCCGGCCGGGCTGCTGCGGCAGCGGTGGCCCGGCTGACTGTCCCGGCCGCCGGGCTGACGGACGTCCAGGCTGTGCGCTCATCGGGCCTCATCGCAGTGTTGGCCGGCCCGGGCGTGGCCGACGTGACCGGCTTCGGGCCACGCGCATGTCATACCAGGAATATCCGGTCCTCCGCTTCTGGCAAGCGTTTGCCAGCCCCAGCTCCCACCGCGCGACTGTGAGGCAGACCATACTGACCCCCTTTGCCCAGATAGCGATGGCATCCCCGGGGGCTCGCGGTAGTTCTTCAGGGCGGTAGCGTAACGCGCCGGTAACACTCTTGGCAAACGTTTGACATCCGAAGATTCGCCGATTTAGCATTCCGGCCAGAGCAGCCCCCGACCCCGGGCCGCGAGCACGGCGAACAGATCTCGCCCTGGTCAGACCCGCAATCCGGCAACCGTCAGGTCGCCCCAGAGTGATCCGACCGGTAGTTCAGGACACGCCCTGGACCCAGAATCCGGCACCGAAACGGCATGGATGGCAGGGGGACCCGTGACAGAACCGACGGCTGGCGCTGGCCGCTCCCCCGGCAGCTCCGGATCACAGCACACGCCGGGCGCTGACCGCTCCCCCGGCGGCTCCGGATCCCGGCAGACGCCCGGCAGCGCGGCGCCCGGCAGCGCGGCGCCCGGCACCGAGGGCTGCGTCCTGGTGCTGCGCGACATCCGGAAGGTGTACGGGGCCACGGTCGCCGTCGAGTCCCTGACGCTGGGCCTTGACCCAGCCACG
>CAYPQM010000161.1:0-15529 GCA_964412845.1 uncultured Streptosporangiaceae bacterium
TTTCTGCGTTGTTATGTGAGCGCGCACATCGCCGGGCGCCCAGCGCCGGCGACCCTGGGATCATCCCGCACGGCCGCCGTCGCCCGGCAGCCTGCCGGCCGGCCAAGGGCGGGCATCTTAGCGGCCGGAACGCTCACCGCAAATCTCGCCCGCCTGGGCGGGTCGCACCAGCGCAGCTGGCTCACCCGGTCGCCGCGGTACGGCCGGATACCGAGGTGCGGACGGCAGCCGGGCCCCGCCGTCCCCGGTCAGCCGGGCTGGCACCAGCCCCACCCGCGGCCAGCCGAGATACCGGCCGAGCCGGGCCCGACCTGGGTCAACGGGGCCGCTGCGGCGAAGTTCTTACGAAAGAGTAAATATTTCGGTTTCATAACCCTCGGGTCACAGGTTCGGTCTATCGTCCTCCGGCGAGAGCTCTATAAAGGCGGAGGTAGCGGGATGCGTGCCAAGCGTCGGTCCACCTGGCACTCTGCGAGCTCTGACCAGGACCTGGACTGGAGCATGAGCGAAGACGAGGGCCCGGAGTGGGACCAATACTTGGACTGGGTCCCGGACGACCGGCAGTACGTGCGGAAGGTTAAGTTCCCGATTGTCCCGCTCGTGGTGCTGGGCTTGCTCATCGGGCTGATCGTCGCGGCCAACATGTCAGGTCACGCGACGTTCATGCAGGACGCCTTCGGCGGGTGGGGGCACCATCATCACCACCCGCGCCCCACGGGCAGGCCGACCGTCGGCCCGACCGCCAGCGCGACGCCGTCCGCGCCGACCGGCGCTGCCGCGGGGAACTGCACCATCACCGTGCCCAGGAACCCGCTCAGCGCGCGCGGTCTGGCCACCCCGTACCAGCTCGGGGGCGGCTGTTCGGAGGACAACGGAGGCCTTCAGGCGTTCGTGCAGGCGACCATTCTCGACCCGGCCACCGGAGGGCTCTCGGTCTACGAGCCGCTGGTCATCACCGCCGGGACGACGCCCGCGGTCGCGCCGGTCGTCCCTCAGCTGCCCAGGGGCGCGGTGGTCAACATCATGTTCGGCTTCAACGGCAACGTGCTGACCCAGGTCGCGGAAGGTAACTCGGTCCGGCGGGGAAACTGCGTCGGCGGGCTGCCGGGGTCGCCGTTCGGGCAGGTCTCCTACTGCAACGGAGCTACCTTCTACCGGGCCGCGAACGCGGCGATCGCGGCCGGCCGACTGAAGATCCCGGCCGGCGGAACCGCAAAGGACGGGCAGGCCTGCCCGACGACCCGCAGCTTCAGCGTGATCGACCAGGACCAGAGCGACAACGTGACATCGCGGTACCTGCTGACCGCCAATGGGCAGACCGCGCAGGATAACGCGGCCAATGCCGCCAACCTCACCGGCGCCACGACCATTACCAACGGAAGCGACAACGCCCTGCTCAATTTCTTTCTCGACCCGGCGCTCGGGTGCGCTCCGTTTGCCGCGCCTGACCTCTCCAACCCCGGACAGGTGGGCACGTCGCAGACGCTGGATGAGCTCGCGGCGGCGGCGGACCAGGCCGCGCCGATCGCGCTGACTCCGGTCAATGACCCGATGACCGTGGACAACAACGGCGCGTTCAGCATCCAGAAGACCAACCTCTTCCGCGAGGGAGTCGATCAGCCGCTGCTCCGGCGGCGGACGAACACGACCGCGAACGCGCAGGCGTACTGCACGGAAATGGTCAACATCCAGACACCGGCCCTCGCGCTGGACAAGCAGTTCACGGTCGGTGCCCCGTCTCCGGACAACGGGACAGGCAACAGCCTGTTCACCTTCCTGGCCGCCCGGCTGGACGGCTCGTTCGGCAACCTGAACTGCAAGGACTTCGGCCTGACCGATCCGGTGACGCTGACCCTGGACGCGAACGGCGTGGCCACCGCCGCGACGCTGAACACGACTCCGCAGACCGCCACGGGAAACCCGGCGCCGGTCCGGCCGGCGGCCGCCACACCGTCCAGCACCCCCTCCGCGGCGGCGTCTCCTACCGCATCGGCCAGCGCCTCGCCGTCGCCGTCAGCCGCCGCGCCGACCTCCCCGCCCCCGGCCGGCTAGGCCGCCTGGCCCGGCCGCCGGGCCGGCCGCGGTGTGCTCGACCTCGATCCTTTTAGGCCCGGAGACCGAGGTCATCGTGCTGCCATACCGCAGATGGCCACAGGTCGGCGCGGGTGTGTTATCTCGAAGTAAGCGGGTGTGTTATCTCGAAGTAATCAGATGTGAAACACCAAACGTATTGCTTACGTGAGCCCTAATGTCACGGCCCGCCCGAAGGCGCGCTGGCACGGTCAGTCACATGGACGTGTACAAGCCGCCCGGCGGCTACCAAGAGCACACATGGTCCCTGCACTCAGTTCAGGGCGCGCGTTGCGGGCGCGGTGCCTCTAACGGGAGGAAGCTGTGACACGCTACAACAGGTACAACTCATCGAATTGGAAGCTCAAGGCCACGGCCGGAGCGTTGGCGGTCGTCGGCGGCATCGCCGGCGGTGTGGCACTGACTAGCAGTCATTCGTCAGGCACCTACCACGACGCCGGTTATTCCTTCGGCTTCGGCACGCACGGCGACGGCGCGATGCTGAACTCCGCGATGCTGAGCCTCAGCCAGAACAACGGCCACGTCAACATGCGGTCGCTGCAGGAACTGGCCGCGCTGCATGGCTTCGGTGGCCAGTTCAACTTCTCGCGGCACCACAGGATGACCAAGCTCGCCTTCGAGCGTGGCCAGGTCGTGCTGATCACGCACCACTTCCTGGTCCTGCGGAGCCTGGCCGGCAAGCTCACCGTCTGGTCGCTGTCGGGCAACACCGCGGTCAAGGCCGTGGCCACGACCACCACGACCCAGGCGACGGTGCCTACCGCCATTCCGATGCTGACCACCACTACTGCCGCTCAGGCAGTGACTGGCGGCACGACGGTGGCGGCGATGCTGAACAACACCGCGCTCACCCAGCCGACCACCACGACGATTTCGATCAACACCGGCACCACCACGATCACGATCACGGTAACGGGTACCTCCACCGTCGCCAGGACCGCCACCGTGACCACGCCGACCACCACCACGACCGTGCCGACCACGACCGTGCCCACCACGACCGTGCCGACCACGACCGTGCCGACCCCAACGCCCACCCCCACGGTGACGGTTACCCCCGCGGTCACGGCCATCCCCACGGTGACAACGACACCTGCGGTCGGGGCCACCCCGACGGTCGTGGCCACCCCCACGGTCGCGGCCACCCCCACGGCCATCCCGACGGTGACGCCCACCGCCGTGCCGGTTACCACCACCGTGCCGGTCACCACGACCGTGCCGGTCGCGGCGATGACCTGGAACGGGCTGGCCGCGGGTGATCTCGTGTTCGTCGCTGGCACGGTGACGCACCACGCCCACCACGCCCAGCTGGTCATCATCGAGGCGCTGGCCAACACCACCTCAGGGCTGACCACGACTCCGGTCAGGCCAGCGGTCGCCCCGGTCCCCGGGGTTACCACACCGGCAACGGCTGGGCCCACCCACTTCTGATCTTGGAAGAATGGGCCCGCTTCCCGTGACCGGGATGACGCCGATGCGCCCGCGCACCGTGAACCTGTGCGGTGCGGCGGGCGCATCGGCGTCACCTGCTTGCTGGCGGCAGTGCACCCCGGGGTTCCCGTTCGGCATGGATCGGGCGGTACGGCCACGACCGCGAGGCGACGGGACGACGACACATGCGTGACATGACATGACCGAAGACGCCGTAGAAGACGACCTGGCCGCCACCGCCCGGCTGCGCGCCGGGGACCTGGAGCTCGACGAGTCCCGGTGGACCGTGCACCGGGCCGGCCGGCAAGTAGAGCTCACGCCCACCGAATTCCGGTTGCTCATCTGCCTGATGAGCAACCAGGGGCAGGTGGTCTCCCGGCAGCAGATACTTCAGGACGTGTGGGGCCCGGACAAGGCCCGGCGGCTCCAGATCGTCGATACCTACATCGGCTACCTGCGCCGCAAACTCGACTCACTGGGCCCGCGGCTGATCCACACCCAGCGCGGGGTGGGCTACAGCCTGCGGCCACCGCGCGGCGCCGCCCCGCACTGACCTGGCCGGTGAGCGGCGGCTACCTGGGCCGGCCAACCGCAGGCACCGGGATGCGGTGGTCGAACGGGATGCCGTGCCGCACGCACGGCCCCATGTTGTCCCGTGGGCAGAGGATCGAATGCCCCGACGCGGTGGCCCGGTAGAGGCGGTAAGGGGCAGGGGCCCGGACCTCATCGAGGGTGAGCGGGCCGCCGCCGCGCTCAGCCGGGCCGGGATAGACGGCGAGGCCCCGGTCGAGCTCATCCGCCGCCACCTGCCCGGCAGTTGCTGACATGTAGACGGCCTGGCCGGTGCCCGCCGGAACTCCGGAATCGAAGATCACGACGGCGATGCGCGGCCGCTGGGCCAGGTTCCGCGAGTGCGCTGCCCCCGGTGCGGAGGCCCAGTAAAACTCCGTGTAGTCGGCCGTGGCGTAGAACACGGGTGACGCCCACGGCCGGCCTTCGCTGTCGGCCGTGGCCAGTGTCATGTACTGGTTGGCGTCGATGACCGCCCTGGCGATCGCGACATGATCCTGCTGCGCCACGGGATAAGGGTGTGAATGGTGCCGTGCCGCGGTCAGTCCTTGATGAAACGCTGGACGAACGCAAGCGCGGTGCCGGCGACCTCGCGCCAGCCGCTGTCGATGGTGAGCGCGTGCCCGCGGTTCGGCATCTCAACGATCTCAGTCACGCCCTCGTTGTGGCTCTGCTGCTGGTAGGACGCGTTGGCGATCGCCCATGGCACGGTGTGGTCTTTCTCGCCGGAGATGATGAGCAGCGGACCACGGCCCGGGTTTCCGGTGTCGACCTTTGCCTCGGTCCACGGGTTCAGGTTGGCCGCCGCTGCCTGGAAGAGAGGAAGGCCGGAGGCAGGTACCGCGAAGGTCTCGTACAGGCTCTGCGCCTCCTCCTCGGTCACCGCGTTCGCGAAGGCGAACCGGAACTGGTCATAGGTCAGCGGAACCGCGCGGTGCCGGTTGGCCGGATTGCTGAGCGCCGGGGACGCCGCCCGCAGCGCCGAGATCGGCAGGGGCAGCACACCACGGAACGGTGCCGGGTCGATCGCCACCGACACGGCCGCCAGGCCGCGGCCCGCGAGGATCTGGGTCAGCAAACCGCCGAACGAGTGGCCGATCACGGCCGGCTTCTTGGCCAGGCCGCCGATGACCTCGGCGAAGTGGTCCGCTACCTGGCCGACCGACTTGTTCGCGAACACCTCGGGGTGCGCGTTGGCCTCCTGCACCGTCTCGGCGTCATCGGGCCAGCCGGGCGTCAGGGCCACGTAGCCGGCGCTCTCGAACAGTTCCGCCCAGCGATCCCAGCTGCTGGGCAGCAGCCACAGGCCATGCACGAACACGACCGGGGTCAGCCCGGTCTCATTCGCCCGCTGGACCTGGCTGGTCTCGTGATCGGTGATCGTCGTGCCGCGGTTTCCGGCGGTCATGGGGATTCCTCCTGCTCTGGGAACATGCGCGGACCCTGCGGTACCTACCCAGGCGCGGAGCGGCCGCACAACCGGGCCCTAGTCAAATGACCGGGCGCTGATAGGCGAGGATAAACCGGTGCACCCAGAAGACAGCGCGAGAATGCGCGACCTGCTGGCGAGCAACCGGACCCTGCTCGCCTGGGTCCGCACGGCCATCTCGTTCGCCGGGCTCGGCTTCGTGGTGGCCAAGTTCGGGCTGTTCCTCGAGGTGCAGCCGGGCCCGGGGACCCAGGCGCACACCGTGCCGAACGCGGATCTGGTCCGGCTGTCGGGATACCTCGGCATCTTCATGGTGCTGGTCGCCCTGCTGCTCACCGTCATCGGGTTCGCCCAGCACCGCTCGACAGTGCGCCAGGAACAGCCCCAGCCCGACTCACCCCAGCCCGCCCAGTGGCCGGCTGTCGTGGCGACCGTCAGCTGCGCGCTGGCCTGCGCGCTGCTAGCGCTGTACCTGGCCATCACCCCGACCTGACCTCGGGGATACCGCCCATGCCCGCCCGGGTTGATACCGTCGAGGCGCCGCCGCCGCGGTGCCCGGTGGACGTGACAGGCGGCCCGCACCGAGGAGACCAACGATGACCGAGGCCGCGCCCCTGAACGAGACGGGCATCGTCACCAAGCTCAGCCCCCGATCGGTGGCCGACACCGTTTCGCGGCTCACCGCGATGGTGGCCGCCAAGGGAATGAAGCTTTTCGCCGTGATCGATCAGAGCGCGGAGGCACACCAGGTCGGGCTGCAATTGCGCGGCACCACGCTGGTCATCTTCGGCAGCCCGCTGGGCGGAACGCCGGTAATGGTGGCGGCACCCCTGGCCGCGCTCGACCTGCCGCTCAAGGTACTGGTATGGGCCGACGGAGCACAGACGAAGGTCTCCTACTACGCTCCCAGCGCGCTCGCCGCCCGTCATCACTTCAGCGGCGAGCTGGCGGGGAATCTGGCCGGTATCAATGCGCTCACCGATGCGCTGGTTGCTACCTAGCCGGTTGGCCGGTTGGCCGGTGGCGGCCGCCGAGGAAAGGACCTCGACGATGCCGATCATCAGCCTCCACCGGCTCGCGGATCAGTAACTCCCGCCTCCTGGCGCGTATCGAAAACCGCTCCGGCGTGTATCGAACATACGTTTGACAGCGGGGCGTCCTTGGGGCAAGGTGAGCCACGTGCCGAAGCAGCAGGCGCTCACACCGACACGCAGGGAGGCATACCAGGTGGGTCAGAAGACCGTCAGGTTCAGCGACCTCAGCGGAGAGATCATCACCCAGGACGACGCGCTGGCGCGCATCGTGATCCACGAACACCCCGAACTCGGCGACAGCCCGGTCGAGATCGAGGTTCTCACCGAGGAAGCCAGGGCCATCGAGAAGTCAGCTCTCCGGGTGGCCGTGGTTGACCTCTTTCTCCCTGGCGATGACGAACCGCACCGAGTGGCCATGGATGTGGACTCGTTCGACAAGCTGGCCACTGACAAGGCCATGAGCGAACTCCTGATCTCCGCCCGGCCGGCCAGGCGGAGTTCCAAGGCCGCCGCGGCCAGCCCGTCCCGCGCTGACCGGACCAACTACGCCAGCCTGGAACATGCTGGCCGGCCGCATAAGGGCAGGATCACTGACGCCGAAAAGCAGTTCGTCAGCGAGCACTTCGACGAGATCAACGACCGGCTGGTGCAGCAGGGATTCCGGACCATCAGCCTGGAGGACGGCGAGCATGTCGAGCGCTACGGCCTGGCGGAGCTGGCCCAGGCCCGGAGCGTCCCGGCCGGCTAGCGGTGGCGCCGTGGCCGCCGCCGCGGGGCCTGGCCCGGAAGTCAGGCGATGCGGATGCCACCGGCGAAGACGGCTGCCGGGTGGGCGAGCACGGCCGGATCGTCGCGGGGATCGTTGTCATAGCTGACCAGGTCCGCGGGTTCGCCGTGCTGGATGCCGGCGGCGAACCCGAGGAACCGGCGGGCGGCCGTGCTGGCTGCGGCGAGTGCCGCCTGGGGCGGCAGCCCCAGGCCGGCCAGCAGCGCGACCTCGCGCGGGATGGTTCCGACCACGTCGGTTCCTGTCATGATCGTCACGCCGCGGCGGGCCGCGTCCGGCAGCAGGGAACTCAGCCGCTCGCGCAGTTCGTGGCGGCGCTTCCGCCGGTCAGGGTCGCTTCGGGTGAGGTCAGCGCCGATCGTCGCGCACAGCGTCGGTGTCCACGCGCCGCCGCGCGCGGCCAGCGCTGACAGATCGGCCTCAGTCAGGGCGGTGCCATGCTCGACCGAGTCGATTCCCGCGTCGATCAGCCCGGTCACCTGCCGCGTCGTGGCGTGGGCGGCAACGCGGGCGCCGGCCGCGTGCACCGCCTGCACGAGACGGCGGACGTCGGCCAGCGGGTAGGTGGGCGCGGGATCCAGGGCTGCCTCGCCGGGGCGCAGGACGGGGAAGTCAGCGATCAGCTTGACCCAGCGTGCCCCAGCCGCCACTTCGGCCAGCGCCGCGCCGACCAGATCCGCCGCGGGGACCGGCGCGTACAAGCCGGGATAGTACTGGCCCGGAGGGGCGAGGAACCGGCCACAGGCCAGCAGCCCGGCCCCGTCCGGGGTCGGCAGCAGCCCCAGCGTGACGCTGCCCGGGCTGCCGGTGTCCCGGATCGCGGTCACCCCGGCGGAGCGGGCCCGCGCGGCATTGGCGCGCGCCGCCGCCGCGTCCAGCGCAACCGGCTGGCCATCGCCGGTTTGGCCAACACTCAGGTGGCAGTGCGCATCGACCAGGCCAGGAAGCACGAACCGCCCAGGCAGCAGCTCGGCTCCCGGCGCAGGCCGCGACGTCCAGCTGCCCGCGCCGCTGATCCCCGCGTCCACGGCATCCCCGCCGGGCAGCGCGGCCGCGCGCACCCGCCAAGCGGTCACGAGACCGGCCCACCGCGGATGCTCTCGCCGCTGGCCCGGTCGAAGAAGTGCAGCGCATCAGTGTCCACCAGGACCCGGGCGACGTCGCCCTCCTTGATGGCGGTCTTCGGGTTCATCCTGGCCACCATGGTCGCCAGCGAGCGCACGTCCTCCGCCTCGCCGCCGCTCAGGTGAGCGGCGGCGCCGATCGCGGCGTGCACCTGCACCTCCGAGCCGAGTTCCTCGCGGAGCTTCACCGGCAGATGGAGGATGGCCTGCGGGTCGGCGTTGTGGGCCAGTTCGGCGTCCGCCATGTTCTCCGGGCGGATGCCGAGCACCACGTCCCGGCCCAGATACTGGTCCAGGGCTGGGTGCTCGGCGACGACCTGCGGCGGGATGGCCAGCCGGTGGCTGCCGAATACCACCGCGGGGCCAGCGGACCGCTCGTCACGCTCCAGCCGGGCGTCGACCAGGTTCATCGCGGGCGAGCCGATGAAACCGGCCACGAACAGGTTGGCAGGCCTGGCGTACAGCTCCTGCGGGGTGGCGACCTGCTGCAGCACGCCGCCGTGGATCACCGCGACCCGGGTGCCGAGGGTCATCGCCTCCGTCTGGTCGTGCGTCACGTAGATGGTGGTTGTCCCGAGCGAGCGCTGGAGCTGGGCTATCTCAGCGCGCATCTGCACCCGCAGCTTGGCGTCGAGGTTCGACAGCGGCTCGTCCATCAGGAAGGCCCGGGGCTGCCGGACGATGGCGCGGCCCATCGCCACCCGCTGCCGCTGGCCGCCGGAGAGCTGCCGCGGCTTGCGCTCCAGGTACGGCTCAAGTTCCAGGATGCGCGCCGCCTCGGCCACCCGCTGCTTGATCTCCGCCTTGCCGACCTTGCGGTACTTCAGGCTGAACGCCATGTTGTCGTAGACGGTCAGGTGCGGGTAGAGCGCATAGCTCTGGAAGACCATGGCTATGTCGCGGTGCCGCGGCTCCACATCGGTGACCGGCCGGTCGTCGATGTAGATGGCCCCCGCGGTGACTTCTTCCAGCCCGGCGATCATCCGCAGCGCGGTCGTCTTGCCGCACCCGGACGGCCCGACCAGCACCAGCAGTTCCCCGTCGTCCACGTGCAGGTCCAGCGACTGGACGGCGGTCGTCCCGTCGGGAAACTGCTTGGTCACCGCCTGGAGCACGATCCGCGACATCTAACTTTCCCCCTGCCTCATTTGCCCATCCCGAGAGTGAGGCCCTTGACCAGGTGCCGCTGGAAGATGAGATACACACCGATCGCCGGAACGGCGCTGATCAGGGAACCAGCCATCAGCACCGGGATGCTCGTGGTGCGCCCGGAGGACAGCGCCGCCAGCCCGACCGTGATCGTCCGGTCGTTCGTCGGCAGGAAAAGCAGCCCGACCAGCAGGTCGTCCCAGATCTGGATGAACTGCAGCACCGTGATGGTGGCGATGGCCGGCAGCGACAGCGGGAGCGCGATCTGCAGGAAGGTGCGTTCATAGCTGAGGCCGTCCATGACCGCGGCCTCGATCAGCTCGTCGGAGATGCCGCGGTAGTAGGTGGCCATCAGGAAGGTGGCGAACGGCGTGCCCAGGGCGGCGTACACCAGCACGGCCCCGGTGTAGGAGCTGACCAGGTTGAACTTCGCCATGTTCACGTATTCCGGGATGATGATCGACTGCAGCGGGACCATCAGCGCGGCGACCACGAGCAGGAAGACGGTCCCGCTGCCGCGGTAGCGGAGTTTGGCGAACGCGAAGCCCGAGCTGGTGGAGACGACCAGGATGATGACGATCGCGGCGGCGCAGACGATCGTGGAATTGAGCAGTTCGCTGCCGACCGGCAGGTTCTGGAAGAGCTGTGTCCAGCCGGCCACCGAATGGCCGTGCTGCTGGTCGTACTGGGTCTGGTTCCGGAACGCATTGTTCAGCAGGTAATAAAACGGATACAACATCACGAGCGCGACCACGACCATGAGCAGGAACACCGGCCCGGTGGTCAGCCGCTGGCGCGACCGGGCGGACGGCAGCGGCGGCCCGGTCGGGGCCGGCCGGGCCGGCCGGGCTGGGTCCACGGGTGCGGCCGCCACCGTTACGAGCCCTCCTCATCCGCTGGCTTGATCAGGCGGAGCTGGACCAGCCCGACGAAGATCATGATCACGAACAGGATGATCCCGTACAGCGCGCCGGTCCCGAACTGACCCTGGGCGAAGCCGGTCTGGTAGACGAAGAACTCCAGCGTGGTGGTGCCCAGGCCGGGGCCGCCGCCGGTCATCACGAAGATCAGGCTGAACAGCGCGGAGAACGCGCTGATGACCGTGATCACGAAAGCGAACTGGATGAACCGGGTGAGCAGCGGCAGCGTCACCCGGACAAAGATCTGGCGGCGGGCCAGCCCGTCCACCCGCGCCGCCTCGATCAGGGTCGGGTCCAGCGTGGCCATGCCGGTCAGGAAGATAATGGTGTTGGTGCCGAGCATCGACCAGACGAACGTGATGGCCAGCGCCGCCAGGGCACTGTGCGAGCCGGCCAGCATGTCGGTCGCCGTCGAGCCGAGCCCCAGGTCCGCGAGCAGCTTGTTCAGCGTGCCGTCCGCGGCGAAGAACTGCAGCGCCACCATGCCGATGACCACCCAGGACACCGCGGTCGGCAGGAAGTACACGGACCGGAAGAACCGCCAGCCGCGGACATGCTCGTTGAGCAGCGCGGCGATGCCCAGCGGGATCCCGAGCGCGAACGGGATGCACAGCAGCAGCAGGGCGTTGTTCTCCAGCACCCGCCAGAAGATCGGGTCGCTCAGCGCGGTGGAATACGTGCTCGGCCCGATCCAGGTCGACGTCAGGCCGTTCCAGCTGGTCATCGAGTAATAGATGGCCTGGCCGATCGGCACGCCGAGAAAGGCGATCACCAGGGCCACCGCGGGCAGGGACAGCAGGATGCCAGCGCGCCTGCGGCGCCTGGTGAGCCTGCTCGCAGCCACCGGATGCTCTCCTGACCGTGCTGGTGGTCTCCGGCGGCGGGTCGCCCCGCCGCCGGAGACCACGATCGTAGTGACCAGTTACGGGAAGGTGTTGCCCCGCTGGGTCGAGGGCAGCTGGTTGTGGGTCTCAGCCAGGTTCTGCAATGCCGCCTGGACCGACTGGGTGCCGTTGAGCACGGAGGGCAGGAACTTCTGCCCAGCGCTGACGATGTTCGCCTGCACCACGTTGTCCAGCATCGGGAACACGGTCAGGTGATCGCTGGCGACGAAGTTCAGCATCTGCTGGTTCACCGGGTTGCTCGTGGTCGTGCCGGTGATCGCCGGGATGAGGCCGGCCGCGTTGATGATGCGCGCCGCCGCCGGGGTGGTCATGTACGACAGGAACTCGGCATCCTGCGCCGGGTGCTTGGAGTAGGACATCTCGGAGAGGCCGTCGCCGGCGTAGTCGACCACGCCCTTGATCGGGGAGGTGGAGAACGGCGGGACGAAGGCAGCTACCTTGCTGCCCAGCGCGCTGGTGAACTTCTGGGTGTCCCAGGTGCCGTCGACCATCATCGCGGCCTTGCCCGACTCGAACTGGCCGAGATTGTTCGTGTTGGTCACCACGTCTTTGTTGGTGCAGCCGGAGCTGTGCAGCTTGGTCCAGTTGCCCAGCTGAGCCGCCACGGCGGGCGAGGTCCACGGGATCTGCCCGCTGTACAGGCCCTGCCACTGCGACACCGAGTAGGCGCCGATCATCATGTAGCTCATGTCGTACCACGGGTAGAACGTGGCGCCGAGCGGCTGGCCGCCGTTGCCGTAGACCATCGGCGTATAGCCGGCCTTCTTGAGCTTCGTGCACGCGGCGTACAACTGGTTCCAGTCGGTCGGCACCGAGGTGACGCCGGCCTTGGCGAAATCGCTTTTGTTGTAGAAGCCGATATAGAACTGGTTCTCCAGCGGGATGACATACGGCCCGTTACTGGCGTTGAAGCTGTCGCTGGTCCACTTCAGCGCGTTCGGGTCGATCCTGGCCAGGTCCGACGCCGGGACCTGGCCTTTGAGGTTCTTCAGGAAGCTCTTGTACTGCAGCGTGAACAGCCCGGTCCACATGACGGCCAGGTCGGGGCCGTTCTTGGGGATCGCGGCCGCCTGCAGCTGCGCGAAGTAGTTGCTGGCCGGCTGGCTGACCACGGTCACCGTGATATTCGGGTGCAGCTTCTCAAAGGCCTTGGCCAGGTTGTTCAGCGCCGTGGCGTTCTGCTCCGTGCCGTAGTTATGCCAGATAGTGATCGTGACCGGGCTCGCGGCGGTCCCGCCACTGCCACTGCTGCTACTCCCGCAGCCAGCAGCAAGCAGCGCCGTGGCCGCCGCGGCTGCGGCCAGCTTCCATCGCCTCATGGCTGTCTCCTTTCTTGTGTGCTTTCCTGCCGGTCTTGTGGGCTTTCCTGCCGGTCAGTCATCGGCCCGGTCAGGAGCGCCCCACGACCGGTTCGACAAATTTCTGTTCTGCTGGCGTCGGTGCCCGGAGAAAGTCGAGATCGCATCCGTCCGGCGCCTGCAGCACGTGCCGGGCGTACAGGGCGGGCCAGCCACGCAGGTGCACGGGCGGCGGCGGGGTGAACGCGGCGCGGCGGCGGGCCAGTTCCGCCGCGGGTACTTCGAGGTCCAGCGAGCCGGCCGGCACGTCCACGGCGATCGTGTCACCGTCCCGGACCAGGCCGAGCGGTCCCCCGATGGCCGCCTCCGGGGCCACGTGCAGCAGCACGGTCCCGAAGCTGGTGCCGCTCATCCGGGCATCTGTCACCCGGACCATGTCGGTGATCCCGGCCCGCATCAGCCGGGCCGGGATCGGGATCATGCCCCACTCCGGCATGCCCGGGACGCCGACCGGCCCGCAGCCGGCCAGGACCAGCACGCTGCGTGAGGTCACCGGCAGGTCCGGGTCGTCGATCCGGGCCAGCATGTCGTCGTAACCGCGGAACACCACGGCGGGACCGCGGTGCCGCAGCAGTTCCGGCGAGGCAGCCGAGGTCTTGATGACCGCGCCGTCCGGCGCCAGCGAGCCGTGCACGACGCCGAATGCGCCACCATGGCGCAGCGGCGTGGCGGCGGTCCTGATCGCGCCGGTCGGCGCCGCGGCGCCGTCGGCGACCTCGCCGATGGTCGGCCCGGCGACGGTCAGTGCGTCACGCCGCAGCAGGCCGGAGAGCTCGCGAAGCAGCGAAGGCACCCCGCCGCCCGCGTCAAAGTCCTGCATCAGGCCTGACCCGGACGGCTCGACATCGGCGAGGACGGGCACCGTCGCCCCGATCCGGCGGATGTCGGCGAGCGGGAACGGCACGCCGACCCGCCCGGCGAGCGCGGCCAGATGGATCACCGCGTTGGTGGAGCCACCGATCGCGTGCAGGGCGACGACGGCGTTGCCGAACGACGCCGGGGTCAGGATCGCGGCCGGCCGCCGGTTGCCGGTCACGGCGGCGACCGCCGCCCGGCCGGCTCGCGTCGCGGCGGCGGCCGAGCGGGGGTCACCGGCCGGGATCGAACTCGATCCCGGGATCATCAGGCCGAGCACCTCACACAGCACCGCCATGGTGGACGCGGTCCCCATCGTGTTGCACGCACCTACCCCGCAGCTCAGGCAGTTCTCCAGGTCGCGCCAGCCGGCATCGTCGAGCCGCCCGGCGCGCCGCTCGTCCCAGAGCCGCCACAGCGCCGTGCCCGTCCCGATCCGGCCGCCGCGGAAGCTGACCACCGGCCGGGCGCCGCCGGTGACCAGGACGGTGGGGATGTTCGCGCTGACCGCGCCCATCACCGCGCCGGGAACGCTCTTGTCGCAGTTGGCCAGGAGCACGATCCCGTCCAGCGGGTTGGCGCGGATCATCTCCTCGATCTCGATCGCCAGCAGGTTCCGGTACAGCATGGCGCTCGGCTTCATCAGGTCCTCGCCGAGCGAGATGGTGGGGAACTCCACGCCGACGCCACCGGCCTGCTCAATCCCCGCCCTGACCGCGCCGACCAGGTCGTTCAGCGGCAGGTTGCACGGGTTGAGCTGGCTGGCGGAGTTGGCGATCCCGATGATCGGCCGGGCCGCCGCCGCGTCGATGCGCACTCCGGCCGAGGTGAGCGCGACGCGGTGCGCCATGGCCACCTCGTCGTCGCCCGCCAGCCAGGCCCGGCTGCGCAGCGCGGCGGTCGCTGGGGTCTCCGGGGGCATCGCTAGGGCTCCGGGAGCCCGAGGCCCTTGGCGCCCGGCCCGGACTGGATGAGTTCCATGCCGCTGCGGCCGATCCACTCCAGCGCGACGGCGGCCCGGTGCACCTTCTCCCGGGCGATGGCGGCCGCCTCATCGACCAGGTGCAGGCCGCTCGGGTAGAGCGACCGCGAGTTCCGCAGGCCGAACTTGACGTACATGGGCGCCGCGACGCGGATAAGGTCGGCGGCCTCATGGCCGCGGACGACACCGCCCATCGCGTCCGGCGTCTCCACGTACAAATCGATCGGCACCGGGCTGACCGCCCGCATCTCGGCGATCTGCCCGAGGGTGAGGTCGGAGGGCACGTTGATCGTCGTACCGCCCAGCCGCTCAAGGACCCGGAAGCCCAGCGGGTTCGACGGCGCCAGCACCGCCGAGACCTTCCAGACGATCGACGCGGGCAGCTGGCCGGCCGCCTGGATCTCGGTGACCAGCTGGAGCAGGCCGGCGTCGGCGATCAGGAAGCCCCTGATCCCCTGCTCGGCGGCCCGCTGGATGTCGTCGATCGCGTAGCGCAGCTGCCGGGTGCCGCGTAGCTGGCCCGCCAGGCTCTCGTCGGCGTGCGCCGCCCGGCCGGTGTCCCACTCCTCGCGCGGCCCGACGAAGAGCGACACCTCGAGTCCGTTGTCGGCGCCGATCCTGGCCATCTCGGCCAGCTCGGCCCCGGTCAGCATCATCGCGCCGCTGCCCTGGGAGACGCGATTGACGGTGACACCGAGGGCGCGGGCCGCAGCGACGACGGCCGCCAGCACGACCGGCCCCTCGACGCTGGGTATCTCGATCCGGAAATGCGCGCCGTCGGGGAAGCGCAGCGTGCTGGCGGCCGGGACCGGTTCGGGCACCAGACCGCTGCGCGCGAGGATGCCTGCTCCGGTCATCAGCTGGTCTTCCGTCCGCTTCGTCAAGAACTGACCT
>CAYPQM010000162.1:0-15092 GCA_964412845.1 uncultured Streptosporangiaceae bacterium
CCAGGACTGTGGGCCGCGGTGGCCGCATGGTGTCATCTGGTTCCGTCGGCCATCCGGGCGAGATGGTCACCCGCTGATGAGCTCCGTCGGCTGACACAAGGTAGGTGTCCTCGGACTTGGCGCCGCCGGGCAGGCTCGGATTCCAGGCCACCGCGTGACCAGCCCGGACCGGCTCGCCGTACCAGCGCGATCCGCGCTGGCCCGGCGCGATCTCGAACTCCCGCTGCGCGAATCCGATCGGGCCGCCCTGGTAGTGACCGGACCAGCCGCCCGGGGCGCCGGCCTGGGTGTAGGCCGCATCCAGCGCGTCCAGTGCCGCTCCGTAGCTGGTGCCGGGCGTGCAGCCGGACAGCACCGCGTCCTCGATGGCCAGCACCTTGCGGCGCAGCGCGGCGTAGCCCGGATCGAGCGGGGCCGACGCCGCGAAGCGGGTGGCTGCGGCGTGCAGCCCGGCGCGCCGCGCGACGACGACCGCCATGGCCAGGCGGTGGACCGGCGCTCCGACGGCCATCGGGTGGCGGTACCGCTCAAGCCGGTCGTCGCCGCCCACGATCAGGACCGGGGCATCGGCGCCGCTGGCCTCAAGGAGCGCAGCGCAGCGAGCCTGAATATCCAGGTCACGCTCACCTGGGCGCCATTGCGCCAGGGCCGACTGGAGCGAGGCCGCCGCATCGGCGCCGAGGTCGGCCAAGTCGGCCTGCTCGGCGGGTGACAGCACCAGCCGGAGCGCCGTCAGGTCGGCCGACGCGTCGAAGCCGAAGGCGGGGTGGCCATCGGAGGCCAGCTCCGAGGCGGGCGCGCCAGCCAATGACTCGGCGGCGGCAACGAAGCCTTCCGGCTGATGCCACGGAACCTCGGCCAGTTCGCCGAAGCCGTGCCGGGCCGGATCGTATTCGGCCCTGACCCGGTCCGCCTCCACCTGCGTGGTGATCAGGCCGGCCCCCGCAGCCGAGATGACCACCCAGACCAGGTCCACGCGGGCGGCCCGGTCGACCGGCGGCGCCACCCCGCCGGATGCCCAGGCCACGGCGGCCGGCCCGGTCAGCACGAGCCCGGCTGGGCTGTTGCTGGCGGGCCGCTCCCGTGCGCGCGAGCCCGGCCCGGGCGAGCCCTGTCCCGGTGACCCCTGCGCTTGCAGCCACTGGGTGGCGCGCCGAACAGCCGCCTCGGCCCGGGCGACACTTCGCTGATGACGTTCGGTACTACCGAACACCGTTGTGTGATATAGAATCACCCAGGTAACAGAACTATTGTTTATGGACCCTGTCAAGGAGTGTTACCGCTTCTTGATCATGCGTTCGGTAATACCGAACATTCTTGCGCGGAGGTGCGCGAGTGCAGTCGGAGCGGGGCGTCGATGACGAGGTCGCCGGCCGGTACACAGTCCGCAGCGTCGCCCGGGCCCTGCGGCTGCTGGAGATCGTGGCCGACGGGCCACCGGACGGGCAGTCGCTCAGCGACCTGGCCCGGGCCCTCGGCACATCCAAGAGCACGACACTGGCGCTGGCCCGCACGCTCGCCGCGGCCGGCCTGCTGCGCGACGTCCGGCCCGGGCCCCGGTACACGCTGGGCACGGCGCTGATCAGGCTGGGCGACATCGCCCACGATCAGCTCCCGATCGGCGGCTTGTGCCGGCCGCTGCTGGTCGAGATGGCTGACCTCACCAAGATGACCGCCCGGGTGGCCATCAGCGAAGGCGGATTCCCCGTCTTCATCGAGCGGGTGGACGGGCCGGGCAGCGTCAGGTTCCACACCCCGCTGGGCCAGCGTGAGGTCCCTTACGCGTCCGCGGCGGGCAAGGCCATTCTCGCCACGATGAGCGAGCCGGAGGTCCGGGCGCTGTGCGGGCAGACTGGCCTGCAGGCCAGGACGGCGCACACCATCACCGACGTCGACTCGCTCCTGGACAACCTGGCCCTGGCCCGCGGGCACGGCTTCGCCGTGGATGACGAAGAGGACGCGGAAGGGGTCATCTGCGTCGGCGCGGCGTTCTTCGGCTACGACGGATCCTGCGCCGGGGCGGTCAGCGTGACCGGAATCAAGGGTGACCTGCCCGCGTGGCGGATGAATGAGCTGGGCCAGACCATGCGCCAGTATGCCGACCGGGTCTCCGGGATCCTCGGCGGCGCCCGGTACGCCGACCAGAAGCTGGCCATCGAGGCCAGGTCATGACGGCCCAGATGACGACGGCCCCGGTCAAGCCAGCACCCGGCAGCGGCCTGGTGGTGGTGGCACCGGGCGACGTCCGGCTGCAGCGGCGGCCGCCGCTGATCCCGGCCGGCGGCGAACTGCTCGTTGAACCGGACCTGGTCGGGCTGTGCGGCACTGACCTGGAGATCATCGACGGCCTGATCGATCCCGCGTACATCCGGTACCCGCTCGCGCTGGGACACGAGTGGACCGGGTTCGTGGCCGGTGACTCGCCGCTGGCCGGCCGCCGGGTGGTCGTCGAGGGCATCATCGGCTGCGGTCACTGTGCCGGCTGCAGCGCGGGCGAGACCAACCTGTGCGACACCTACGACGAGATCGGGTTCACCCGGGACGGGGCCGCGGCCGGCCAGATCGCTGTCCCGGCGCGGCTGGCGCACCCGCTCGAACCGGCGGTGGCGGCGCAGGACGCGGTGCTGACCGAGCCGTCGGCCGTCGTCTACCGGGGGCTGGTCCGGGCCGGTGTCACACCCGGCGGCCGGGCCCTGGTGATCGGCGACGGGACAATCGCCCTGCTGGCCGTGACGCTGCTGAGCTTGTGGTCTCCAGCCGAGATCATCATGCTCGGGCGGCGCCCGGGGCAGGCGGCACTGGCCGCCGCCTCGGGGGCGACCCGGTTCGTGACCGAGCCGGCGGGCGCGGGCGGCTTCGACCTGGTCGTGGAGGCGGCGGGCGCGGCGGAGGCGGCCGCGGTGGCGCTCGCGGCGGCCCGCCGGGGGGGCACCGTATTGCTCCTCGGCCTGCCCCCGCACGGACAGACCGTCGCCCTGGCGCCGGATGACGTGGTCAACAACGACCTGGCCATCCTGGGCAGCTTCGGCTACACCGCACGCGCCTGGCGCGATGTGGTCACCCTGCTGAACTCGGGCCAGTTCCGGCCGGGATTCCTGGTCACCCACCGCTACCCGCTGGCCGACTGGGAACAGGCCATCGCGAGCCTGCGCGGCGCGGACAGCCCGCGCGGCAAGGTCCTGCTGGAGATCCGCTGACGCACCGGGATCACTCGGCCCGGATCGCCCGGTGCGCAGCCGCGCCGCGTGGACACCGATAGAACCGGGCATGCTGGTACCCCCACGGGATAACGCCGCGCCGGCACGATACCTTCAGAGGGTGCCCTGACCAGCATCGATAGGCCAGCTTGGCATAGTTAGAGCCGGTTTTAGCGGACGTTAATGCGGAGATATTAAAAAGGGACGAGGTGCCTTCGGGGATGAAGCCGGTTAAATCGCACAAAATTAACACGCCCTAATGACTGCCAGCACTTAACCTCGACGACCCGGGTAAGCAGACGCTATGACCGTGCTAATCCGGCCGATGCTGCTGGCGGCTTGATGGCCAGGCGACCGCGCGCTGAGGGGCCAGCGTCCATCTTCAGGGGGGTTGCGATGGTCAAGACCAAGCTGCAGCCACAGGGGCGGCCGGGAAGCGAGCCGCTGAGCGAGCTCAAGCTCACCTGCATGAGCAACCTGCTGTCCGCCACGCAGGAGCGCGTGTACTTCAAGGACCTGCTGAGCCGGTTCCTCTTCGTCAACGCGGGCTGGATCGCCGCGTGCGCGCCGGGCCGGGCCGCCGAGGATCTGGTCGGGAAGACGGACTTCGAGGTCTTCAGCGACCAGCACGCCTCCGCCGCGCTCAAGGACGAGCAGCAGATTATCCGCACCGGCGAGCCGATCGTCGGGAAGGTAGAGCGAGAGACCTACAGCGGGCGGCCGGACGCCTGGGTGTCCACCACGAAGATGCCGCTCCGGGACGAGCGCGGCCAGATCATCGGCACCTTCGGGATCTCCCGCGACGTCACCGCGCAGATCAGGGCGGAGGAGTCGCTGGCCCATCAGGCTCTGGAGCTGAGCACCCAGAACGAGCGCCTGCGTGAGCTGGACGGGCTGAAGGACGAGTTCATCGCCCTGGTCTCGCATGAACTGCGGACTCCGCTGTCCTCGATCATCGGCTACGTCGAACTGCTCAGGGAGGAGGGCACCGGCGGGCTGAACGCCGCCTACTTCGCCGAGGTGATCGAGCGGAACGCGCAGCGCCTCATGCGCCTAGTCGGCGACCTGCTATTCCTGTCCCGGATCCAGTCGGGACGGATCGCGGTGGACCTGCGCAGCGCGGACCTGGCCGACATCGCCGCCGAGGCGGTGGAGGAGATGCGCCCCGAGGCGCAGCGTAAGCACATCGACCTGTCCCTCTCCACCGGCGCTGTCCCCCGCTTCGCGGTCGACCCGATACGCATCGCCCAGCTACTCGGCAACCTCATCTCCAACGCGGTGAAGTTCACCCCGGACCGCGGGAAAGTCAAGGTCAGGCTCAGGATGGATGGAGACCAGGCGGTAATCGAGGTGGCCGACACGGGCATCGGCATCCCCGCGGCTGACCTGGAGCATATCTTCGAGCGCTTCTTCCGCACGGCCACTGCCACCCGGGAGGCGATCCCGGGCTCCGGCCTGGGGCTGACCATCACCAAGGCCATCGTGGAAGCGCACAACGGCACAATCTCCGTGGCCAGCGACGAGGGCCGCGGCAGCACGTTCACGATCCGCCTTCCGGTCCGGCCCTAGCGGCGGCGAACCGCCCATGCGGCACCGCATGCTGGTCCCCGGCCAGTGTGGATAACCTAGAGTATCCGAACTGTTACTCTCAGCTACAGAACCCTGCGCAGCGACAAGTCGGAACGGGGACCCGCTATGCCGCGCATATCCAGATACGCGCTAGTACGGCAGATGGCAGCTATGGCGATCTTGGGCATCGCCGCGCTGGTCAGCAAGCCCGGAATAGCTCTCGCTTACGGCCCCCCGCCACCACCGCCGCCGACACCGGTCCGAGGCGGTTACTACTGCGTCGTGACCAGCCAGACGCTTGGTCCTGCGGGCCAACTCATCGGGCCCCTCCGGCTGACCGGAATGGTGGCCAGGCTCGGCGATTCCAGCGGCGCCTTCCCCGCCGGGGCCCAGATCACGGTAACCGAACCATATGCGAGCAGCAGTGACTGCCAGGGCGGCCCGGGCATCGGCAACGCCGGCTTCGCGGGGTACCGGGCAGTGGGCGGGGTGGGCATTCTCATCCAGCGCAACGAGTCAGCGTACCGGGGAACCTTCCGCAAGCCGCTCGCCCTCCACCTGGCCTCACGATCGATCACCCGGTCCAGCCTCGTCGTGGTGTGGAGCGGCACGCGCTTCGTGAAAGTGCCGCATGCCGTGATCGGTCGCGGGTCGGCCAGCATCCGTGTGGACGCCAACTCCGACCTGGCGGTCCTGACCCGGGTCAGCACCCGGCACGGGCCGGCGGCCGCCAGGGCGCCGGAACCTGGCGGGGAATTCCTCGCCGCGTTCTTCCTCACCCGGCCCGGCTCGCCGCTGCCCGGCCTCGGCGTGGTGGCACCAGCGTGGCTGGCCGCATTTGCTGCCCGCGGTCACGGTCCGTGATGAACAGCCCGTTCCGGCTACCACCACCAGAAGGGAATACATGCCATGGCGGGTGCGCCGCGCCGCATCACGGCAGTCGCAGCGCTCATGTCAGCCGCCCTCGTCCTGGCTGCCTGCGGCACCTCGGCGAGTACGCGGAACCCAGCTCCGGCCAGGGTCGCGCCGGAACGTATCGTGCCTGCCCCGAGGAACCTGATGGCCGCCGCCGCGCCGCAGGCCAACGGGATCCTGTGGACCCTCGCCGGCGCTTCGAGCGCGGGCCTGTTCGAAGTCGACTCATCCAGCGGGAAGGTGTCCGGCAGCGTCTCGGTGAGCAAAGCCGCGCACTCCGTCGCCGAATCTTCCACTGGCGTGCTCGGCCTCGCCCTCGGCACTGACCGCTCAGGAGCACTGGAGCTGCTCGACGGACGTACCGCGAAGGTCATCCGGACCGTCGCCCTTCCCGCACCTGCCCGCCAGGTGGTGGTGGGAAGCGACGGAACGACGTTCTACGTCCTGACCACCTGGGCCGCGTCCGCCAGCGTGACAATCGTGAATTCCGCCAACGGCACGATTCATGGCAGCGTCCCGGTACCCGCGGATACGGCGTCTATCGCGCCAGACGTCCAGCAGTCCACTATCTATTCGCTGCAGGAGAACGGGATTGTCAGTGAGACCGACATCTCCGGTGGACGGGTTGTCGCGAAATTCCCAGTGGGCGCCGCGGGCAGATCACTGGTCCTGAGCCCGGATGGCGGCACGCTTTATGTGTTGAAAGGTTCTCGTGCGGTGTCGAACGTGGCCGTGGTCGACCTGCGCACCGAGAGCGTCCGCCGGGTCCTCCCGACGCCGCGCCATTGCCTCGAACTGCTCATCTCAGCCAGCGGCAATCAGCTCTACGAGGTAGTGGGAACGCCGGGCTACGGGAACATCCAGATCTTTGCCCTCTAGCGCCAGCAACAGCACCGCTGCTGTTCGCGACCGCGGTGGTCAGCTCCCGGTCGGCCCGGCCGACCGGGGCGGCCGGGCCGCGGGTGAATGGACCGGGCGTTCGCTGCGGACGCTGGCCGGCCTGCTGCTCGTCGACTGGGCGTTCCGGCTATCCGGGTATCTCACCTTGGGCCCGTGGCTGGCCGTCCCAGTGGTTGCGCTGGGCCTGTCGGGACTGCTGACAATCATCGCCGCCTGGCTTCCTGAGCCCGTGCTCGGCCGCCGCCGGCAACGCCAGATCGACTGGGCCGTCCTGCTGGCCGTCCTGGTCGCACTGGTCTTGTGGAGCTACTTCCAGATCTTCATCGCCCCTGATTACGGCACCGACGAGATCGCCTTCGACCAGTACGCGGCGCAACTGGCCCTGCATGGCATCAATCCCTACCTGCACTCCATGACCGCCGCCTTCCCGCTTTTCCACGTCTCGCCGAACGGTTACACCTTCCAGCTGAACGGCCAGCCGGTCAGCACGCTGTCGTACCCCGCGCTGTCCTTCGAGGCCTATATGCCGCTGCTCAGTCTCGGCAGCACGACCCAGGCGGCCGTCTGGATTGACGTGGCCGCCTGGGTGCTGGGTTGCGTCATTCTCTTCGCGGTCCTGCCGCGAGCGCTGGCGCCGCTGGCCGCGGTCGCGGCGAGCATGGACGTGTACATCGGCTACGCGGTCGGCGGGATAACCGACTTCCTCTTCGTCCCGCTGCTCGTGGGCGCCGCCGTGCGGTGGGACCGGTTCGCAGCCAGCCGGGGCCCGGCGGCCTGGCGGGGTCCCGTCCTGATGGGGCTGGCCATGGCCGTCAAGCAGACGCCCTGGCTGGTGGCCCCGTTCGTGGTGGCGGGGATCGTCCTGGAGTCGCGGCTCGCCGACGGCTGGAGCCGGGCGCTTCGTCACGGCCTCCGGTACGCCAGCATCGCGATCGCAGCCTTCCTGGTGCCGAACCTTCCGTACCTGCTCAGTGCACCTGGCGCTTGGCTCCATGGAGTTCTCACCCCATTCTCATCGCAGGCGGTCCCAGCCGGCCAGGGCCTGATCAGCCTCAGCCTCTCGCTCCCGGTGGGTGGCGGATCGCTGCGCGCCTACACGGTCGCGGCGGTGGTCGTCTTCGTCGTCGCCCTCGCCTGCTACCTGGCTACCTACCCCGTGCTCAAGCCCGCCGCCTTCCTCCTTCCATCGGTCGCGCTTTTCTTCGCCACCCGCTCGTTCGGCAGCTACCTGGTGATGCTGCTCCCCGCGGCGATCGTCGCCGCCGCCACCACGCGGCGGCCGGAGGCGGCGGTCCTCGTACGGCACTGGAAGTGGGCCGTCGGCGGCGGCGCCGCGGCCTGCGCCGCAGCAGTCACGGCTGCGCTGACCGCCGCGAGCCCGCTGGACATTTCCATCCGGTCGGTGCGCACGACCGGCCAGCTGGCCACGGTGGAACAGCTGAACCTGGCGGTCACCAACAACACCGGCACGCGCGTGCGGCCCAGCTTCACCATCGAGGACGGCACGACCATGACGGCTTTCTGGCGCCGCCAGCGCGGCCCCGCGGTGCTCGGACCGCATCAGCGGGCCAGCTACACGATCATGGCGCCCAGTTATTTCGCCATGCCATCCATCAGCAACGGCTTCCAGGTCCTGGCCTTCTCGCAAGATCCACCATCGGTCAGCCGGACCAGCGCCTATGTGGCGAGCGTGTGGCGCGTGGTACTCCAGCCCGCAGCCATCAGCGAGCCGGTCGCCCAGGGACAGGACATCACGGTGCGGGCCGAGATCGTGAACCGCCTCAACCAGCCGATGCGGGTCGCGGATGTACCCGTCTACCTCGGCCAGGTGATCTACGCGCAGCGCGGCCTTCAGTTCAGCCAGGCCATCATCAACCAGGGCCAGCCCGGCCAGACGCCCGTCCAGGCGCTCACCAGCGCGGCAGGTGTGGCCACGTTCACGATCCATTCGCCGGTGAGCGGCACCGACCCCGTTTATTTCGAGGCCAATCTCGTTAAGCCGGGTTCGTACTATCCATACGGCTACTCACCAATTCTGGCGGTGAGGTTCCACTCATGAGCAAGGTGAGTGTCCCAGTAGCCCAGGCCACCCCTGAGGTACGCCCCGCACCGGATGTGCCGCTGCTCCAGGTCCGGCGCATCGGCTCCGTGATCCTGGGCCTGAAGCTGGCTGTCTTCGGCTTCTGGAGCCTGCTGCTTTACCGCCATTTCGCGCTCACACCTGACTTCGCGCAGTACCAGCAGGCGTGGTACCTGATCGCGCACGGCCACCTCAACCCGTATGACACGGTCGGAAATTTCGTGTTCTGGCAGAACCACGCCGAGTTCATCATGTGGCCGCTGGCGCTGCTCTACTGGGTGTTCCCCAACGGCGTGCTCCTGCTCTGGGTGCAAGACGCCGGCGTCGTGGGAGCGGAGCTGGTGGCATTCCTCTGGCTGTGCGAGATCGCCCAGCGGTACCGGCCCGGCCCGGACGCGCGATGGCTGGCCGGTGCCGGGCTCGTGCTGCTGGCGGTCAACCCGTGGTCGTGGTGGACGATCTCGTTCGACTTCCACGCGGAGTGCCTGGCGATCCTGTTCACCGCGCTGCTGGCCCGGGATCTCGCGAACGGCCGCCGCCGGGCATGGGCCTGGGTGATACCCCTGCTGAGCTGCGGTGACGTCGCCGGAACCTACATCGTCGGGCTGGGCCTCGGGATGCTGATGGCCAGCCGGAAGGCGCGGATGCGAGGCGCGGTCATGGCTGGCCTCGGCGTGGCGGCCGTGCTGTTCATCTCGGCCATTCACGGCAACAAGGGTTCCGGCCACGGACTGCAGGCGTACAACTACCTGGCCGCTCCCGGGCACACCGGCCCGCTGAGCCTGCCCGGGCTGGCGGCAGGGCTCGCCACCCATCCGGTTGCGGTACTGGCCAAGGTGTGGTCCAAGCGCCTCGACCTCTGGGCCAACCTCGCCTCGTCCGGGTTCCTCGGCCTGGGATTCCTGCCGGTGCTGCCGGTCCTGCTGGTGGTCATCCTGTCGAACGACCTCTTCCGCGGATTCCTGTTTTCTGAGCCGTTGTTCCAGAGCCTGCCGATCTACGTCCTGCTGCCGGTCGGCACGGTGGCCGTGCTCGGCTGGCTCACCCGGCGGTACCGCCGGGCTGGCCTCCTCCTCACCAGCCTGGTGGCGGTGCAGGCCATCGGCTGGGCCGTGGTCTGGGCGCCGCAGACGCCGCCGCAGTGGCTGCGGGTGCCCGGATCGACAGCCGCGACGCTGGCCGCTATCCAGGCGCGCATCCCGGCCTCGGCCGCGGTGTTCGCCTCCCAAGGCGTGGTCGGCCGCTTCTCGAGCCGGGACGACGTGCGGCCGCTGAATGGGCATCTACCGATCCGCCCAGGTCAGGACTGGTTTGTCTTCGCGCCGTGGGCAGGCATCGAAACGCAGACGACGGCCGGTGCCATGACCTTCGCCAACCAGCTGGCCAGCTCCCTGCACGCCACCCTGGTCACTGATGCCAACGACGTGTGGGTGTTCCGCTGGAGCCCGCCACCGGGGCTGCGCCGGCTCAGGGTGCCCAGTAGCACGTCATCGCTGCCTGCCTGGACGGCGCCCGGAGCGGCCGGGCGTGCCGTGCTGACCGGGCCGCCGTCGGGCTGGCACGTAACGTCGACCGGCCGCCCCGGTTATGTCGCTGACCGGCTCGAATGGCATCGGCCGCCCGGCCGGTACCAGGCGTCGGTGATCCTGTCCGCGACCGGGCCGGTCAACGTGGAAGTCTGGAACAACACCGGGGACACGCTGCTGGGCCGGCGGAGCATTCCCGCGACGAACGGCATCCAGACGATCACGATGCCGGTGGACGCCACGACCGCTTACCACACCATCAGGTACACCGGCTGGGGCCCCTTCCGGGCCAGATTCGCCTGGGCCCCCGAGGGCCAGCGGATCGAGGTTCGCGTGTGGACTCCGGGAGCCGGCCCGGTAAGCGTCTACCGCGCTGAACTTGCCCCCGCTGGCCACCCATGAGCGAAATTTATGGCCACGCCCAGATCGGAGGCCGCCAGCGGCCAGCGTGGTCACATAGCTGCCAGGCACCAGGTGCGTCCATGATGGACGCATGCCTGATTTGTTCTCCCTGCGGGGCAAGTCCGCGCTCATTACCGGCGGAAACAGCGGCCTGGGCCAGGCGATGGCGCTTGGCCTGCGCGAGGCAGGCGCGCGGGTCGCGGTGACCGGCCGGGACGTGGCGAAGAACGCCGCGATCGCGGCCGAGCTTGGCGAGGAGGCCGTGTTCGGGCTTGACGTCCGGGATGGCGAGGCGGTCTCCGCCACCATCGCGGCTGTCGCTGAGCGCTTCGGCGGCCTGGACATCCTGGTCAACAACGCTGGCCTGTTCCGTGGTGGGCCGTTGCTGAGCATGCGGCGCGAAGACTGGCAGGCCGTGATCGACACGCACCTCACCGGTTCCTTCCTGTGCGCGCAAGCCGCAGCGGCGGCCATGACCGCGCGCGGGGCCGGCGGCAAGATCATCAACATCGGTTCCATGTACTCGGTCTACGGCGCGCTGGAAGCGGCTGACTACGGGTCGGCGAAGACCGGGCTGCTCGGGCTGACCCGTGCTCTCGCGGTGGAACTCGCCCCCCACCACATCCAGGTGAACGCGATCCTGCCGGGCTGGCATGTGACCCCGCTGACCCAGCCGCTGCAGGAGATCCCGCTCGGGGCCGCGATCCGGGCCAAGACGCCGGCCGGCCGGTGGGGACGGGCGCAGGACGTGGTCGGCACGGCGGTGTTCCTGGCCGCGCCCGCGTCGGATTTCGTCACGGGGGCGGCTATCCCGGTCGATGGCGGCTACTCCATCGCGGACCGGTCGATCTACTGAATCTCGCGGCGGCGGGCGGGAATCAGCCGTCCGGGAAGGTGGTCGCCGATTGGTACACGGGCGTCCCGCCCAGCACCGTGGCCAGGACCTGGATGTCTGCGATCTGCCCAGGGTCCGCATCGAGCGGGTTCTTGTCCAGGACCACGAAATCCGCGAGTTTCCCGGGCTCAAGCGAGCCAATCTCGGTCTCGCGATGCAAGGCGAACGCGGCCTGCTGGGTGTAGAGGGCGAGGGCATCCCGGGCCGAGAGGTGCTCCCCCGGGCCAAGCAGGTGACCGTCGCCGGTGCGGCGCAGGACCGCGTCCCGGATACCGATGAACGGATTGGCGGTGATGACCGGGGCATCGGACGACCCGGCGACCGTGATGCCAGCACGCCGCCAGGACCCGAACGAGTAGAGCTGGTCGCGATGTTCTGGGAACGCCGCGGCGAATCCGTCGCCCAGGGCTGAGATGAACCCGGGCTGGCTGACAATCACTATCCCGAGATCCGCGGCGCGGGCGGCGAGCGGCGGATACATCGCACCGCCGTGCTCGATGCGGTGCCGGCGCGGGTTACCCGGGAGATCGGCCAGTATCGCGGCGTACGCGTCGAGGACAGTCTCGATCGCCCGGTCCCCCTGGGCATGCACGGCGACCTGGAACCCGCGGGCATCAAAGTCACGGACCATCTCGGTCAGCTCAGTGCGGTCAAAGAACAAGATTCCCGAACCGTACGGCGGGACGGGGTAGCTGCCGTGAATGGCCGCGGTCCGGCTGCTCATCCCGCCGTCGGCCCAGATCTTCACGGCCTCGGTGGCCAGCCGGCTGGAGTGGCGGCCCTGCAGGCCGGACGTGACGAACCAATCCACCTCGTCGTGCACGACCAGCCCGTAGATCCGCTGGTGCAGGACGCCGCGCTGGTCCGCTTCGGCGAAGACGGCGAACGTGTCGCGGCGCAGATCGGCGTCACATGCTGAGGTGATCCCCAGTGCGGCGAACCGCTGTCCCGCCATCTCGGCCAGCCTGGCGCGCTGAGCGGCGCCCATGCGGCCGATGTCATGCCGCAGGTTGCGCTCGAACAGCGCGAACATCGGGCCCTCGTACAGCACGCCGTCCAGCCGGCCTGCACCGTCGCGGCCGAACGCGCCACCGGGTGGATCTGGCTGCCCGTCCCCGAACCCGGCCTCCGTCAGCGCGGCCGTGTTCAGCACGCAGGCGTGCAGCGACGTGTGGTACAGCACGGCCGGACGGTCCGGCACAGCCTGGTCGAGATCCGCGCGATGCGGATGCCGGCCTTCGCGAAGCTTGTATTCCAGATACCCGCTCCCGGTCACCCAGGAGCCCTCCGGCGTGCGGGCGGCCGCTTCTCGCAGGCGCGCCTGAATCGCCGGGATGTCCGGTGCGGACGGCTGGCTGCAGTCGGCGCCCGCCGCCAGGTAGCCGACATCGGACACATGGCAGTGCGCGTCGATCAGCCCCGGGATGACGGTGGCTCCGCCCAGCCTGACTACTCGCGCGCCCGGTGCGGCCGCCGCGCGGACCTGGCCGGCCTGGCCGACGGCGGCGATCCGGCCGTCCCGGACCAGCATGCCCCCGGCTGGCCCGGCCATCGTGACAAAGACCGCATCCTCAACGAGCAGGTCCATCGTCAGCGGCCGGGTGGGCAGGTTAGTCCGGCAGCGTGTTCGTCCATTGGCCGATGATCGACGCGTTGGGGATGTTCTGCAAGTGCACCGACCCATCGCCGGCCACGAAGAAACTCGATTTGGCTGAACCGCAGCTCCTGGCCACCCAGGAAGAACGGTGCGGCACGGAGCCATCGCCTGACGGGCTTATATCAACGCTTCGTTGACACATAGCGCTCGCGGTCGGGTTCACCTACATGGTCGGCTACTACGGGATGCCGTTCGTGTTCAGCCTGTACTTCACCAGCGCTGACCTCGCGGTCAAACCTGTCCGCGGTGGCAGTGGCCCCGGCGCGTGCGGCGCGGGGCCCTTGGCGGCCAGGATGCCGGTGCGGCCGAGCAGCATCGCTATAGACACGAAGATGAGACTGTCGGTCAGGGCGCCTACGGTGATCTGGTTGGCCGCCATGCCGGGCGGATGCGGCGATGACTTCCGCCGGAACGGACGGTCCTCATGTGCGGAAGGACATCGCCGTCATGATGCAGGCTGGAGACGCGAATGAAGGATCTGCATGTCTTCGTCGGCGAGTGGGAGCTCGCCGCCGACCTGCCAGGTGCGGAACACGCCCGCGGGCATGTTCTGTTCGAGACGTTGGGTAACCTCCTGGTGCAACGGACGACGGTGCCCGTGCCGGGAGCGCCTGACACCTGCTCCGTCGCGCTCGCCCAGGCTGACGGTAGCTACACGCAGCACTACTTCGACTCACGGGGCGTCGCGCGGCTGTACGCCATGACCTTCGATGGCCGAATGTGGACATTGGAACGCACGAAGCCGGACTTCTCGCCGCTCGACTTCTGCCAGCGGTATACCGGTCGTTTCAGCGAAGATCGCCGCACGATCGACGGAGAGTGGCAGATTTCCACAGACGGCCGGGAATGGAAACGAGACTTCCGGCTGACATACACGCGCGCCGGAACCGGTGCCTAGATCCCCGGGCTAGGCCACCATCCCGCCGATTGAACAGAAGCGCCTCATACCGTGATAACGATCTTCCCGCGGGCGTGACCTGCTTCCAGGTACCGGATCGCTTCGGGGGCCTCATTGAGCGGGTAGGTCCGGTCGATGACCGGCGTGACCTTGCCCGCATCGATCAGCTCCTTCACGATTCGCAGGTCCTGCTTGCTCCATTTCGTTATGAACGGGTGCAGCCGCTGACTCACGAACGGTGACAACACGCGCGCCCTGTTCGCGCGACCCAGGCCATCGATCCAGCGGCCGGCCGATCCGCCGATGACTACGAGGGTCCCTTCGGGGGTGAGCGCGCGCCTGCAGTCGGACAAAGAACGGTCCCCGGTGTCGAGGATGAGATCGTAACGCTGCCCGCTTTTGGTGAAATCGTCCTGGGTGTAGTCGATGACGTGATCGGCGCCGACCGATCGGGCCAGGTCCATGTTCCTCGTGCTGCACACGCCGGTCACCTCAGCGCCGAACGACTTCGCGATCTGCACGGCGAACGTGCCCACGCCTCCCGACGCACCGTTGATCAAGACTTTCTGCCCCGGCTGCAGGTTGCCCTTGTCGCGCAGCGCCTGCAGGGCCGTCAACGCGGCCAGGGGGACGGCCGCCGCCTGCTCGAACGTCAGGCTGGCCGGTTTCAGCTCCAGCACATAATCCGGGACACATGCGTACTCGGCACAGCCACCGGCAGCGACCGCAGCGCGGCGATCTGGCCGGTGGCCTGCCCGCGTCCGCCCGAATACCTGATCACCTGGGCGGAATCGCGTCACGTTCTTGCCCACTGCTTCAACCTGCCCCGCCATATCGCTCGCCAGGACGGTGGCTTTTCTTGGTTTGCGCAGTCCATTGATCATGCGCACGAGGTACGGCAGGCCGCGCATGAAGTGCCAGTCAGCGGGATTGACCGAAGCTGCGCGGACCCGTACCAGCACCTGATCGTCTCTGACCACCGGTTGGTCGATATCTGTGAGTTCCAGGACATCAGGCGAGCCGTACCTGCCGTAGACAATCGCCTTCATCGTT
>CAYPQM010000163.1:0-14954 GCA_964412845.1 uncultured Streptosporangiaceae bacterium
GGTGTACGTGCCGGCCTCGTCCGCGGTGACCAGGTCACCGGTGTGCAGCCAGCCGCCGGTGATCGCGGCGGCGGTCTCCTCCGGCATCCCCCAGTACCCGGGGGTCACGACGGGGTTGCGGAGCAGCAGTTCACCGGTTTCGCCGGGCCCGAGGTCCTGGCCGTCGTCATCCACCACGCGGCCCTCGTTGACGACGCCCAGGGTGGGATGCTGGCGCAGCGTGCCCAGCGTGCCGAACAGGCGGGTGCCGCGGGGCCAGATGAGCCCGTACGGGCTTTCCGACATCGCGTACCCCACGACAATGCGCAGGCCGAACCGGCGCTCCATCTCCTCCTGGCGCTCCCGGGCCGGGGCCGGGCCGGTGTAACACAGTCGCAGTGGCGTGTCCGCGTCGTCCGGCCGGGGCGGCTGGCGCATGAGGATCTCCAGCATCGCCCCGATGGCGTTGAACTCGGTCGCGCCGTGCCTGCGTGCCGAGTCGAGGAACCCGCTGGCCGAAAACCGTGGCAGCAAGATCAGCCCGGCCCCGCTGGCCAGTGAGCCCATCACCGAGTAGGCGGGGGCGTTGATGTGGAACAGCGGCAGCGAGGTCATCAGCCGGTCGGCGGCCGTCAGCTCCATCCAGTACGGGAAGCCCGCACCAGCCATCACGTACGCGCGGTGGGTCTGCATGACCAGCTTGGACCGGCCCGTCGTGCCGGAGGTCGGGATGAGGACGGCGAGATCGTCCGCCCGCACCGAGGCGTCCGGCAGGCTCCCGGACCCGGCGCCAGCGCCCGCCCCGTTAGCGGCGGCCCAGCCCGCGGTCAGCTCCGCTGCGTCCAGCACGCCGAGCGGGGGCAGGTCGGCCACCTTGGCCTCAGTCACGAGCGGCCCGAGGTCCCGGTCGGTGATGATCGCCCGCGGCTGCGTCTGCTGGACCAGCCCGGCGAGCTCGGCGGGCGCGCTGCGTGGGTTGACGGACACGGTAACCGCCCCCAGCGCGGCGACGGCCAGCCAGCAGATCAGATACGGCGGGGTGGTCCGCGCGGTGACCATGACCAGGTCCCGGTGGCGCACCCCGGCATCACGGAGGGCGCGGGCGGTCGCGGCGACCTGTGCCGCCGCGGCGGAGAACGTCAGCGTCCCCTCGTCCGAGCGCACCCAGACGCCGCCCGGGTCCCGGCTTGCTGCCGCCAGCAGCAGTTCCGGGATCGTCCGGGGCGAGGCGATCCCGTCAGCCATGGCTACGACGATACGTCCCCGGCCCGCTTGGGGGGCAGGCCCCGCCGGAGAACCTCCAGGAGATCGTCCAGCACGTCGTCGGGGACCTGGCCACCCGCCGTCCAGTCGGCCCAGCGCATGCCGAGGAAGTTGCCGATGCCGGTGTACATGAAGGCGATGACCTCCGGGTCATACCGCGCGTCCACCTCGCCCGCCAGCTGAGCCTGGCGCACGCCGCGGGCGTAGCCCCGCGCCAGGTGCTCGTAGTACTCGCGGAACAGGCCGGGCGCGACGAACTCGGACTCCCGCACGATGCGGTCCATCCACGGGCGGCGGGACAGCATGTCAAAGAACGCGCGGAACGACGCCCGCTCGATATCGCGCTGCCCGTCGCCGGCCTGCTCGATGGCCTCCTTCATGGCCATCCGGAGATCGGCGTTGATCCGCCGGACGACCGCCGCGAAGATCTCCGCTTTCGAGCCGAAGTGGGCGTAGAAGCTGCCGGTCGCCATGCCGGCCCGGGCATAGATGCCGGCCACCGACGTCCGCTGGTAACTCCGCTCGCCGAACAGCCGCTCGGCGGCACCGAGCAGCCGCTCGGCCGGTGGCCGGTCATCGCCTGCCGCGAACCTGCGGCTGGCTGCGACAGTCACGCTGAGTACTCCGTCCTGGATTCTGAGCAGGCGAGCGGCGGCCGGTCCCGCGTCGCCGGCGAGCCGGCCGCCCGTGGGTCCACGGGCGGCCGGCACTCCGTGATCAGGGCGACGGTATCCCGCTGGCCGGGGCCGCCGGCTGCGCCGCGGTGAAGCTCGTCACCGCTCCGGTCGGGGTGGTGTCGGTCACCAGGGTCGGGCCGGCCGGCACCAGGGCGCCGTTCTTGACGACGGCCATGTAGGCGCCCGTGATGCCGTCATGGTTGGACGCCGAGTAGGCGTACGGCGCCACGGAGACCCCCTGCGGCAGCCCGCTGTTGATCGCGCTGACCAGGTCCTGCCTGGTCGGGTTGCGCCCGGCCTTGAACATGGCCTGGACGAACGTGTAGCCGACCGCGAGGCCGTAGGCCACGTTGCCGTCCAGCGGCAGCTTCGGGATGTACTGGGTGTGGATCTTCTGGAACAGCTGAATCCAGGTGTTGCTGGTGCTGCCGAGTGAGGGCAGGTAGCCATCGGTGATGATGCCCTGGGTCAGGGAGTTGCCGAAGCCCGCCGTTTTGTTCTTCGCGAACGACGCGAGCAGCCCGGCCAGGGTGATCGGGTCGGAGCCCACGTCGCTGACCACGAGCTGCGGGTTGAAGCTGAGCTTCAGGCTGGTGAGCTTCAGCAGTGCGGTGAAGGCGGGGACTGAGAACGACACGACGACCTGAGCTCCGGCCGCCTTCAGCGCTGTCACCTGCGGCGCGACGTTGGTCACCGCCGGATTGTAGCTCTCGCTGGCCACGACCTGGGACTTCGGGATCTCGTAGTTGAGGCCCTTGACGCCGTCCTGGCCGAACTCGTCGTCCTGGTAGAAGTAGCCGATCTTCTTGCCCTTGAAGTGCTGCTTGATGTAGTTGCCCAGGATCTTGCCCTCGCGGACGTAGTCGAGCTGCCAGCCGGACGTGTCGGGCAATTTCGCCGTGTCGTTCCAGCATTCGCAGCCGGAGGCGACGAACACGTCGGGCACCTTCTGCGTGTTCAGGTACGGCGCGACCGCGAGATGGGTAGGCGTGCCCAGGCCGTTGAAGATGGCGTAGACGTTGTCCTGCAGCACTAGCTGGTGCACGACGGTCGAGGTGATGGTCGGGTTGTACTGGTCGTTCAGATACTTATAGATGATCTTGCGCCCGTAGATCCCGCCATGCGCGTTGACGTAGTCGAAGTAGGCGGTGGATGCAGGTGCGATCTCGTCGTACCCGGGCGCGGCGACACCGGTGAGCGGCTGGTGGCTGCCGATGGTGATCGTGGTCGCGGTGATGCCCGGCGCGGATGCCGTGAGGGCAGTTGCCGAGGACGAGGCCGAGGATGAGCCTGAGCTGCCGCCCGAGCTGCAGGCGGCGACCACCATGGCCGTGGCGGCGATTCCGGCGACGGCCGCCAGGTTCACCCGGCGTGATCTTTTCATATGATGCCTTCTTCCTGGTGTTCACTGGCCGGCCCGCGCCGGCGCAATGCGGTGAATGGCCCACCTGCGGCGGGCGCGGCGGGCCCGAACAGCCGGCGCAGGCCGCCCTGGATACCCGCGGGGAAGACGAGCATGACGACGATGAGAACAACCCCGTAGGCGGCGATCGGGACGCTGGAGCTCGCCGCCCCGGACAGGCCGTGGCTGGCCGCCACATTGGTCAGGTAACTGGGCACCAGGACCAGGACCAGGCTGCCCCAGAGGGCCCCGGCCAGGCTGCCGAGGCCGCCGACCACCGCCGCGGTGAGCAGCGCGATGGACAGCGCGAGCGTGTAGGCGCCCGGGGCGACGATTCCCGAGACGACGGCGAGCAGGGCGCCGGACAGGCCCGCACAGGCGGCGCTCACCACGAACGCGAGAACCTGCAGCCGGGCCACGTTCAGGCCGGCCAGGGACGCGGCCACCTCGTCGTCCCGCACCGCCCGCCAGCTGCGGCCGACTCTGCTGCGGCTGAGGTTGGCCAGCAGCACCAGGGCGATCAGCGCCACCGCGCAGGTAAGCCAGGCCAGCCAGCGGGTGGGCGGGAAGCTGGCGCCGAGGAAGGCAGGCGTCGTGATCGTCACGCCGAGCCCCTGGTCGCCCCCGAATACGCTGGTGTACTGGTCCGCCACTGACGGCAGGGCGACCGCCAGCATCAGCGTGGCCCCGGCCAGGTACGGGCCGCGCAGCCGGGCCGCGGCGACTCCGAAGATCGCGCCGGCCAGGGCGGCCACGACGGCGCTCGCCGCCAGGACCAGCTCGATGGGCCAGCCCAGGTGCAGCAGCAGCAGCGCCGAGGCATAGGCGCCGATCGCCATGAAGGCACCGTTGCCGATCGAGATCTGGCCGCTCAGCCCGATCAGCACGGTGAGCCCGGCCACCGCGACGACGTACGCGGCGACCTCGGCCAGCTGGTAGTCGCGGTAGGGGGCAAGCTTGACGGACAGCACCGCGATGACCAGGGCGATGACCAGCGCGGCGGCCAGATGGCGGGCGAGGGTCATGATCACACCCTCCGGCTGGCTGCGGCCGAGAACAGGCCGGTCGGCCGGATCATCAGGACCAGCGCGAGCACCACCAGGCCGTAGACCAGCACCAGGTCGCTGCCCAGGTAGCCGCCGGCGTAGCTGAGCACAACGCCGAGCAGCACCCCGCCGGCGACGGCACCAACCGGGCTGTCCAGCCCGCCGATCACCGCGGCGGTGAAGCCCAGGACGAAGATCGAGTCCATGCTGTTCGGGTAGAGGAACGTGGACGGCGTGACCAGCACCCCGGCCAGCGCGCAGCCGAGGGTCAGCACCCGGCCGATCCTGACCCCGAGCAGCCGCGCGACGCCGGGGCTGAACGCCGTCGCGCGCAGCCGCAGGCCCACCGACGTGAACCGGAACACCAGGGCCAGCGCCAGCGCCGCGCCGAGCACGGCGGCGGCGGTGAACGCGTCGCTGCTGGAGATGCCGAGCGCGACGCTCCCGATCTTCAGCCCGGTGACCGAGAAGGCCGAAGGGAACGAGCGGAACTGGCCGCCGTAGATGATCCCGGCCAGCCCTTCAAGGAAGATGAGCAGGCCGATCGTCACAATCACCGAGTTCAGCGGCGACTTGCCCTCGGTGGACCGGACGACCGTGCGCTCAAGGATCGCGCCGAGCACCAGCCCCGAGGCCAGGGCCACGGCGAAGCCCGCCCAGTAATTCCCGGTGTGCCTGATGACGAGCCACGCGACATAGGTGGTGAACATCGCCATCCCGCCCTGGGAGTAGTTCAGGACCCGGGTGCCCCTCCAGATCAGCACGAGCGACAGTGCTATCGCGGCGTAGATCATGCCGACGCCGATCCCGCCGAGGGTGAACTCGAGGAACTCCTGCATGCCCGCCTCCCCTAAAAGCCCAGATAGTGACGGCGCAGCGCGACATCCGCCGCGAGCGCGGCCGCGTCGTCCTCGGCCACCACCTGGCCGAGGTTCAGCACCAGGCCCTTGTCGGCGATGTCCAGGGCACTGCGCGCGTTCTGCTCGACCAGCAGGACGGTGAGCCCCGCTTCATCGCGCAACTGCCGCACCAGGCCCATGACCTGCGCGACCATCCTGGGGGCCAGGCCCAGCGACGGCTCGTCCAGCAGCAGCACCCGTGGCGCCGCCATCAGCGCCCGGGCGATCACCAGGATCTGCCGCTCGCCGCCGGACAGCGTGCCCGCCGCGCGCCGCCTCCGCTCGGACAGCACCGGGAACCGCCGGTAAGCATCGCTCAGCGCGGCCGACCGGGCCGCGGAACCGCGCCGCGGCAGCGCGCCCAGCCGCAGGTTCTCCTCCACGGTGAGCTCGGTGATCACTCCCTGCCCCTCGGGCACGTGCGCTAGGCCCGCCCGGGCGATGTCCTCGGGCTTGCGGCGGGCCAGGTTCGTGCCGTCGATGAGAACCTGTCCCTGCCGGGGCCGGATCAGGCCGCTGATCGCGCGCAGCAGCGTGGTCTTGCCGGCCCCGTTCGCGCCGAGCACCGCGGTGATCGATGCTGGCCGGGCCGAGACCGAGACCCCGTCGAGCACCAGGACCCCGCCGTACCCGGCGACCATCCCCTCGACGGCCAGCGCCGCCCCGTCAGCCATCGCCCGGCCCCTCCTCGCGCTCAGCCGCGCCACCCGGGGCCGCGCCACCCGGGGCCGCGCTGATCTCGGCTCCCAGGTACGCCGCGGTCACCGCAGGATCCGCCTGCACCTGCTCCGGCGTTCCGGCTGCGATCAGCTTGCCGAAATCCAGCACGAAGATCGTGTCGCAGACCGACATCATCAGGTCCATCCGGTGCTCGATCACCACCACGCAGGTATCCGCGGCGAGCCCGGAGATCATCTCGCCGAGCTCGGGCAGCTCGGTCTCGGACAGGCCGCTGGCCGGCTCATCGAGCAGCAGCAGGCGGGGCCGCCCGACCAGGGCACGGGCCAGCGCGACCCGCTTCCGGAGGCCGTACGCCAGCGTCTCGGGCATCTCCTCAGCCAGGTCCGCGGCATTCACCCGGGCCAGTGCCGCCGTCGCCTGCTCCCGCAGCCGCCGTTCGTCCCGGTCCGATCTGGGCAAGCCCAGCAGCGCGGGCCAGAACCCGGCCCGCGCCTGGGACGTCGCGCCGACCATGACGTTCTCCAGGACCGAGAGGCCACGGAACAGGCCGACTCCCTGCATGGTGCGGGCGACCCCCAGGCCGGCCAGTCGGTGCGGCCTGAGCCCGGTGAGATCCTGCCCGCCGAAGCGGATCGCGCCCGACTGCGGCCTGACGAAGCCGCACGCCGCATTGAGCAGCGTCGTCTTCCCCGCTCCGTTCGGGCCGATGATCCCGGTGACCTGGCCGGCCCGGGCCGCGAACGAGACATCGTCCAGCGCGGTCAGGCCGCCAAAGCGGACCGTGACGCCGTGCACCTCGAGCACCCCGGGCCCGGCCCCCGCCGACGCTGGCGGAGGGGCGTTCGATGAACCATCATTCACCAGGAAAGTCCTGATCAGTTAGGCGACTCTGCCAGATTATGAACCCTGATTCAAGGGCAGGACCAAGCCGCCGGCAAGGCCCGTAGCACCACTTGGTGCCGATTCGTGATTAAACCGAGATCACCGGCGCGCGGCGCCCGACGGCTCACGGCTGGGCCGGAGTTCCCGCGCCTGATAACGAGCCTGCTGGAGCCACATGATCGCGCCAGGAATGCCGCGGAGCGAAGCCGAGCGCCGCGCCGGCCCGGCCGATGGCCAGCAGCGTGCCGAACTCGCCGACATCACGGGTCAGCGCGACTCCGGGGAAGACCTCGGCGAGCAGGTCGGCGGACGGCCGGTTCATCACCGTGTCCGCCGCGGCGATGATGTAGCTGGCGGCGCCCTGGGCGGGGGCTTCCAGGGCGAGCCGGCAGGCCGCCGCGGCGTCGCGCTCGTCGATGTAGCCCCACAGGTTCCATTTGCGCAACTGCGCGTCGGCCCAGTACGCGGGGAAGTCCTGGTAGTCCCGGGGACCCAGGATGTTGGAGAAGCGCAAGCCGATGAACGGGATCTTGGACCAGTCCGCGATGTGGGTGGCGATGGTCTCGCTGGCCACCTTGGACAGCGCGTAGGTGCTCGTCGGCACCGGGTAGTGCTCCTCGTCCACCGGCGCGTAGCGCGGCGGCACGTCGAAGGGCAGGCCCAGGGTGGTCTCGCTGGACGCCCACACCACCCGGTCCAGCCGGGCCTGCGCCGCCGCGGAGAAGACGTTGAAGTTCATGGCCATGTTGGCGTGGAACGTGGTCGCGGGGGTGTGGATCCCCGGAGCCGGGATGTTGGCCAGGTGAACCACGGCGTCGGTGCCCGCCAGCACCTCGACGGCCTGGCCGTAGTCGGTCAGGTCGGCCAGCAGCGGCCTGACCCCGAGATCCTCGGCCGGCATGACCCGGTCGGTGGCCACCACCTGGTAGCCATGGCTGAGCAGTTCGGCCACCGTGACCCGGCCGGCCCGGCCGCTCGCGCCGGTCACGCAGATTCGCTTCGACATCACATCAGGATGGCACGGGCGGCCGGGTCAGCGTCGCCTCCTGGCCGGGCAGGCCGGCCGCGCAGCTCGTGCGGGGATGCGTGCCCACCGTAGGCAGCGGGCCACCCTCAGTCGCGGGCCAGTACGCTAATCATGAGTGCGCTAACCATGAAATCAGCCGGTTTCAATGACGGCTGACGTCCGCCGCATTTCTTAGCGGCCTTCGTAAATGCGATCACCTGCGACCCGGGCCGCGGGTGTCTTTGTGCGCTTGCGCCGCCTGCGCGCCGGCGGCCGCACGGGGAGCACCGGAGGCGGGATACGGGAGTCAAATAACCACTCGGCGCCCAGCGCGTTGACGGCGGTCTCGAACACGGGCTCACCAGCGTACTTCCGGGTGATCCAGTGCACGCGCAGGTCGGAATCCATCGCGTCTTCCCTCCTAGCCGGCCCCCCAGCCGTGATAGCCATAGATTACGCCATTAGCCAGCCTGCGGAATGGAGAGTGGCGACTAAGGATTCACGTATCAGTTGCGGAAGCCGCATTATGCCGATGACACCACAGATAACGCGCAAACCCTATAGCGGACATATGTGATCGGTCAGGACTGCTTCCCCGAAGCCCCGTTGGGCCCGGTATGCCGGCGGACCAGTTCGGTCAGTGCCGACAGTTCAGTCGCGAGCGCCGCGCGCCCGTCGCTGGTGATCCGCACCCAGGTCCTCGGCCTGCGTCCCTCGTAGCCCTTCTCGACCTGGACCAGGCCGGCGTCTTCCAGCACGGTCAGGTGCCGGGACAGGTTGCCGGGAGTCAGGCCGAGCGCGTCGCGCAGGTAACCGAAGTCGGCCCGCTGCGCCTCGGCTGTGATGGTCAGGACACCGAGGCGGTGCCGCTGATGGACCGTGTCGTCCAGGCCGCTGGTGGGATGCGGCGTGTCGTCAGCGGCCGGCGGGCGGGGCTCATCGCCGCTCATGACGGCCTGACCGGGCGCCGCGGCCGCTGGGCCGCGAACGCGGCCGCGCCCGCGATCAGCAGCACGGCCGCGGGCAGCAGCACGTTCGGCGCCGCGGTTAGCGACAGGTCACCGAACCCCGGCCGCCAGCCCAGCCGGAACAGGATGTTCTCGACGTTGTACAGGCTGGCCAGCAGCGCGGTGCCGGTGTACACCGCGGCCGTGATGACCAGGGCGACACTGCGCTCGGCCCAGGCCAGCACCCACAAGCCAGCGGCGATGATGAGGAACGCGAAGGTGCCGCGGATCAGCAGGTTACCGGGAATGTCCCGCCACAGCCGCGCCACGACGCCGATCTGGCTGGCCAGCGGCGGGATCACGACGGCCAGCACGGTCGCCGCGACACCGATCACTAGGTAACCGCGGGCCGAGGTCTGCACGCCGGCCTGGCGGGCGTGCCAGCGGTACCACAGCACCGTGAGCAGGTAACCCAGCACCAGCGCCACCAGCCAGTACCAGCCAAGGTAGAAGCCATTGCCGCCGATGGGCATGCCGCCGAGCACGACTGGCTCGTTCCCGGCGCTCGTCACGGCCGCGCTCACCAGAGAGCAGCGAGCGTGGCCCGGCGCCAGCACGACGCAGTGCCGGAGATGGGGCACCGCCGCCGCGACATAGAGCGGGACAGCAGCGCAGCTCAGCAGGCCGAAGAGGACGAGCGGGAACCAGTACGCGTGCCGCGCCGACCGGGTCCGGCGCCGCATGGCCGCCAGTTCACCCAGCAGTTCCTCCGGTTCCGGTCGCCCCATCGCTTCCCGGCCCGGACCGCCACCCTGCCCTTGTTCGCTCATGCCAATAGCTTTGCATACCAAACTACATGGCGCAAGAGAGCCCGAAGGAACCCAGGGGGGAGGCCTGGCCCCGGGAAGTCTGGGCACACCAGGTTGCTCAGGGGGACGACGCGCCCGTGGGGACCGAGTTCAGCGGGCCGCCCGGAGTGGGGCTGACCGAAGCCGTCGGTGTCCCGGCGGATGAGCTCGGCGCCGTGGTGGGCGAGACCACCACGCTGGGCGAGGGAGTCGTCGGCACCGCGGAAGGGCTGGCCGACCCGGTCGGCGCAGGCGTCGGAGTGGGCTTCGTCTTCTGGCCGCCCACCGCGCCGCCGACAGTCGTGCCCGTGCTGTGCTTGTTCCACAGCAGCGCGTCCAGCGGTTTCCCGACCCCCAGCTCCAGCAGCGTGATGGCGATCACCGCGACCACGAACGCCCCGGCGGTGAGGGCCGTCGCGACCAGCCAGCGCGGCCTGCCCCGCTGGCCGCCGTGGCCGCCGGCCCCGTTGCCTCCGGCCGCATTGCCGCCGGCTCCGCTGTCTCCGGCCGGAATTCCCGCCGAGATGCCCTGCGACCGGCTGTTCGCGGTGGCGAAGGTCTGGGTGGGAGCGTCGTGTATCGGATCGTTGCGGCTGATGGGCGGCCGGCTGGTGCCGTCACCCCGCGCGGCGGCGCCAGGACGCTGCACCGGGAGGATCTCCGTCTCGGCGGCGTCCGGCCCGGCCGCCTCCCGGCGGCTGGTCACCCCTAGCCGGTTCTGCGCAGATGCAGGATTTGCCTGCTCGACCACGGTGCGCGCAACGGAACGGCCCCGCCGGGCCACCACGGCCCCATGCAGCCGCTCCTGGGTGCGCCCGAGGTAATGCCGGTACACCTCGGTCCCTACCGTGCTGGCGATGCTGCCTACGGCAGCGCCGACGAGCGTGCTGGTGACCCCCAGCGAGGAGGCCGCGATCGCGCCCGTCAGTGTGGCCAGCACGCTGGCGGCAACCTGAGTGGTGCTCAGGCTGGGTCGCCGCGGCGGACTCATCATTCCCCTTCCATTGACCTGGCTTCCCCAGCAAACGTGACCGGACTGGCGGGACTCAACCCGCTACTCAGGCTATACGCCGAACTGCACCCCGACGATCGGCCACCGCCCACGGGGGCCGGCGATACCGTCATGGGATGACAAGTGCTGAGCCAGATGTCCTGGTCGTCGGGGCCGGGGTATCAGGCCTGACGACCGCGGTCTGCCTGGCCGAGACGGGACTGGCCGTGACGGTCCGCGCCGAGCGCCTCCCGCAGCAGACGACGTCGTCGGTGGCCGGTGCCATCTGGGGCCCGCACCTGGTCGAGAGAAGCCACCGGGCCAGCCGGTGGAGCCGCGAGACCCTCGCCGCGCTGACCGCCCTGGCCGATGACGCCGCGAGCGGCGTGCGCATGGCCAGCGGCGTCGAGGCCCGGCGGACCGCCGCCGAGTTCCCGCACTGGGGCCAGGTGCTCGGCACCGTCAGCCCGTGCGACCCGGCCGGCCTGCCCGACGGGTTCGTGGCCGGCTGGCGTTACACCGCGCCGGTCGCGTCCATGCCGGTCTACCTCGACTACCTGGTCACCCGGTTCCGGCGGGCCGGCGGCCAGGTGCAGGCGTCCACGGTGACCTCGCTGGCCGACGCGGCGCGGGACACTTCCGCCGGGGCGATCGTGAACTGCTCCGGCGTCGGCGCCCACGACCTGGTGCCCGACCCGGCGGTCACCCCGGTCCGCGGCCAGGTCGTCGTCGCTGTCAATCCCGGCATCACCGAGTTCTTCATCGCGCCCAGCGACGCCAGCGCGGAACTGATCTACCTGTTCCCGCACGGCGACACGATCCTGCTCGGCGGGACCGAGCAGCGCGGGAACTGGTCCCTGGATCCATATCCGCAGGCCGCGCAGCGGATCCTGCGCGACTGCGCCACGATCGACCCCCGCCTGGCCACGGCCCAGATCATCACGCACCGGGTCGGCCTGCGCCCCGCCCGGCCGCAGGTCCGGCTGGAAGCCGAGCGCCTCGATACCGGCCAGCTGCTGGTGCACAACTACGGCCACGGCGGCGCAGGCATCACCTTGTCCTGGGGCTGTGCCCGCGACGTGACCGAGCTGATCCGGGCGGGACACACCCCTGAGCACCCCGGGGCCGGCGCACCCGCGCCCTAGCGTCGTGAAAGAGGCACGTTGCCCGAGCGACCCGACCAGGCCCAGCCTGCCCCTGGCCACGGCCAGCTCAGCCTGCACGCTGACTGCGAGCGCTGCTTCGGGCTGTGCTGTGTCGCGCCCGCCTTCTCAGCCTCGGCCGACTTCGCGATCGACAAGCCAGCCGGGCAGGCCTGCCGCCATCTGCGACCAGACTTCCGCTGCGGGATCCACGCCCGCCTGCGGCAGCAGGGCTTTGCCGGGTGCACTGTGTACGACTGCTTCGGCGCGGGGCAGCAGGTGTCCCAGGTCACCTTCGCCGGACAGGACTGGCGGCAGGCCCCTCAGGTCGCCCAGCACATGTTCGAGGTGTTCACCATCATGCGGCAGCTCCATGAGCTGCTCTGGTACCTGACCGAGGCGCTGACGCTGGCGGCGGCCCGTCCGCTGCGCGGGGAACTCGGCCGCGCGCTCGACGGCACGCGGCGCCTGGCCGGCAGCAGTCCTGAGGCCCTGATGGAGCTGGACGTGGCCGCGCACCGGGACGGCGTCAACGCCCTGCTGCTGCGCACCAGCGAACTCGCCCGGGCCGGCCGCCAGCACCGCCGGGACCTCAGAGGCGCTGACCTCACCGGCGCCGACCTGCGGCACGCCGACCTGCGAGCCGCCAGCCTGCGCGGGGCCTGCCTGATCGGTGCTGACCTCAGCGGCGCCGACCTGAGGTCAGCCGATCTCACCGGGGCTGACCTCCGGGGTGCTGATCTCGGCGGCGCCGACCTCACCAGGAGCATCTTCCTTATCCAGTCCCAGCTGGACGCGGCGACCGGAGATTACCGCACCCAGCTGCCGCCGGCGCTCAGCCGCCCAGCGCACTGGGCCGCCCGGCGCACCGGCCCGGGCGGGCCAGCCGCCCGGTAAGCCAGCCGCCCGGTAAGCCAGCCGCCCGGGAACTAGAAGCCGGGGAAGACGGCGCGGAGCCGGTCAAGGTCAATGCCGTCGGCGGACACCTCAGGCGTGTGCCCGGCGTCGAGCCGCCCATAGACCAGGCGCAGCAGTGCCTCGGTGGGCATCCGGACCCCGCCCTCGGTGTCGGTGCCCGGCGCCCAGTCGGACAGGGTCACCGTGTCCGCGACTACGAGCAGGTAGTCAGCATCGGGTTCCGTGGTAAGGACCCGGACCCGGAAGGCGTCGCCCGATGGCTTGCCCGCGAAGCCGAGGAACCGCGACAGGTTCCCGATGAGCAGTGCCGCCGCGTCCGGCGCGAGGACGGCGGCCGGGTCAATGCTGACCGCGACATCCCAGGTGTGCATCGCGTGCTCGGACAGCCGCAGGCCGATCAGGCCCGCCGCATCGAGCTCCATGCCGAAGAAGTCGAAATGGATCCCGTCCAGCTCAGCGTCGGTGAGCTGCTCCACCTGCCGGACATACTCCCCGTCCCAGGTCAGGCACTCCGCGGCCTGAGCCTCCGGGCTCCGGTTGTTCCAGGTGTCCCAGACGGCCGGGAACGCCTCCCGGTCCAGCGGCGTGCCGCCCAGCGCGGAGGCCAGCATCAGCGTGCCGATCTCGGCCCCGCTGCCGATGTGCGACAGCACCTGGGCGATGCTCCAGTCCGTGCAGAACGACTGCGCGCGCAACTGCTCGGCGGTCAGCGGCCCGACCAGCGAGGCCAGCCGGTCATGTGAGTTCCGCAGGGCGGCGATCCAGGCGTGCGGGTCAGAGTTCATGCTTTCTCCGTTAGGTGGCAGGGGTGGGCTGGCAGGTAACTGCCAGTCTTCCCTAGGGTGGGGGGAATGCAGATCGGATTTGGTGCTCCCGTGGCGGGCGTGTGGGCGACCCCGGACAACCTGGCCTCATTCGCCATCGCGGCGGAACAGGCCGGTTATGCGTCCCTGTGGACCTTCCAGCGGCTGATAGTCCCCGAGGGATCCGCCATGGACCCCGTGTACCACAGCGTGCTGGACCCGATGGTGGCGCTCGGCTACACGGCCGCGGTCACCTCCCGGATCAGGCTCGGCGTCGCCGTGCTGAACGTGCCGTACCTCTCCCCCGCCATCGTCGCCAAGCAGGCGGCCACCGTCGACGTGCTCTCCAGCGGACGGCTCGACCTGGGCCTGGGCATCGGCTGGATGCCCGAGGAATTCACCCTGACCGGGGCCAGCATGGCGCGTCGCGGCGCCCGGGCCGCCGAGTTCATCGCGGTGCTGCGGCACCTGTGGGCCGATCAGGTCGCCGAGTTCAGCGGCGAGTTCTACACCGTGCCCGCCGCGCGGACCGCGCCCCATCCGGTGCAGCGCCCTGGTCCCCCGGTGATCCTGGGCGGGATCGTCCCGCAGGCCCTGGAACGGATTGGCCGCCTCGCGGATGGCTGGGTCACCTCCAGCCGGACCGATCTGTCCCGGATCGGCGAGGGCATCGAGATCATCAAGAACTCGGCCAGCAAGGCCGGGCGTGATCCCAGCGCCATCCGGGTCATCTGCCGTGGCGTGGTCCGCGCGGGCGCCCCGTTGGTGGTCCCCGAGGGCGGCGGCCGGGTGCTGCTGTCGGGCAGCTACGACGACATCCGCGGCGACACGGAATGGCTCTCGCAGCAGGGAGTGACCGAGATCTTCTACGACCTGAACTGGGATCCCCTGGTCGGCGCGCCCGATGCCGACCCGGCCGGGGCCACCGCCCGCGCCGCCGAGATCCTCGACGCCCTCGCGCCGCGCCGGTGACCCAGGGGACGCCGGCCGCCCCCGCCGGGCCGGTGACCCGCCGGGCGGGCCGGACCGGGCCGCGCTAGCCAGGCAGCTCAGGTTAGCCGCGGGGCATCTCGCGGTGGGCGATGGCGGCCGCCTCGGTCCGGCTGGAGGCGCCGAGTTTGCCGAGGATATTGGACACGTGCACGCTGGCCGTTTTCGGGGAGATGAACAGCGCGGCGGCGATCTCCCGGTTGCTGTTGCCCGCCACGAGCAGCCGCAGCACCTCCCGTTCCCGGCCGGTCAGCCCGGCCAGCGTGCCGGGACCCTGGTAGCCACCCGGTTGCGGCCGGCCGAGCCGGGCCCGGCGGCCAAGGTCGGCCAGCGCGGCGCGCAGCGGCCCCGCACCGAGCTGGTCCGCGGCTTCCACGGCCAGCCGCCATTCCTGCTCGGCCTGGTCGCGGTGGCCCGCCTCGGTGAGCGCCTCGGCCAGCCGCCACCGGGACCGGGCCGCCTCGTACACGAACCCAGGGC
>CAYPQM010000164.1:0-14789 GCA_964412845.1 uncultured Streptosporangiaceae bacterium
GCTCCGGGATGTTCTCGCCCTTGACGATGGCCTCGTAGACCTTGACCCGGCCCAGGACATCGTCCGACTTGATGGTGAGCAGTTCCTGGAGGGCGTAGGCCGCGCCGTAGGCTTCCAGCGCCCAGACCTCCATCTCACCGAACCGCTGCCCGCCGAACTGCGCCTTACCGCCGAGCGGCTGCTGAGTGATCATCGAGTACGGCCCGGTGGACCGGGCGTGGATCTTGTCATCGACGAGGTGCAGCAGCTTGAGGATGTAGATGTAGCCGACCGCGATCGGGTCCTTGAACGGCTCACCGGTCCGGCCATCGAACAGGTGGGCCTTGCCGCCTGCGCTGACCAGCCGGTCCCCGTCCCGGTTCGGCAGCACGCTGCCGAGCAGGCCGGTGATCTCTTCCTCGCTGGCACCGTCGAAGACCGGTGTGGCCACCGGGGTACCTGACGCCTGTGCGTCCGCGCCGATCTTGCGCAGCCGCTTCTTCCAGTCCGCGTCGTCGCCCTTGATCTCCCACCCGGACTGGGCGACCCAGCCGAGATGGGTTTCCAGGACCTGGCCAACGTTCATCCGGCCTGGCACACCGAGCGGGTTGAGCACGATGTCCACCGACGTGCCGTCCTCAAGGAACGGCATGTCCTCGACCGGCAGGATCTTGGCGATGACGCCCTTGTTCCCGTGCCGGCCAGCCAGCTTGTCGCCGTCGGTGATCTTGCGCTTGGCCGCCACGTAGACGCGCACCAGCTCGTTCACGCCGGGCGGCAGCTCGTCGCCGTCCTCCCGGGTGAACACCCGGACACCGATGATCTTGCCGGACTCACCGTGCGGCACCTTCAGCGAGGTGTCGCGGACTTCCCGCGCCTTCTCGCCGAAGATCGCGCGCAGCAGCCGCTCCTCGGGAGTCAGCTCGGTCTCCCCCTTCGGGGTGACCTTGCCGACCAGGATGTCACCGGTGACGACTTCGGCACCGATCCGGATGATGCCGCGGTCGTCCAGGTCCGCCAGGACCTCCTCGGAGACGTTCGGGATGTCCCTGGTGATCTCCTCGGGGCCGAGCTTGGTGTCGCGCGCGTCCACCTCGTGCTCCTCGATGTGGATCGAGGAGAGCACGTCGTCCTTGACCAGGCGCTCGGAGAGGATGATCGCGTCCTCGTAGTTGTGGCCCTCCCATGGCATGAAGGCGACCAGCAGGTTGCGGCCGAGCGCCATCTCGCCCTGGTCGGTGCACGGGCCATCCGCGATGACCTGGCCCTGCTCGACCCGCTGCCCTTCGGCGACCACCGGCTTCTGGTTGAAGCAGGTGCCCTGGTTGGACCGGCGGAACTTGGCCACCAGATACGTGCTGCGGGTGCCGTCATCGTTCATCACGGTGACGTAGTCCGCGCATGACTCCTCGACCACGCCGGGCTTCTCCGCGACGATCACGTCACCGGCGTCCACCGCGGCGCGGTACTCCATGCCGGTGCCCACCAGCGGCGCCTCGCTGCGCAGCAGCGGCACTGACTGCCGCTGCATGTTCGAGCCCATCAGGGCCCGGTTGGCGTCGTCGTGCTCCAGGAACGGGATCATGGCCGTCGCGACCGAGACCATCTGACGCGGCGAGACGTCCATGTAGTCCACGTCGTCCGGCCGTATGTAGTCGACCTCGCCACCCTTCCGGCGGACCAGCACGCGGTCCTCGGTGAAGGTGCCGTCCGGGCCCAGCGGGGTGTTCGCCTGGGCGATGACGTGCCGGTCCTCTTCGTCCGCGGTGAGGTAGTCGATGTGCGTGGTCGCCTTGCCGCCAGTGACCTTTCGGTACGGCGTCTCGACGAACCCGAACGCGTTCACCCTCGCGTAGGAGGACAGCGAGCCGATCAGGCCGATGTTCGGGCCTTCCGGCGTCTCGATCGGGCACATCCGGCCGTAGTGCGACGGGTGCACGTCCCTGACCTCGAAGCCAGCCCGCTCACGGGACAGTCCGCCGGGGCCAAGCGCCGACAGCCGGCGCTTGTGGGTCAGCCCGGCCAGCGGGTTGGTCTGGTCCATGAACTGGGAGAGCTGGCTGGTACCGAAGAACTCCTTGATCGCAGCCACGACCGGCCGGATGTTGATCAGTGTCTGCGGCGTGATCGCCTCGACGTCCTGCGTGGTCATCCGCTCCCTGACCACGCGCTCCATCCGGGCCAGGCCCAGCCGGACCTGGTTCTGGATCAGCTCGCCCACGGTGCGCAGGCGGCGGTTGCCGAAGTGATCGATGTCGTCGGTCTCGACCGGGATGATGGTGTCGCCCGACTTCATCTCGTCCTCACCGGCGTGCAGCCGGACCAGGTACTCGATGGTGCCGACGATGTCATCCTCGGTGAGCGTGCCCTGCCGGATCGGCTGGCTGAGGCCGAGCTTCTTGTTGATCTTGTAACGGCCGACCTTGGCCAGGTCATAGCGCTTCGGGTTGAAGTACAGGTTCTCCAGCAGCGCCTGGGCCGACTCCCTCGTGGGCGGCTCGCCCGGGCGGAGCTTGCGGTAGATGTCGAGCAGCGCGTCGTCCTGGCCGGTCGTGTGGTCCTTCTCCAGGGTGGCGCGCACCGACTCGTAGTCGCCGAAACGCTCCAGGATCTTCGCGTCGTCCCAGCCGAGCGCCTTGAGCAGCACGGTGACGCTCTGCTTGCGCTTGCGGTCGATGCGGACGCCGACGCTGTCCCGCTTGTCGATCTCGAACTCGAGCCACGCCCCGCGGGACGGGATCACCTTGCAGCTGAAGATGTCCTTGTCAGAGGTCTTGTCCACCTGGCGGTCGAAGTAGACGCCTGGGGACCGGACCAGCTGCGACACGACGACACGCTCGGTGCCGTTGATGATGAAGGTGCCCTTCGGTGACATGAGCGGGAAGTCGCCCATGAAGACCGTCTGGCTCTTGATCTCGCCGGTGCTGTTGTTGATGAACTCCGCCGTGACGAACATGGGGGCGGAGTAGTGCATGTCCTTGTCCTTGCACTCCTCCACGGAGTACTTGGGCGGCTCGAACCGATGGTCACGGAACGAGAGGGACATGGTCCCGGTGAAGTCCTCGATCGGGCTGATCTCCTCGAAGATCTCCTCGAGGCCCGACTGCTCAGGAACGTCCTTGGCTCCGGCCTTGCGCGCAGCGTCGATCCGGCTACGCCAGCGCTCGTTACCGAGCAACCAGTCGAACGAATCAGTCTGCAGAGCGAGGAGGTCCGGGACCTCAAGAGGTTCCTTGAAGCGGGCGAAGGAGACACGACGATTGGCGGAACTAGTGGCCGAGGCGCTGCGCGATGCTGCCAACAGGGGTCCTTCCGAGCTTGTGGCCGAACTACCGCACGCACGCGAAACGCCCGCGGACATGCCGCGAGGGGTTCTAGGATGCCGTGGACGTCAGAGTGCAGCGCAAATTGGCAGCATAGCCGAAGGCCATGCTGCTCGTCAACTGTATCTCACTATGAGGTTCACGGTTGCTCCGCAGCATTGCTCGTTCTAGGCAAAACGTCAAGCCCACGCAGCGTGGTCCGGCAATCTAAGCGGCGTGACGAACGCCACAGTCGACTCTATGTGTAGGGCGTGATTCTCCTGGGTAAAACTACCGATTCGGCCCTGGCAGGCAGTAAGTCGTGCTGGCGCCCGGCCAGTGAGCGTGCCGGGCCGACCCCGCAGGGCCGGCCCGGCACAGGCCACGTTCGGTACCGCTACCTGAAATACGTGAACTACTTGATGGCGACGCCGGTACCGCTGCTACTTGACGGTGACGGTGGCGCCGGCGCCCTCCAGGGCCGCCTTGGCCTTCTCCGACGCTTCCTTGTTGACCCGCTCCAGGACCGGCTTGGGCGCGCCGTCCACCAGGTCCTTGGCCTCCTTCAGGCCGAGGCTGGTCAGGCTCCTGACCTCCTTGATGACCTGGATCTTCTTCTCGCCTGCGGCCTCGAGGATGACGTCGAACTCGTCCTTCTCCTCGACCTCCGCCTCGCCGCCACCCGTTCCGGCGGCAGCCGGCCCGGCCACCGCGACCGGGGCCGCGGCCTTGACGTCGAACGTCTCCTCGAACTGCTTCACGAACTCCGAGAGCTCGAGGAGTGTCATCTCCTTGAACGCGTCGAGGAGGTCGTCGCTACTGATCTTCGCCATGGTGCTGGGATCCTCTTCCTGGTTCCTTCATTCCTGACTGCTTGAGGTCACGCCTCGGGCGTGGTCACGCCTCGGGGGCGCCGGCGTCATCAGCCGCGCTCCCGGTTCCGCTGTCCGCCTCGTCGCTGGCGCCATCCTCGGCGGCGGCCTCAGCCACCGCGTCGGCCGCGCCATCGGTCACGCTGTCAGCGCTGCCATCAGCGGCCGCCTCGGCGGCCCGCTTGACCCGCAGTGCTTCGGCGAGCTGCGCCATCTGGGCCGGCAGCGCGGCGAACACGGCCGCGGCACCCGACATCGACGCCTTCATGGCGCCAGCCAGCTTGGCCAGCAGCACCTCGCGCGACTCGAGATCAGCGAGCTTGTTGAGCTCCGCAGGCGTGATCGCTTTCCCGTCGAGAACCCCGCCCTTGATCACAAGGAAGGGGTTGGCCTTCGAGAAGTCGCGCAGGCCCTTGGCCGCCTCCACCACGTCGCCGTCGACGAACGCGATCGCGGACGGGCCGCTGAGCAGCCCATCCAGTTGCTCGGCGACGCCCGCTTCGGCAGCGGCGATCTTGGTCAGCGTGTTCTTCACCACGGCGAACGTAGTGTGCTCGCCGAGGGATCCGCGCAGCTCAGCAAGCTGAGCCACGGTCAGGCCGCGATACTCGGTCAGTACCGCGCCCGCCGAGGTCTGGAACCGCTCGGTGAGCTCGGCGACCGCGGCCACCTTATCCGCCCTCGCCATGGGCCTCCTTTCCTGGTCCTGGGCCCGCCCCGGACTGGGGCGGGACCCGGAGACGTCCGGCGTCGGCGGGAGGGCACCCAGACATGCGAACGCCCCGGTGCACAGGCACCAGGGCGTTGGCGCGACCAGATCCGGAAGACGGACCGGGCGCAGCGGTTCAGCTCGGTAGCCTGCGCGGGCCGCCCGCTCTCACGGGTCCTTCGGTCATCACGTGGATACGCGACAACAGCCGACGGTCTTTGGCAAGGCCTCAGCATACGCACTACAAGGCCCGGCACCAAATCGTTTAGTTTGCCGCGGCGTCCTCGAGGTCCTCGATCAGGCCGCGGGTCTTCGCCGGGTCGACGGGGATGCTCGGGCCCATGGTCGTGGTCATCGCGACCTTCCGGACGTAACGGCCCTTGGCCGCCGACGGCTTGAGCCGCAGCACCTCATCGAGCGCGGCAGCGTAGTTCTCGACCAGCGCCGTGTCCGCGAATGACGCCTTGCCGATCACGAAATGCAGGTTGCCGTGCCGGTCCACCCGGAACTCGATCTTGCCGCCCTTGATGTCGGAGACGGCCTTGCTGACATCGGCGGTAACGGTGCCGGTCTTGGGGTTGGGCATGAGACCACGCGGGCCGAGGACCCGGCCGAGGCGGCCCACCTTGCCCATCAGGTCGGGGGTGGCCACGACCGCGTCGAAGTCCAGGAAACCGCCCTGGATCCGCTCGATCAGGTCATCCGAGCCGACGTAGTCCGCGCCAGCGGCGCGGGCCTCCTCCGCCCGGTCCCCGGTGGCGAACACCAGCACCCGGGCGGTCTTGCCGGTGCCGTGCGGGAGCAGGACGGTGCCGCGGACCATCTGGTCGGCCTTGCGCGGATCGACGCCGAGCCGCAACGCCACCTCGACGGTCGGGTCGAACTTCGCGGCGGATGTCTTCTTGGCCAGGCCGACCGCCTCGGCCGGGGTGTACAACCGCTCCCGGTCGATCTGCTCATCCGCCTGCCGGTATGCCTTGCTGCGCTTCATGCCTGTCTCCAAATGGTTAGGGAGGTCGTGGTCAGCGGGCCAGCGCGTGGCCCTGCCACTGCCATACGGTCTACTACAACGCGTCGTCCGGCCGGTTTATGCCTTCGAGCTGACCAGCCAGCCGGACGGCTGATCGGCCATCCGGGCTGATCAGGCAGTTAGCCGGATCAGCCGTTGACGGTAATGCCCATCGACCGGGCCGTGCCCGCGATGATCTTCTCCGCCGCCTCGATCGTGGTGGCGTTCAGGTCCGGCATCTTGACCTGGGCGATCTCGCGGACCTGCGCTTTGGTCACCGAGCCGACCTTCGTGGTCAGCGGCTCCCCGCTGCCCTTGGGCACGCCAGCGGCCTTCTTGAGCAGCTCAGGAGCGGGCGGCGTCTTGGTGACGAAGGTGAACGACCTGTCCTCGTAGATAGTGATCTCCACGGGGATGACGTTTCCGCGCTGAGCCTCTGTCGCGGCGTTGTACTGCCGGCAGAAGTCCATGATGTTGACGCCGTGCGGGCCGAGTGCCGTGCCCACTGGCGGGGCCGGGGTGGCCGCGCCCGCCTGCAGCTGCACCTTCACGACCGCAGCGATCTTCTTCTTCCTCGGAGCCATCAGTACAGATCCTTACCTAACGCGGGACCAGATCAGATCTTGGAGACCTGATCGAAGGAGAGCTCGACCGGGGTCTCCCGGCCGAATATTGAGACGAGCACCTTGAGCTTCTGGGTGTCCGGGTTGATCTCATTCACGGTGGCCGGCAAAGTCGCGAACGGCCCGTCCATCACGGTAACGGACTCACCGACCTCGTATTCCACCGACGCCCGCATGATCTCGGCCTTGGCCGCCTTCTCCTCGGGCTCGGGCGCGAGCAGCGAGGCGACCTCGTCGAGGCTGAGCGGCGAGGGCCTGCTGGACAGGCCGACGAAGCCAGTGACGCCCGGCGTGTTGCGGACGGCGGCCCAGGACTCATCGGTGAGTTCCATCCGGACCAGGATGTAACCCGGCAGCACCTTCTCCGAGACCTGCTGCCGTTTGCCGCCCTTGATCTCGGTCACCTCATGGACCGGGACCTCGATCTGGAAAATGTAATCTTCCATGTTCAGTGACTGGGTGCGGCTCTCCAGGTTGGTCCGCACGCGGTTCTCGTAGCCCGCGTAAGAGTGCACGACGTACCAGTCGCCCGGCATGGCCCGCAGTTCCGCCTTGAACTCAGCGATCGGGTCGACGTCCTCCTCGGCCTCCTCGGCCGCGCTGGCGTCATCGGCCTCGCCGACCGCATCAGCGTCAACGTCAGCCGCCTCGTCATCGGCGGCCACCTCGGCCTCGCCGCTGTCGGCCTCGTCGCTGTCGGGCGCCTCGTCGGCTCCAGCCTCGGCCTCGGCCTCGGCCTCCAGGCCAGCCGTCACCTCGGCCGCGTCGTCCGGCTGGCTGGGAGCTGTCCCGGCCTGGCCGTTCGAAACGGGTCCGTCCGCCGCCTGATCATCGACGTGCACTTGGAACTCGGACACGATAGCTCTTTCTCTCCGCTCTTCCTGGCGGCACCGGCGCCAGGCCTCCCTGGCTATGCCGGCCCCCGGTTGTGCCACGACTCCGGCCTCGCCGCGTGCCGTGTGCGGCGCTGGCCCCCCGGAGCCGTCAGCCGAAGACTGCGAGCACCAGCTTGGTGAAGCCGTAGTCCAGGCTCGTCACGATCGCGACCATGACGATTATGAACACGAGCGCCACCGTCGTGTAGGTGCCCATCTCCTTGCGCGTCGGCCAGATCACCTTGCGCAGTTCGGCGATGACCTGCCGGACGAAGAGCGCGGGAGTAGTCCTACTGCCCTTGGCTGGGCCGCCGGGCTTGGGCCGCCCCGCAACCTCACCACGCGTCTGAGTCGCCATGGTCCTCACCTGAACTACGCTGATCGGTTTACTGGCTGATACCGCCGGCCCGCGAACATCCGCGAACCGCACTCGCAGGGCAGGAGGGACTCGAACCCCCAACCACCGGTTTTGGAGACCGGGACTCTGGCCAATTGAGCTACTGCCCTCTGGCTGCATGACCGGCCAGGCAAGTGCCCGCCGGCGGCCCGCTCGACGACTGCCACTGCCCATGCGGGCAGACAGCGCTCACCGGGTGGACCACCACCAGTTGATGAAGTCTACGTTGCTGGAAGCCGCCCGTCGAACCGTCCAGGCCAGAACGGTTCGGCCAGACAATCAGCCCAAGAAATCAGGGCGGAGTGCGACCATGGATGTCATGACCACAGCTGCGCCGCGCATCTCCCGCCGCATTGCCGCCATTGCCGAGTCGGCCACGCTCGCCGTGGACAGCAAGGCCAAGGCGCTCAAGGCCGCAGGCAGGCCCGTCATTGGCTTCGGGGCGGGCGAGCCCGACTTCCCGACCCCCGGCTACATCGTCGAGGCGGCCCAGCGAGCCTGCGCCGAGCCGCGGTTCCACAAGTACACGCCCGCCGCTGGACTGCCGGAACTCAGGGAGGCGATCGCCGCCGTCACCGCGCGGGACACCGGGTACCAGGTGAAAGCCTCCCAGGTGCTCGTCACCAACGGCGGCAAGCAGGCCGTCTACGAGTCCATGGCCACCCTCCTGGACCCCGGCGACGAGGTGCTGCTGCCCACCCCGTACTGGACCACGTACCCGGAGTCGATCAAGCTGGCCGGCGGGGTCATAGTGCCGGTGCTGACCGATGAAAACACCGGCTACCTCGCGCCGGTGGCGGACCTCGAAGCGGCCCGCACCGAGCGGACCAAGCTGCTGCTGCTCACCTCCCCGTCCAACCCGACCGGTGCCGTCTACTCGCCGGAGCAGCTAGCCGGGATCGGCCGGTGGGCGGCCAGCCACGGGCTCTGGGTGGCCACCGACGACATCTACTCGCACCTCGTCTACGGCGCCGCGCGCTACGCCCTGATGCCCACGGTGGCGCCGGAGATCGCGGACACCTGGATCAGCCTGAACGGCGTGGCCAAGACATACGCGATGACCGGCTGGCGGGTGGGCTGGATGATCGGCCCCACCGACGTGGTCAAGGCGGCCGCGAACCTGCAATCACACCTCACGTCGAATGTGTGCAACGTGGCGCAGGCGGCCGCGCTGGCCGCGGTCACCGGCGACCTGTCGGCGGTAGCGGAGATGCGCACTGCCTTCGACCGGCGCCGCCAGACCATGACCGCCATGCTCAACGAAATGCCCGGGGTGATCTGCCCGCTGCCTGACGGAGCCTTTTACTGCTATCCATCGGTCAAGGGCGTGCTCGGCAAGGAACTGGCCGGGACCAGGCCGGCCAGCTCGGCCGAGCTGGCCGAGGTCATCCTGGAGCATGCCGACGTCGCACTGGTGCCCGGCGAGGCGTTCGGCACACCCGGATATTTCCGGCTGTCGTGTGCTTTGGGTGACGCGGACCTGGAGGAGGGACTGACCAGGCTCGGCAAGCTGCTGCGCGAGGCGCGCTGACGGGGCGACGGGGCAGGTGCCAGACTGGGCGGATGGCACCCGGGCCAATGACACGGGCACTCGCCACGCTCCCCAAGGCGCACCTGCACATGCACTTCACCGGCGCGATGCGGCACGCGACGCTGGTTGATCTGGCCGCCCATCGCGGCCTCCAGCTGCCGGAGGCGCTGACCGACTCCTGGCCGCCCCGGCTGAGTGCCGCCGACGAGCGGGGCTGGTTCCGGTTCCAGCGGCTGTACGACATCGCCCGCTCGGTTATCCGGCGGCCTGGGCATATCCGGCGGCTGCTCCGCGAGACGGCCGAAGATGAGCGCAGCGAGGGGTCCGGCTGGCTGGAGATCCAGGTGGACCCCTCGGGGTACGCCGCGCATTTCGGCGGGCTGACCCCCGTCGTGGAACTGGTGCTGGACGCCGCCCGGGAGGCCGCCGCGGCGACCGGCGTCGGGATCGGCGTGATCATCGCGTCCAACCGGACCAAGCATCCCCTGGAGGCGCGCACCCTGGCCCGGCTGGCCGCCCGGTACGCGGGCCGCGGCGTCATCGGCTTCGGCCTGAGCAACGACGAGCGCCGGGGAACCGCGGCCGACTTCGCGCCCGCGTTCCGGATCGCCGCCCGGGCCGGGCTGCTCTCGGTCCCGCACGGCGGGGAACTCCTCGGCCCGGCCAGCGTGCGGGCCTGCCTGGATGAACTGCACGCCGACCGGATCGGGCACGGGATAGCCGCCGCGCAAGACCGTGACCTGACCAAACGGCTGGCTGGCGGCGGGATCACCCTGGAGGTGTGCCCGGCCTCGAATGTCGCTCTTGGCATCGCGGCGGTGGCGGCCGATGTACCGCTCACCGCCCTGCTGGCGGACGGGGTGCCGGTGGCGCTGGGCGCCGACGATCCGCTGCTGTTCGGCCACCGGCTGACCGCGCAGTATGAGATCGCCAGGTCGGTACACGGCCTGGCCGACGAGCAGATCGCGGACCTGGCCCGGATGTCGGTCCGCGGCTCCGCCGCTCCCGCGGCCACCGTGTCCCGCCTGCTCGCCGGGATCGACGCCTGGCTGGCCGCCCCCGCCGGCTCAGGCGACTGATGAGCGCCAGGTGGGCAGGATCTCGTCGATGAGGGACTCGGTCTCCGGGGCCATCCGGGGCATTATCTCGTCCAGCGCGGTCCGGGCACTGACCTCGTCGACCACCGCGCGGACGACCTGTTCCTGGCCGGTCGCCTGGGCGCCGAGGAGCAGATCCCGCCAGAGCAGTTCGTCATTGAACGCCAGCCGCAGCCCGGCCCGGGCGGCCTCCATGGCGCCGCGCGGATCGCCGCCCGCCAGCCGCAGCCCGGACAGCCGGTGCGCGGCGTCCGCGACCTGGGCGTTCACCTCGTACTCCAGATCATCGGTGGCGAGCCAGGCGTAGCGGCCCGGATCCCGGCCATCCAGCAACTGGCCGCCGACCAGTTCGAGGGCCCGGCCCAGGTACGCGGCCTCATCCAGGCCGCCGCTCGCGGCGGCCTGGTCCGCGTGCGCCACCAGCGCGCGGAACACCTGCCAGTCCACCCGGACACCGGAGCCAAGCCGGAACCGGCCGCTGGCGTCGGTGGCCAGATGCGGGCGGCCGATGCTGTCGGTGCCGAGCCAGTCCGTGGCGCGGGCCAGCGCGGCATCGCGCACCTCGGCGGTCACCCCACGGGGCCAGATCGCGGCGGTGAGCACGTTCGGGTGCACACCCCCAGGATGCGCCGCCAGGTACACGACGAGTTCGGTGGCCAGGCCGACCCGGTCCGGCTCGATCACCCCGGGTGCCTGCACCGACAACGGGCCGAGCAGGGAGATCTCCACCGGCATTTCCGAGCCGGGAATCAGCTGTTCGGCGGGGGCCGCGTCGAGCAACGGCCTGCTGAGCGCCACGCCCTCATCCAGCGTGGCGGCATAGAACAGCTCGACCACGGCCGCGTGCTGGCGGGCGGGCAGCAACTGTGCCTGCACATCGAAGCCGAGCGGGGCGGCCAGCAGGCGTCCCTCGTCGGTGACCTCCCAGGTCCACGTGGCGCCGGGAATGTCCCCCGCGATCAGGTAGCCCGCCGCGGCAGCGTGCCTGACCCGGGCCAGCGCGAGCAGCCGTTCCTGCTCCTGCGGGCTGGGCGGGATCGCCATGATCAGGTAGTGCGGCGCCCAGGCCTCCGGGTGGATGCCGAGGGAGCGGCCGGTCAGCACGGAACCGACGCCGGACGCGGCCATCGCGGCGGCCACTTCCTCGGCACGCGTCTCCAGGGCAGGCAGGGCCTCATCCAGGGTGCGCACCGCAGTGATCCGCTGCGGCGCGAGGGTGGTGAGTTCCTCGCCGAAACCCACCAGGGTGATCTGCATCCGGTCCGACCAGCGGTTGGTCGCGAGTTCCACCGCCAGGGCCGCCAGCGCCGAGCTGACCATGGCCGCGGGCCCGGTGACCGCGATCAGGCCATGCGCTGCCTCCAGGTCCACCATGACCCGGCCGGTGTCGTCGGTGCCGATGGAGACAAGTCCGGGGAAGGGGGCCAGCGCCCCGCTCGTCTGCTCCGGGTCGATCCGCTGGACGGCGGTCAGCGGCAGCCGCCACACCTGGCCGTCGCCCACGGCGGTCCACGGTGCGGGCGGGTTGCGGTCCGCGGGCGCCACCCACAGATCGAGGTTTTCCTCGCCGAGATGCGCGGCGAAGACGGTCGGCGGGGCGGTGCCCGCCGCGGCCAGCGCGTACGACAGGTAGCGCAGGCCGGTATCGAGCAGCCGGGCCGACGGCTCGTGCGCGCCGAGGCGCATCGCCGCCTCGGCCTCGGCCGCCTCCCCGGCCGGCCCGATCACCCGGCGGCCGAACGCGCGCCGCCACAGCTGCTCGCGGCGGCGCCGGCCCAGTACCGCCAGCACCCCGGCGGCCAGCAGGGACGCGGCGGCCAGGTCGTTCGGATAGACCGGCCCGAACCAGTGGGGCCGGGCGGTTTCGGCTGATCCGGTGCCGGGCTGGTGCGCGGCACCAGCCTGGGCAGCGCCGCCGTCACCGGCCTGGACAGCGGCACCGCTGCCCGCGGCGTCCTGGGCCGCCGCACCGTTCCCGGCGGCCGTCTGGGGGGTCGCGCCGTTGGCGGAGGCGGCCGGCGCCGCCGCTGCCGCGCCGCGACCGGCCTGGACCGAGGCACCGGCCCCCCCGGCGACACTGTGGCCGGCCTGCGCCAGGGCGGTGCCGTGGCCCGCGCTGACCCCGTGGCCGTGCTGGGCGGCGGCGCCGGACGTGTCCGGCGCGGCGGCGGGCGTCTGGCTGGCCGGCTGGGCGGTGACCAGCTCGATACCGGGGCCATGGGCGTCCCGGGGCATCAGCAGAACCCAGCCGGGCCGGATCAGGCTGGCGATGGTGAGCTTGGTCCCATCGGGCTGGACCCGGCTGGAGTTCAGCTCGAAGATCTCCCGGTAGCGCCGGCCATCGCCGAGATGGTTCTGCGCGATCTCCCACAGGCTCTCGTGATAACGGCCGGCCGGCGGCTTGACCACGTAGACCTTCTCGATCCGGGGTTGCTGCTGGGCCACCTCAGGCTGGCCGACCAGCTGCGGCGGCCGGGCATCCTGCATGACCTGCGGGGTGCCGCCCGGTGACCGGTGCACAGCCGGCGCCGAGATGGCATGCGGCGCCCGCGGCGCGGAGTGCGCGAAGGCGGGCGACAGTACCGCCGACGCGGTAAACAGCAGCAGCGCGGCCGTCACCAGCCGGTGCACGACCGCCTGGGTGCCGCCGGCCAGCGGAACCCGGGCCGGCATCCCGGTGTTCCGCGCGGCCGCCCTGATCTCCGCGATAACGCAGAACACGAGCTGCAGCCAGGCCAGCCAGACGAGCACGGACAGCAGCTTCAGGATCGCGAAGATGTCGAGCTGGTGAGTGAGCACGGACAGGCCGGGCAGGCCATGGACCGGCACTCCGAAGACCATGATCAGGCCGAGCGGCACGCCAATAGTGAGCGCGAGCAGGGCCACGACGGCGAAGAACCCGGCCAGCACATCCCCCGCTGACCGGCGGCGGCCAACCGGTGGCCGCCTGGTTCGTGGAATCGGCGGCGCCATCAGCAAGCAACTCCTTGATTGATCCCACACTCAAGAACGGCGGTCGCCGTGGCCGGGACCTGGTAACTGCCGAAGATTCCGATAGGGATGACGGGAACGGTGGTGACCTCGACGGTGACGGTAGCGAAATGCGCCGGGCCGGTGGCGGTCATTTTCAGGCCCGTGGTGCAGCCCTGGCTGCCCCGGTAGGTAGCCGGGATGACGGCGGTGACGCCGATCCCCTGGCCATACGACGCGACCAGGCTGGCCGCCGGACCGCCCGGCGCGCAGGCGCCGGTGGCGATAGCGACTTTCCCAGCCCGCAGGTCGGCCACGCTGACATCATTCGCGGCCGCGCGGGCCGCCTGCTCGGCTACGTCCGCCGCCCGTTCCTTCGCGTTCATCAGCTGCCCGCCATCCACCATGAGCGCTACCAGCACGATGACAGCGAAGGTAAATATGATCACCCACAGGGCGATCGAGCCGCGGTCGTCGCTGCGGGACCGGCGGCTTGGCGGGCGTCTCGTAGATCTTGGCCGCCTGAAGATCTGCGGGACACGCCCTAGCATCCGGCCCCGTTCCGGCACACGAAAGTGTCCAGCGGAGCCACCGCGACCGCCTGGAACGGATGCGTCGCCGGGAAACCGACCAGCCGGAATACGGCCAGCCCGGCCGTGCACGTCACCCTCACCTGAAGCTCATTGGCGGTGGCGAACGGCGCGGCACTCCCGTCGGACAACGGCGTGACCTGGATCTGCAGGCCGCCACTGCCCGAGCAGAGGGTAGGCAGATCGGCGGCCGCGGCCAGCCGGGCCTGGCTGCGTGCCTCAGCCGGTGACCGGCCCAGGGTCGCGGCCCGGGCGGCGTCCCGGGCGGCTCCGTCCACCTGACCGCTCGCGCTGACCCACTGGCCACCCGCGCCGATCAGCAGCAGCAACAGCACGAATGCGGGCGTGATGACGACGAACTCGACCGCCATCGATCCCCGCTCGCTGAGCCGGGCGCCCAGCCATGTCCTCAGCCGCATGGTCCTCAGCCGCATGCGCCGCCTCCGCCCGCGGGCCGGAAGCACTCGACCGGCCCTCCGGCCGTCTGCTGGATCGTCATATGCCAGGGCAGGATGCCAGCGACCCGCCCGGTGACCGTGACGTAGACGTTGTTCGCCTGGTCCCGGACCGGCTGCGGCACCTGGACCCCGGTGAGCAGTTTGGTGCCCAGAGCGTCGTAGTACTGGGTCGCCTCCCGCTGCGCGTCCGCTTGCCAGCGCGCGTTGGTCGCCGCCTCAGCCCGGGCCACCCGGGCTCCCGCCTGGGCCGCCGCGAGCGCTGCGTGGCGGGCGTCGAACCAGAGCGCGAACTGCACGATGAGCAGGGTCGCGAAGAGCAGGGCGGGCGCCAGAATGGCGAGTTCGACAGCGCTGGCGCCACGGTCCGCCAGCCACCT
>CAYPQM010000165.1:0-14580 GCA_964412845.1 uncultured Streptosporangiaceae bacterium
CACCCCCACACCCACCCCGACCGTGACGCCGACGCCGACTCCGACTCCCACCCCCACCGGGTCAACCGGCACGGGCGGCGGCTCGCTGCTGGTGAACCCGCCGACGTTCACCGTGGCCCAGGGCACCAGCGAAGTGATCGGCGTGAGCCTGTCCGCGGCGCCCACCGGCAACATCACCGTGACCGTGGCCGCCTCCGGTAACGCCGGGGAGACCATCACGTCCGGCTCCTCGCTCACCTTCACCACCAGCAACTGGATGTACGCACAGCCCGTGACGGTCGCCGCCAACGCCACCGGCACCGGGGCCGCCACCTTCACGGCCAGCACCCCCGGCCTCACGTCGGTGCACGTGACCGGTACCGAGACGGCCGCGGGCTCGTCCACGACGCCCTCGCACGTGGCCAACCCGTTCACCGGCTCGACCTGGTACGCCAACCCCGACTACGCCGCCGAGGTGGCCACCTCGTCGGCCGGCGCGAGCGGCACGCTGGCCGCGCAGATGACACTGGTCGGCCAGCAGTCGACCGGCATCTGGCTGGACCGCATCGCGGCGATCTACGGCGGGTCGGGCAACAGCAACCGGATGAGCTTCCAGGCGCAGCTGGCCAACGCGGCCAGCCACGCGACGGGCAGCACGCCGATCATCGTCCCGATCGTCGTCTACGACCTGCCCAACCGTGACTGCGCGGCGCTCGCCTCCAACGGAGAGCTGACCATCAACAACAACGGCCTGCAGTACTACGAGCAGGACTACATCAACCCGATCGCGCAGATCCTCACCGACTACGAGCACACCAACATCCGGGTGGTCGCGGTCGTCGAGGATGATTCGCTGCCGAACCTGGTCACCAACCTCAGCATTCCGTCCTGCGCCCTGGCCAACTCCAGCGGTGCCTACGTCAGCGGCATCCAGTACGCGCTCAACAAGCTGCACGCGATCCCGAACGTGTACAACTACATCGACCTCGGCCACTCGGGTTGGCTGGGCTGGCCCAGCAACATGGGCCCGGCGGTGTCGCTGATCCACTCCGTGGCCGCGGGCACCACGGCCGGCGTGAGCAGCGTCGACGGCTTCATCAGCAACACGGCCAACACCATCCCGACGAGCGAGCCGTTCATGACGGCGACCGAGAGCATCGGCGGCCAGCCGGTGGACTCCACCCAGTTCTACTCATTCGACCCGTACATCGACGAGCTGACCTACGACGAGGCGATGTACACCAACCTGGTCGGCGCCGGATTCTCGGCCAACGTCGGGATGCTGATCGATACCTCGCGCAACGGCTGGGGCGGCCCGCTCCGGCCCACCGCCGCGAGCACCTCGACCACGGTGGCGACGTTCGTCAACCAGTCGAAGGTCGACCAGCGGCCGTTCCGCGGCGACTGGTGCAACGTGAACGGCGCGGGTCTCGGGGCGTTCCCCCAGGCCAACCCGAACCCGTCGTTCAGCCACCTGTACGCCTACGTCTGGATCAAGCCGCCCGGCGAGTCCGACGGCGACTACCCGACCGCCACTCACTCGCACGGTGACCCGCACTGTGACCCGGGCGGCACCCAGACGGACGGCAGCGGGAACAGCTACCCCACCGACGCCATACCCGGGTTCGACATCCCGGCCGGCAATTGGTTCCCGGCCCAGTTCACCCAGCTGGTGCAGAACGCCAACCCCGTCGTCCCGTAACCGCAACCGGCCACCGCCACCGGTGAGCCACTGATCCAGCACCGCGCCCGCCCGGGCGGAAATCACCCGGGCGGGCGCGGTCTGCTTACCAGCCCAGTTCGTGCAGGCGGTCGTCGTTGATGCCGAAATGGTGCCCCACCTCATGGATGACGGTCCGCCGGACCTGGTCGACGACCTCGTCCGCGCTGCGGCATATCTGGCAGATCGCGACGCGGTAGATGGTGATCCGGTCCGGCAAAACCCCGGCATAATTCGTGGTGCGGCTGGTTAGCGGGATGCCTTCATAGAGCCCGAGCAGGCCCGGCGGGCCAGCCTCGTGCTCGACGGTGACCGCCACGTTGCGCATCAGCGCACCGAGGTTCCCCGGCAGCCCGTCCAGCGCCGTGACAACCATCTCTTCGAAGCGGCCCGGTTCAACCTCCATCACTGATCCATTGTCGGTGCTGGCCGCCGGACCGGGGAATCAGGGGGAACGTGTGGACCGGGAGCGGCAGATCCTCGCCTGCTCGGGAGTGCTGTATCCGGCCGAGGATGCCCCGTCCGAGATGATCGGCGGCCAGCTGCGGCAGGCGGCGGCGCTGTCCGGGGCCCGCAGGCCGAAAGTGTGCCTGATCGCCACGGCGGTCGGCGACTCACCGGCGTACCTTGACCAGTGGTACGGCATCGCCGACTGGTACGGTGCCGCGGACCTGTCCCACCTGGCGCTGTTCACCCAGCCGAACGTGCCTGATGTCCGGGCGCACCTGCTGGCCCAGGACGTGATCTTCGTATCCGGCGGAAGCGTGGTGAACCTGCTCGCGGTCTGGCGGGCGCACCGGCTCGACGAGATCATCCGGGAGTGCTGGACAGCGGGGGTGGTGCTGGCCGGGCAGAGCGCCGGGAGCGTGTGCTGGCACCAGGGCGGGGTCACCGATTCCTTCGCCGATTCCCTCGACCCGATCAGCGATGGCCTCGGTTTCCTTCCGTTCAGCAACGGCGTGCACGACGATCTGGGTGAGCAGCCGCGCCGGGAACGCTTCCGGGAGCTGATCGCGGCGGGCCAGCTTCCCGCCGGGTACGCGACCGAGGACGGGGTCGGGCTGCACTACGTGGGCACCGGGTTCCGGGAAGCGCTGGGCATCGTGCCCGGCCGGCATGCCTGGCACGTCGCGCCGGACGGCGCGGGAGGGTACCGGGAGACCGCCATCCCGGCCCGGTGCTGGCTGCCGCCGCGCTAAGGACCCGCCCGGCGGCACGTGTGACATTCGGCCCGTCCGGCAGGACGTCCGGCACTGCCCCGCGGCGGGCCCGGCGGGCATCGTGGTGACTTAGACCGGGCAGAAGGTCACGGATGGGCCGGCCCCGGGCGGATAACAGGAGATGGTCATGCGAGCGCTTGTTTACCACGGTCCGGGCGTGAAGGCCTGGGAGGACGTGCCGAAGCCAGAAATCGCCGCCGACACGGACGCGATAGTCCGGGTCGACGCCACCACGATCTGCGGCACTGATCTGCACATCCTGAAGGGTGACGTGCCAGCCGTGACCGACGGCCGGATCCTCGGCCACGAAGCGGTCGGCACCGTCGAGTCGGTCGGCAGCGGCGTGAAGGCGGTCAAGGTCGGCGACCGTGTTCTGGTCTCCTGCATCTCGGTGTGCGGGACCTGCCGGTTCTGCCGGGAAGGCCATGCCGGGCAGTGCCTCGGCGGTGGCGGCTGGATCCTCGGTCACAAGATCGATGGCACCCAGGCCGAGTATGTCCGCGTGCCGTTCGCGGACACCTCCACCTATCTGGTCCCGGGAGGTGCCTCAGACGAGGACATCCTCATGCTCGCGGACATCCTGCCGACCGCCTATGAGGTCGGCGTGCTCAACGGCCAGGTGCGGCCGGGTGATGTGGTCGCGATCGTCGGGGCCGGCCCGATCGGCCTGTCCGCGATCACCGGCGCTCGCCTGCTCAGCCCCAGCCACATCGTCGCGATCGACCTGGCCGACTCCCGGCTGGAAGCAGCCAAGCGGTTCGGCGCGGACATCACCGTGAACAACGGCCGCGAGGACGCCCTGGCGGTGGTCCGCGAGCTGACCGGCGGCCTGGGCGCCGACGTGGCCATCGAAGCGGTCGGCGTGCCTGCGACCTTTGAGCTGGCCGCTCAGCTGGCCCGGCCCGGCGGGCACATCGCCAACATCGGCGTGCACGGCGAGCCTGCCACGCTGCACCTTGAGGAACTGTGGATCAAGAACATCACCATCACCACCGGCCTGGTTGATGCGTACTCCACTTCGACCCTGCTGCGCCTGCTCACCAGCCACCAGATCGACGCGGGGCGGTTCATCACGCACCGCTTCGCACTCGATGAGTTCGATCAGGCCTACGACGTGTTCGCCCGGGCCGCCGAGACCGGCGCGCTGAAAGTCGTGCTGAGCCGCACAGCCTGACGGCACTAATCAGTGCGGTGCATTGTGCGCCCTGCGGCGCGGCCACAATGCACCGCACTGTTGTGTGCGCCGGAGAAACCGGAGGGCCAGCTCAGGTCGTGCAGGCGGTGCCGTTGAGGGTGAAGCTGGCGGGGACCGCGTCGCTGCTGGTCCAGGTGCCCTGGAAGCCTAGCGAGGTGCTGGCGCCGGCCGCGATCGTGGCGTTGTAGTTCTGGTTGGTGATGGTCACGCCTTCGCCGCTCTGCCCGGTCACCCCGTTCCAGGCATTGGTGATCTTCTGATCACCGGGGAAGGTGAAGCCCAGCGCCCAGCCGCTGATCGGCGACGAGCCAGAGTTGCTGATGGTTATGCTGGCCACGAAGCCGCCCGCCCACTGGCTCTGGGTCGTGTAGCTGACCGTGCAGGCCCCGGCGGGAGCCGCGACCGCCCAGGTGAACGTGGTGGATCCCGAGGCACCTGTGGCGTCTCGTACCGTCACGGTGACCGTCGATGTCCCGCCGGCCGTCGGGGTGCCGGAGATCAGCCCGGTCGTCGAGCTGATCGACAGGCCGGCGGGCAGCCCGGCCGCGGTGTAGCTGAGGGTCTGCCCGGCCGCCGAGTCGGACGCGTGGATCTGCACGCTGACCGCGGTGCCGGTGGCGCCGGCCTGGTTGCCCGGGTTGGTCACGGTCACCGTGTTCCCGGTGCTGGTGGATCCGGCCGGGATGTCGTAGGTGACCAGGGAGCGGGCCGGGATGGTCGCGGTGAACGCGCCGCCGCTGACCGGGATGGTGGCTTGCGCGGCCGTGTCGCTGGAGGTGCTGGTCAGGTACGGGGTGACCGTGGCCCCGTTGGCCGTTCCCGTGCCGGACAGCGAGAACGTGACCGGGTCCGCGGTCTGCGCCGTGTTCAGTGCCACGATGGCCACCGACCCGTCGGTGTTCTTGAACGCGGTCAGGTCATCCGCGCTGTTGGAACTGGTCGCGGCGATCCGCACCGCGCCCGGGCGGACGAACCGGCTGTAGTTGGCGAAGGCCCACAGCCGCCCGGAGGCGGCCACGGTGGACCCGTTGATCTGGATGAGGTTCCCGTTGTCATTGCTCACCGACGCGGGGCTGCTCCCCCACCAGTACAAGAAGGCGTTCAGGTTGGCGGCGGTCAGCCCGGTGTAAAGGTTCTGCGCCCAGGTGAGCCCAGCCGCGTCGGTGCCGTCGTCCCAGGCGGGGTCCCAGGTCTCGAACGTGGACCACTCCGTCTCCCACACGGGCTTGGACCAGCCCGCGAGCGGCGAGTTGGGTGGTGCGCTGTAGCCGTGGCTGGTGAACAGCGGGGTGTAGGAAAGCGCGGCCGGGTCGGCTTCAATGGCCGCGGCGTACTGCTGCGCTGAGTCCCACCCGATGGACGTGCAGCACTCAATCTGGGTAGACAGCCCTGAGGCTTTCATTGTGGGGCCGAGGACGTCGATGAGGTTCGCGGTCTGCGCCGGGGTGAGCGTCATGCCGTCGTACCCACTCGGCGTGAAGCTAGGTTCATTGACTGGGCCGAGGTAGCTGAGCGGGACACCGTCCGCCGCGTAGTCCTTGGCGTACTGCACCAAATAGTTCGCATACGCCTGGCGCCAGTCACCACTGGCGCAGGTAGCGCCCGGGGCCCCGCATAGCGTCCCGCCGTTGAGCGGCGAGTTGTTGGTCTTCATGAATCCCGGAGCGCTCCACGCGTCAGCGAAGACGTTGGTGACGCCGTAATCGGCCTTGATGGTCTGGGCCAGCCACTCCTGCCCCTGGTCGGTGCCGAGCGGGCTGTAGGCGGGAGTCGCGGTCGGGCTGGCCGGCGCGGACGGCTCGATCGTGATGCCTGGGTCCGCGCTGATCTCATTGCGCAGAATGGTCAGGCCCGCGCCTGACGTCGGGCTGAACAGCAAGTCCAGTGCTTGCTGCTGGGTCGCTGACGGTGCGTTCATGATCGTGTCAGCCTGGCCGAACGCTTCCGACGCGCCGAACCCCGCCATCGTCTGGAACGTGGTCGCGCCATTGATCGTCGCTGTGTCAGCGGCGGCCGCGGGACCAGACACAGCCGCCACTCCCACCGCGCTCATCGCCAGCGCCACCAGGCCCGCCGCCGCCCGCGGCGATGAGCGTCGCAGCACCCGGTACATGGTGCGCGGAACCACCACGGAGCCTCCGTTAGGTAAAGAAGCGGGGTGTCAGCTGCAGGCGGTGCCGTTCACCGCGAACGCGGTGGGCGAGGCGTCGCTGCTGGTGAAGGTGCCGGTGAAGCCGATGGTGACCGAGCCGGCCGGCGCGATGGTCGCGTTGTAGGACAGGTTGACGGCGGTCACGTTCGCACCGGACTGGGTGTAGCTGGCCGTCCACATGCTGCCGATCTTCTGGTCACCCGGGAAGGTCCAGGTGAGCGACCAGGGGCTGATGGCCGCGCCGCCGGTGTTGGTGAGCACGATCTGGCCCTGGAAGCCGCCGGCCCAGCTGTTGGTCAGCGAGTACACGGCCCTGCAGGCGGCGGGGGCGGCCGATCCGGTCGGCGGCGGTGTGCCGTTCACCGCGCCGGGCAGCGGGAACTCGATGGTCGCCAGCAGGGACTGCTTGGCCGCGCTGACCGGTGTCGCGTCGTAACCGTTGTCCAGCAGGGCGAAGGAGTCCTCGCCGTTGAGCGCCCAGTAGGTCCAGCCCATCGCCGGGTTGCTCTTGATGTACGACACGAGGCTGGAGAACCACTGGCCCTGCGAGCCCGCGGCCGTGCTGGAGACGTCCGCGGCCGCGTTGTCGGTGCCGAATTCGCCGACCCACACCGGGGCGGTGTTGGAGGTGTAGAGGTACCCCCAGTACTTGGCCCAGACCGCGTCCAGGCTGGCCGGGGTGGTCGAGGAATTGAACCAGGTCTGCTGGAACAGGTCCGGGCCGTAGTCGTGCGCGGAGTAGACCACATGGCCCGGGGAGCTGAGCGTGACCGGGAACTGGCCCGCCAGCGCGAGGTCGCCGCCCCACCAGGTGGAGTCGAAGCCGCCGGAGGAGTTCGGGGTCTCGCCGATGCCCTCGCAGAAGATCAGCGCATTCGGGTCCACGGCCAGGACGGCGTTGCCCGCCTGCTCATAGGCGAGCCTGACATCGGTGGCCGCGGCGCCGGTGCCCCAGGTGGCACCCTGCGCGTACGTGTCGCCCGCCGGGGTATGCGGCTCGTTGCGCAGATCGAAGCCGATGACCGTGGGGTTGCCCGCGTACCGCTTGGCCAGCGTCACCCAGTCGTTGACCCACGCCGAGCTGGGGTAGGCGCTGGTGTACCACAGGCCGTTCGCCTCGGCCGTCTCCCCCGCCTCGGACCGGTGGTTGTCCAGGATTACCTTCAGGCCCACCTGGCCGGAGTAGTTGATGATCTTGTCCAGGATCTGCAGCGAGTTGAGCCCCGCGAGGTCCGTGTTGATCGGGCCGGTGCTGTTGTACTGGCTGAAGTTCTGCGGAACGATCGGCGTCTCCACCATCTGGTTGGAGAACGGGATGCGGATGGTGTTGTAGCCCAGGTTCTTGATGTCGTTGATGACCGCGTGGTAATCCTGCGCCCACAGGCCATGCGCGATCTCGTCCGGGGTCTCGAAGCCATACCAGTTGATCCCGGCGATCCGCACGGGGTTCCCGCTGGAGTCCAGGATCTGGTTACCGCTGGTGTGCCAGTAGCCGGTGCCCACACCGGCCGCCGGCGCGCTCAGCGCGCTGTTCGCCGCGTGGATCACCGCACCGGCGCCCGCCAGCCCCGCGGCCACCAGGGCCAGAGTGCCGGTCAGCGCCGCGACCGCAGAAGGTAGCCGCATCCGTGTCTCCTCAGGACGTTGCCGCGCCGCGGCCTGACCCTGGACCGGGCGCCCCTGAGCGGGCGCCCGGCCATGGGTCGGACCGTGTCGGGGTCAGGCCCGCCCGCCACGGACATGCAAGCCGCGGCGGGCGGCAACCCGAGCGGAACGTATCCGAGAGGGCCGCCGGCCGGTCAAGGCCGCTGTCGCCCACTGCCGCCGTCCCCGGGCTTTGCGCTGGTCACGGGCAGCGCAGCGGCGCGGCGGAGATGAAAGTACCTGAAACCCGGTGGGCCGGCGTGGATTTCGAACCGCCGTGGCACAGCCCCGATCCAGCTGACGAGACGATCTTCGTCAGTGTTTGAGCAGGCCGACGCCAAAGGAGACCACGAGCACCGAAAGCGTCAGCGCTGAGATCGATTCGGCGGCCATGAGCAGCTTCGCGCGTTCGGACAAGGGCATCGTGTCGGTGGGGCTGAACGCTGAGGAGTTGGTGACCGAGACGTAGAGGTAGTCAACAAACCCGGGCGTCCATCCCGTCTTCGCCGAAGAGCGTCGCGCGACTTCGGCGATCGCGTCGTGGTCCTCGTCCTGCGGGAACCGGAAGTCGGCCGCCGGTAGCCCCGGATGTGCCACCCGGATTCGGCTGACCGGGCCGCCGCGGTCGAGTTCCCAGAACGCGAGGCCGAAGACCAGCACGTTGGTAAACCAGACCTGCCCGGCGGCCCCGAGCAGCTGCCCGCCAGCCGTCGCCTGGCCGATGACCAGCGAGCGGATCAGCAGTACGAGCGCGGCGAGATTCGATACCGCGATCAGCAGCAGTAGCGCAATTGACAGCCGGCGCAGGAGCCGATTCTGCTTACTCATCCGCCGCGGGTTGGCCAGCACCAGCGGTATGAACAGGATCAGCTCCAGTCCGGGCACGACGTAGCGCGGACCGATCAATAGCCGGTTGGGGAGCGCCGCATAGAGCCCGATCGCGACGATGACCGCAACCGCGGCCGGTACTCTCGGCTCACCCGGGTGTGTCTGGATGATCTAACAATAGGGCTTTACCAGTGGCTCGCTGCTATGCCCGGCCCTCGAATCGCTCGGCATGTCTGCTCTGAAAAGGTGCCGACGATTCGTGGGCGGCGATGTACGCGATGTCCAGCCTGGCTATCTGGAACGGTCCGGCGCCGGGCAGTAAGGTTCCGCCATGACTCAGCAAGACCTAATTCCAGGTGTAGAGGCAGGTTGGGCGGCTGCGCTCCAACCAGTCGCCGGGCGTATCCGGGCGATGGGCGACTTCCTGCGGGCCGAGATCGCGGCCGGGCGCCGGTACCTGCCCGCCGGGGACCAGGTGCTGCGCGCGTTCCAGCAGCCGCTGAGTGAGGTGCGGGTGCTGATCGTCGGCCAGGACCCCTACCCGACCCCGGGCCACCCGGTGGGCCTGAGCTTCTCGGTCGCGCCGGAAATCCGGCGGCTGCCTCCCAGCCTGGGCAACATCTTCCGGGAATACACGGCGGACCTTGGCCACCCCAGGCCAGCCAACGGCGATCTCACGCCGTGGGCGGAGCGGGGCGTGCTGCTGCTGAACCGGGTGCTCACCGTGGCCCCCGGCCAGCCCGGCTCGCACCGCGGGAAGGGCTGGGAAGAGGTGACCGAGCAGGCCATCAGGGCGCTCGCGGCGCGGCCGGAGCCGCTCGCGGCGATCCTATGGGGCCGGGACGCGCGCAACCTCGCGCCGCTGCTGGATGGCGTGCCGCTGGTCGAGTCGGCGCATCCCAGCCCGAACTCGGCCGACCGCGGGTTCTTCGGCTCCCGGCCGTTCAGCCGGGTCAACGCCCTGCTGGAATCCCGCGGCGCGCCGCCCATCGACTGGAAGCTGCCCTGACCGGAGGGCAGGCCGTCATCGGCCTGCCCTCCGGCCTGCTTACTGGTGCGTCCTGCTCACCGACATGATCAACTGGCTCGGTGCGCCGACTCCATGGCCCGGAAAGCGGGCCAGCTCCAGCCGATGAGTTCGAAGATCTGCGGTGATTGACTGCTCCCGAATCCGGTCACGCCGATGTAGTAGGCGGTGATCGTATGCAGGCCGGCGGCCAGGGTGGAGGTCGTGAGCGCCGCCTTCCCGGCGCTGTCGAGGGTGACCACGCCCAGCAGCGCTGAGCTGTCCGTGAACGCCACGAGGCCGACCGGGATGGCCGCACCGGTGCCGGCCGCCACCACGGCGGTGAAGGTGACCGGCTGCCCCGACGGCACCGGGTTTACCGATGTGGTCAGGCTGGTGGTAGTGCTGACGGGCGCCTGGACACTGACCGGCGGGGCGATCATGTCCGAGTCCAGCGTGACCGCGGCGCTGCGGGCCAGCGCACGGCCGTCTACCGTGACCCCCGTGGTGACGGTGATCGAGGCCTGGGCCATGATGTTTCCATCGATGACGGAATAGGTTCCGAGCGTCGCGGAGCTGCCGACAAGCCAGAAGACATTGGCTGCCTGCGCGCCGTTGACGAGGTCCACGGTGCTGGCGGACGCCGTGATGAGCGTGGATGCGGCCTTGAAGATGAAGACGGCGTTCGGGTCGCCCTGAGCGTCGAGGGTCAGCGTTCCGGTTATCCCGAACGTGCCCGCCGGGGAGGCGTACACGCCTGGGGTCTGGGTGGTCCCGCCGAGTTCCACCGGGATGGTGGCCGTGGTCGGGGTGGCCGTAGCGGCGTTGTACGCGCTGGTCAGGTCGTTCTGGGCCTTGAGGGCGGCGGTGTCGGCCGTGTCGATGGCCCCGGTCACCTGCCCGGGGGGAAACCCGGTGACCGCTGTGCCCGGGCTGAGCCCGAGATTGCCGGTGATGGTGCTGGGACCGGTGTTCGTGACCGTCGACGCGGCGAGAACCGCGTAGTTGGCGGCGGTGCCCAGCGAGATCGGCGCCGTGGCCGCGCTCGCCTGCGGTGCCCCGGCCAGGCCGATCAGGACAGTCGTCGCGCCGGTCAGGGTCGCGGCCGCAGCCAGCCGGGACATAGTGGTAAATATCTGAATGGTGCTCGTGAGGCGTTTCGGGACCATGGGCTTCCTCCGTAGAGGTGTCCGTACGGCCGGGCCTTCCGGCCAATGGCGTAACTCAAAGTAGCCATGCCGAACACGTTCGGTGATCGCTTTGCCCAACGGATACCCTGCGGGCGGCCTGGGCGGCCCTCATCGCAATCGAAGGCGCCCGGCGGCCGCACCGCCGCGAACCCGCCCGTCAGCCGCCCGCGAGGGACACCAGGTGGGCCTGATACCCGGCGCCGTAGGGGGTGGGATCACCCACCCAGTCGGTGATCAGCGCCGGGCCCTGCGAGCAGTCCCAGTTGTTCCAGGTCCACGCCAGGTAGCTGATGTGCGCTGAGTCCAGCCAGGGCATCAGCGTGTTCAGGTACGTGTCGGCGCAGTCGTTCTCGCCGATTTCGCCCGCGATGACCGGGACGGAGGCCGCGACCGGGGCGATCTGGCTGGTCCAGCAGTCCAGCGTCTTGCAGGTGTTGAAGTTGTAGGAGTGCCAGGAGGCGACCAGGTTCCCGTCGGGGTCGGTGGGCTTGTAGCTGAGCCATTGGGTCAGGTCGTTGGCGTACTCCAGGCCGCCTAGCATGATCACGTTGTTCGCTCCGGTCGCGCGGACGGCGTTCACCAGGGTCTGCATCCCGGCGACGGCATAGGAGATGCCGACGCAGGAACTGCCGCCGTTGAGCCAGCACTGCCAGCCCTCGGTCTCGTTGAAGTTGTCGGCCCGCGACGGGTACGGCTCGTTGAACAGGTCGAAGATCACCGCGTCGTTGCTCTTGAACGCGGTCGCCACCGACGTCCAGAACGGTACTGACTGCGCCGCGTCCGGCATCGGCTTCTGGCAGGTCGCCGTAGCGGCCGCGCAGCCCGACGACGTGCCCGTGTAGGTGCCGTCGGTCCAGTGCAGGTCGAGGATCGCGACGATGCCGTTGTCGTTCAGCAGGCTGACGTAGGCCTTGACAGCCGCCTGGTAGGTGGCGCCCGCGTAGGCGGCGTTCACGTAGGACTCGGCGTTCCAGCAGGCCTCGTTGAGCGGCACCCGGACCGCGGTGATGCCCCAGCTCTTCATCGCGGTGATCGACGCCTGGTCCATCGGCCCGTTCCACAGGCCGGTGCCCTGCACGCAGGAGAACTCGCCGCCAGACCGGTTCGCCCCGTGCAGCACCACCTGGCCACCGCTGGCGTTCACCAGCTGATTGCCGGACACGTGCAGCTGCGGCGCGGTGCTCGTGGCCGACACCGCGCTGACCGGGTCGGGCGCGGAGGTGGCGGTGGCGCCGGCGCTGTCGAAGGCCTCCGCGGTCAGCGCGTAGTACCCGGCCGGCACGCTGGGCCAGGTGACGGTGTACGGGCTGGCGGTCGCGGTGCCGATCAGCACCGGGGTGTGCGAGGTGCCGGGCAGCGTGGATGCCTCGAAGAACTCGACCTTGGTGATCGACGCGGTGGGCTCGATCGCGTTCGCCGTGATCGGCACGCTTGATCCGGGGGTGAAACCCTGGCCCGCCGCGGGGCTGGTGATGTTCACCGACGGGAGCTGCGCGGCGCCGTTGCAGGCGAAACCGTTGACCGTGAAGTAGCTGGGTACCGCGTTGGTCGCGCCGACCGTGCCGGTGAACCCGATCGTGACGGAGCCGCCGGTGCCCAGTGCGCCGTTATAGCTCATGCTGGTCACCGTGACGTACTGGCCGTTCTGCGTGAACGTGCCACTCCAGCCGCCGCTGACCTGCTGCGCGTTGGGGAACGTGAAGGCCAGCGCCCAGCTGGTGATCGGCGCCCCGTTGTTGGTGATCGTGATGCCGGCCTGGAAACCGCCCGGCCAGTTGTTCACCACCGTGTAGCCGACCGTGCAGGTGGAGGCCGCGCTGGCGGTCCCCGGCACCGCCGCCACCACACCCGCGGCCAGCAGCGCGGACGCGCCGAGCAGCCGGGCCAGCGCCCCGGCCCGCCTCGGCCAGCGGCGCATCGGGATTTTAGTCACGGCGACCTCCTCGGGCAGCGGGACGCTCGCCTCGCGGTGGGCGGCGTCCCGGTCCGGACGTTAGGTGGGCCCGGCCGGGCCGGCAAGGCAGCGGCCGCCGCGCCCCCGCCGGGGCCGGCGTCATCGCAGCCCAACAACCATGAGCCGGCACGCTCCGCCGTCCCCTGATGTGTAACTTTCGCCCGGCGGGAGCAGCGGGACAGCCGCCGACCGGGCCGGAACATGGAAGTGGCGAGCTCCCGCAGCACATACGGGAGCCCGCCACGGTCAGGAGGGCTGCTTATCCCCGGAGAGGGCCAGCCTCAGGGTGGCCGACTCAGGGCAAGGTCAGGATGTGGGCCTTGTATCCCGCGCCGTAGTTGGTGGGCGTCCCGGTGTAGTCGGTGACCAGCCCGGGACCGGACGAGCACGCGAAGTCAGCGTTCCAGGCCCAGGCCAGGTAGCTGGTGTGCGAGGAGTCCAGGAAGGCCATCAGCTGGCTGATGAATCCGGACGCGCAGTCGTTCTCGCCGATCTCCCCGGCGATCACCGGGACGGACGCGATCACCGACGCGACCGTGGTGGACCAGCAGGACGAGCTGATGCACACATTGAAGTTGTAGTCGTGGAAGGACGCGACCAGGTTGTTGTCAGGGTCGGTGGGCTTGTTGGCCAGCCATGAGCCCAGGTCGTTGGAGTACTCCTCGCCGCCGAGCATGAGGACGTTGTTCGCGCCGGTGGAGCGGACCGCGTTGACCATGGACTGCATCCCCGCCACCGGGTACCCGATGCCCGGGCAGGTGCCGCCGGACAGCCAGCAGGTCCAGCCGCTGGCCGTGCTGCCGGTGGCCCGGGACGCGTAGGGCTCGTTGAACAGGTCGAAGATGACCGCGTCGTTGCCCTTGAAGGTGCTGGCGACCGACGTCCAGAACGGGATCGCCTGGGCCGCGTCCGGCATCGGCTTCTGGCAGGTGGCCTGGGCGGACGAGCAGCCGGAGGAACTCCCGGTGTACAGGCCATCGGTCCAGTGCAGGTCCAGGATCGCCACCAGGCCGTTGGAGTTCAGCAGGCTGACGTAGGCCTTGATGGCGTTGATGTAGTTCGCGCCCGCGTCAGCGGGCGTGACGTACGACTCCGCGTTCCAGCAGGCCTCGTTCAGCGGGACCCGGACCGCGTTGACGTTCCAGGTCTTCATCGCGGTGATCGACGCCTGGTCGCTCGGGCCGTCAAAGATGCCATTGCCCTGGACGCACGCGTACTCGGTGCCCGACCGGTTCACGCCGTGCAGTTGCACCTGGGTGCCGCTGGCATTGACCAGCTTGTTGCCGGACACGTGCAGCTGCGGGGCCGGACCGCCGGGCGGGGTGCTGGTCGGCGTGGGGGTGGGCGTGGGTGTCGGGGTGGGCGTGGGTGTCGGGGTCGGCGTGGGTGTCGGGGTCGGGGTCCGGGTGGGGGTCACGCTGGGCGAGGGGGAGGGGGAGGCGCCGTTGCAGGCCACCCCGTTGAGGGTGAAGGCGGTGGGCGCGGTGTTGGTGCCGCTGTAGCTGAAGTTGGCGCCGATGGAGGTGGACCCGCCGGTGGCCAGGCTGCCGTTCCAGCTCGCGTTGGTCACGGTGACGTTCTTGCCGGACTGGCTCCAGTTCCCGCTCCAGCCCTGGGCCAGCGCCTGGTTACCGGTGTAGGAGTAGGCCAGCGTCCAGCTGGTGATCGCGGCGGCGTTGTTGGTGATGGTGA
>CAYPQM010000166.1:0-14542 GCA_964412845.1 uncultured Streptosporangiaceae bacterium
GCAGATCTAGCTGACCTTCGGCGGCCATCGACGCTCGGTCATGCCGAAAGTAGTGCGTCGTGCCAGCACATTCTTATGCGGGGCTCAGCGCGACCATTCATTGCAGGTGATCATGTTGGAGGCATCCGGCCAACCGCCTTGATCCACCTGTGTGGCCCCAGTGGGGGGATAGAGGACCCAGGGCCAGGGGTATATCACGGCCTTGGCTTTTAGGTCCTAATCGCTCTGCGTGGTGCCATCATTACAGAGATACATCAAATCGTGGTGATTCGACGGCCCTGTTTTCCAAGAGGTTTTGATCCCCCCATCGCCATCACACGGATGGCTGCAACCAGTCACCCCTAATATGAGCAATGTTGCCGTAAGACCAGTTGCGGCCAAGCTCAGGAGCTTGCGCCCGCAGGGCCGTTTAGGTGCCTCGCCCATCGTCGTTCCCGTTCCCGTTAGGCCGGCCTTCGGGAGCCAGCCATGGCTGCCGTGCGCCTGGCGGGTGCGGCGTGCCTGCTGCACGATCTTGCGCACTGCAGCATCGCGAGTCAGGCCTACCGCACGTGGCATCGACCAGGAATATGTGCCACTGAAGGTACGCGCATTGCCGTGCGGGTCATATGGCTATGACGCTATATATCGATGACGGTATTGGGACGGGGCAGGCCCGTCAGAGGACATCTGCGCGCATGACTGCCGCCGTCTGAGCCGCCATGCATCGGCGTCGGCATACGGGGGCATCGGGATGCGTTTAGGGCCGGTGCGCATACATGGCGAGTCGCCGAGCGACCTGGCCTGGCAGCTTGGTCGCCGGACCCTCATCTGCCGCTGTCCGGCTCGCCTGACTGATGACCGGATAGGCGCGACTTCCCCGGTATGGTGACGACGTGTCGGTCTGCGATGTATGCGTGAGCGACTTGCTCTATTGCGACAGGCATGACGCCTACTTCTGTCCCGTCTGCGACCGGTGGCAGGAACAGGCGTGCACCGATTCCGAGTGCACCTACTGCCCTGGTCGTCCGGAACGACCCAGCATCTGCGACCACCCGGATCGGCACTACAAGACCCACGACTGATCGCACGCTCATGCCGCGTTCGGAGTGTGCTTGGGGTATGCGCAGCTGGCATCAGCGCGCTGTTTTGATCATGGAGCGATTTACCGACGCCCGCCCTGTCCGACCTGCTGACCTCGTGCTCAGTACGGGTAATACAGATCCTGTGGGCCAGCCTGAAGGCTCTTGATGATCTTCCTAGCGATCTGCGCGGGCATACCGCCTTGAGGCCCGCCCATGGTGTTCGCGATCTCGACCCATCCTGGTGCGCCGGGGGCCGATCGGAAGGTGAGTGTCTGATCGGCGTTCACGAACGCGACGGCCATGGCGTAGCCGTCGGCGCAGGCATACGAGATGATCCCGTAGGTGCCGTACGGTGCGCGGCCGTACGGGCCGAGACGAGCTGCCGTTGCCAGGCGCTCACCGGCACAGGATCCGGGCGGGGCCACTGGCGTAAACAGGCCGTTCTGGTAGTGGAAGCCCGTCTTTGTGACGTGACCTTGAGCGCAGTTGGGCTGGCAGTCGTCGTATCCGACCACGACGGTGCGGCCTTTGACACTGATTTCGTTTTCTCCTGGGGTGGCGCCGACGCCGTCGTCAAAGTCGACGAGCCGCCACCGGCCGCCGATCCGCGAAACCACGTTCAACCAGTAGGTGTCGGCTCCGTAGGAGTGAATCAGGAAGTCCGGGTAAGCGCTCCCGGTCAGCGACGCGACGGTGATGACCTGTGATGCGCCAATGCCGCCATGGTCGATGACGTTCCCCTTGGACTCGATCGTCAGGTCAGCCCGCCGACGCCAGTGGCCGCCTTCCCAGTTGTAGACGGCGGTCACGATGGCACCTGAGGTCGACTGCCTGTCCCAGGCAAGCCAGTATCCATCTGGCCACTTCACGATTCCGCTCGTGTTGACCGTCGTGCCCGCATTGGCAAGGAGCGACGCGACGGTGCTCTGGCCCGGCGGCGGCCCCACTGCCGTGTCTGCATCACCGGAGCTACATCCGGCCAGCAATGCCGCCAAGCAGATCGCGGTCGCAAGCGATAGGCGCCTAACCGTGCCTTGGCTTCGCAACGGACGGTGGGTCGAGAACCGCATCGGGCCTCCCAAAGACGTGACGGCAACTAGGCGTACTAAGGAGACGAGGACAGCTGTGAGCCAATGCTGCCTAGGCCAGGCCTGACCCCCGGCAGGCCTAGAAAGCTCCGGAGCTTCCTTGAGTTGGTGATCATGCAGCGTTTGATCTCAGGGACCGCGGGCTGCATGAAGGCGATGCGCGCACCGTGATTGGCCGCGTCGCTGGTGGTCCAGAAGTACTGGTCGTTCGGCGCTACCGGGAACGCCATTAGGAGCTCTCCGACGTTAACCACGGAGGCTCGTGATCGGTCATACAGAAGCGTCAGATGCGTTCGGTATAGGTAGTCAGTCTCGTTCTGGCTCGCAGGACCTTGGACATCAATCAGGAACCGATCCGCGCCGCCCGCGCTGACCTCCTGGTGGACTGGCACTGTAACAACAGTGCCGGCATGGGTCTGGGGGGTCAGGTTGGCCTTGAAATGGCCGGTGGCCGGGAGATTGCCCTGCCCGAGGCAGAGCGGCAGTTTGAGCGCCTGCTGGACCCGAAACTGTAACGCGGTGAGGATTGCAAGTTGTTTGCCGAGGTTTCTTAGCTCGATATCAATGACGAGCGGATCAGGCGCATACTGCGGTGTGGTATAGGTGACGTAATCAACCTCGATCTCTGGCGCCGCGGCCGCCGCCTGTGACAGCGAGCTTCTGAACCAGTCATTTAAATCGGCGATTACAGCTCCAGCCACCAGAAGGCCTATGGCGCTGAGCGCGGCGGCAAGCCTAGTTCTGCGGCGCTTGCGGGCCTTCTTGTTCTGCCGGTGCGGGTGGCGGTCTGGATGACCTGCCGACGCAGTCGCCCGCTCGGGCATGTGATCGGACATCTGCACTCCATCTAATCGTTGGGCCGATTGTCGCAGAGGACACCCGCGTGCCGGATGAGAATTACTTGACCGGTTCCTACGGACCTAGGCCATCTGTTCGCGCGGTCATCGGCCACAGCGCCATCCGGGGCGCCGTGAAAGCGCTGACCGGCAGCCAGACCCCAGCGCGATCTCGCGACTCAGCCCGAATGAATATGCGTGCCTGCTTGGCGTCGGCAGTGCGCGCTCATGCCGCTGCGGGCGAGGTGACGATCGGCGAGGTCGGGGCGGTCAGCGTTGCGATCGCCAGCTGGCGAGCAGTTCTGTTTCCGTTTCCCTGCTCAGGCCGGTGCGCAGATCTGGCTGCCCACGCTGCTGGTCCCAGGCCAGGATATCGGCCACGGTCTCCGCGAATGGCCGGCAGCGAAGGCCGGCTGCGACGGCCTTCGCCGCATCGTAGGTGTGCACCCCGGGAAGCTGTGGTTCCCACATCGGGAACCACTCTTGGGCAGCATCGCCCACAGCGTTCAGGAACCCCTCTGATACCCAGGTGAACGTGGTATCGGCCGCCCCTGCATCGCGGGCCGTTTCGAGCACGTCACGCATGACGATCCGCTCGTCGGGCCCCACCACCCCGAATACCCCGCTGTCGGCGGCCTCGATCCGGCCCAGCATGAAGGCGGCAAGGTCGCGGACGTCGATGACCTGCAACGGCGCGTCCGGTGGGCCCGGAGCCGCCATTTCTCCTCCGCCTGCGGCACGCCGCAGGTAGAAGGTGAACCGGTCGCTTGGATCATGGGGCCCGACGATGTAGCCGGGACGGATGATCAGGCACCGGTCCCCGAATGCCCTCCTGGCCTCGTGCTCGCAGGCCACCTTGAGCGGGCCATACGTCTCCGCCGTGACCGTCTCGGTCCCCGGGAACGCAGGCTGATGCGTGGGAGTCCGCTCGGTGGACCCGGCGGGCATGTCGTCCTGGTGCACCGAGAGGCTGGAGACAAATGTGTAGTGCCCGGCGAAGTCCCGCAGGACAGCGCAGGCTTCCCGCACCGCCCTCGGGAAGTAGGCGCAGGTGTCGAGTACCGCATCCCAGCTGCGGCCCCGGAGCAGGCCGAGCTGGCCGTCCCGGTCCCCGTGCAGGTGCTCAACGCCCGGGAAATCTTCCGGTTCGGACACCGAGCGGTGGAAGACAGTGACGTCATGGCCATGGCAGACGGCCTGCTCCACGAAGGCACGCCCCGCAAACTTGGTGCCGCCAATCACAAGAAGCCTCACCCAAACCCCCGACCGCCACGACCCGAACTCCGGATGCAGGGCTCGCACGTACCTTTGCCCGGCCTTGCGTCTCCCGAAGATAGCGCAACCACCCAGGGTGCCCATAAAGGGGAAATCTCCCTCCCCCACGCGAGCATGAGCCTGGTTCCCAGACACACTCACCTGCCGTTGCGACACGAGGTCGCTCTATGCGAGTGGACTCGCTGATTGGAGGCCGGTTATGTCGGCAGCGTAGTCCCGGGCGCGTGCTCACGCCCGGCCCCGCCCTGTCGTGCGTCGCTGGTAACAGCGGGGTGCGGAGCACAGGGGAAGCCCGAGGGTTCCCGTCCCATCCGGGGATTACAGGCGAGGGGCAGGCCGGACGGATGAATTGCGTGAACCTCCGTTGATGCCTCGTGATGAGTACCCCCGCCGGTGGGATCGGTAGCGGGGTGCAGGGACTGGCCGCTGAGGAGCGGCAGGCGCTGGCCGGGCACGGCATCCGGTCAGGGAGAGCACCGCTGTCCCCGGGGTAGAGGAGGCACCCATCCCGGCCGTATCTCGCAAGTGCGGAACGTGGTAACCCCGACGGGGTCCGGGCATGTGGTGCCCGGTAGGCCGACCGTGAGGAAGGCTCAATTCCCTAGCGGGAACAGGATGACCCGGGAAGCGAATGCCGGCGGCCGAAAGGCGGCAGGAAACCGGGACGTGATGGCTGGCTCCTCTGCCGGTGGTCCTGGATAACTGGCCGGATACAGGCACATGCCTGGACCTGGAAGGGTGCTGACGCGGGTCAGGTGAGCCTGTGACAGAGACGATGACGATGACGCTGGAACCGAAGGGCAAGTTGGACACCATCACAGCGCGGGTAGCTGGCGCGGCGCAGGCCGCTCCGGCCAGGGCCGTCATGGTGAACGGACCGGAGGGCGAGGCTCCCGGCTGGCACGCGGCGGACTGGCGTGCGGCTGAGGAGAACGTACGGCGTTTGCGGCAGCGGATCTTCACGGCATCGCAGGCGGGGACCTTAAACGGGTCCGCAACCTGCAGAAGCTGATGCTCCGTTCCCGCTCGAACACGCTGGTCAGCGTGCGGCGGGTGACAGGGGTCAACGCTGGCCGCAAGACCGCGGGCGTTGACGGGGAGGTGGTACTGACCTCGCAGGCCAAGGTCGACCTGGCCTGCTGGGTACAGCACCGGGCCAAACCGTGGACGGCCCGTCCGGTCAGGCGGGTGTATATCCCGAAGAAGGGCACCAGCGGGAAGCGCCGCCCGCTCGGCATCCCGGTGATCGCTGACCGCGTGCTGCAAGCATGCGCGGCCAGCGCGCTGGAACCGGAGTGGGAGGCACGGTTCGAGCCGAGGTCGTATGGCTTCCGGCCCGGCCGTGGCTGCCATGACGCGATCGAAGCCGTCTACCAGCCAGGCAAGGGCGCCAGCCCGGCCCGCCGGTGGGTGCTCGACGCGGACCTGGCAGCGGCGTTCGACCGGATCGACCAGCTCGGCACATTCCCCGCCAGGGAACTGGTCGCCGGATGGCTGAAAGCGGGCGTGGTCGACAACGGCCGGTTCACCCCGACTGCAGAAGGCACCCCGCAAGGCGGGGTGATCAGCCCTGCGCTACTGAACGATGACGGCCAACGGTATTTACCAGATGATCGTCAGGCGTGGCCGGCAGTGCGGGGTGGAGGTTTACCCGCATAGGTTCCGTCACCATTTCAGTCACATGTGGCTGGACAGGGGCGGTGCCGAGGGTGACCTGATGGAACTGAACGGCTGGACCTCGCCGCAGATGCTGCGCCGCTACGGGGCCAGCGCGCGCAGCGCGCGGGCCCGCCGTTCCTATGACCGCATCATGGGCGGCGGCACGTGACGGGCACCACGACCGCCGGTCAGGTGATCACGTCATTCTCGCCATGTCGCGCGCTTCCCCGGCGGCGTGGCGAGGAGGACGTGGCCGCTTGGCCGGGGGTCTGGGATGTCCTCCGGGGAGGACGCTCGTTTTATGAGCGAGAGTTCCCTGCCTCTCGATGACGAGGTCGCCGACCATCAGGTGATCTTCAGGGCAGGCCAGGTCGAGGCGGTTGTGGTCCCCTTGGAGGAGTACCGGGCGCTTAAGGCGCTGGAGCAGCGTGAGGTTGAGCTGTACTGGGTCGCTCACCAGGACAGGTACCCGTCAGCGCCCGGTGACGACGTCCCTGACGGCAAGGTGTATGACTCGATGGAAGCGCTGGTGGCCGATCTCGGCACGGGCGAATGAAGTATGTTCGCACGACTGGTTTCCTGATCGACTTGCGCCGCCTGCCTGAGGAGTCGCCTGGTCTATGGAATCGTGACCATAACGTGAAACCAACGCTTCCCGGGGCGACATGTGCGCCCAGTCTCGAAGTGATCATCAAGGTCGGCCCAGGGTTCTGCGAGCTACGATAGACCATTGGCACAACGGTCGACTTTGCATGCGTATACTTGCTGCTGCCGTGAATAAACGTCCCAACTCAAGTAATCGCCTGAACTGTTGATATTCGGCTCGAGTATCTGGTGGATATTGATCTGGGACTTGATTGGGATGTCATTTCCGTTCAAGTCCCGAAGCACAATACTGCAGATCCGGTCTTTCCCGGATATAGTGAAAAGGATCAGGCGCGGGTGTATTTTGGTGGCGTCACTCATTATAGGTGCGAATGTTGTTCCATTGTTGACGCCTGTTACGCAGGCGTCATCCCACCCAACCGCTTTTCCAGTGGCGCCGATGATAGCGCTTGCCCCCTTGTTGACGTTCCAGACCAGGACGCATTTCCCCCTAAAGTCCGGATTGGCTGGAGAATTAACGGAGGTGAACACAAGGTAGTGTCCGTCTGGACTGAAGTTGGGCCAGCTAAACCCTTTAGCGCCAGGGCAGAAATTTGAGTAGGCCGAGCTAACGTTCGTGACTCGGCCGCTCTGCAGATCGCGCAGGTAGACCGCGGGACGGCCCAATTCACCTCCTGGAAGATCGGACGCCCAAGACGTGAAAGCAACGACCGTACCCGCTTCGTTAATTGCAGCATGGGTACTGCCACTATTTAGGAATTGGCCGCTAACGCCTGCGCTAGCTAGGATCGTACTATTATTGAGCAAGTCCTTGATATAGACATCGTACGAGCCGTTCCATGTTCCAGAGACAAGGTTACTTGCGCCGGACTCGAAGATCACTTTTGTGCAGCCGTGATTGAACATTGGGGCACGGCTATCACCATTAGCGGGGACTCCGGCCCTGTTGGTGCTAACCAAGATTGTCTGCCCAGTCAGCGAATCATTCACATACACTTGAAGATATTTTCCGTTGACTCGTGATTGCCCTCGGACAAGGTTGGTTGCGGAAGAGGCGAACGCTATATAGCGCCCGGATGAGCAGATTGTGGGGAACTGACTTACCCCATTGGCCGGGGCTCCGTTTACCCCATGACTGGCCAGATAGACTTTACCCGAGAGGCGGTCTTTGCGGTATATGTTGTACTCCCCATTTGCGGCTGTACGTGACAAGTTGGTTGCATCCGACGTAAAGGCTATATACCTTCCCGAAGCGTCAAAACTTGGTCGGCCGCTACTTCCGTTTGCCGGCTGTCCGTTAACGGTGGAACTGACAAGCTGCCTTGGGGAACTCGCTATCCTTATGACTGACGGTTCAACCTTGCGTGGCGAGACACCAATAAACTCTAAGATGGCAATGGTGCTGGAAGCCGCAGCCACGAGCGCAGCAAGAATCTTCAGAATGCGACTCAGCGTGAATTTGCGAGAGAAGCTCTTTGGTCCGCGAGCCGGAATCTTTCCGCTGCCCTGGCATCGCTTGCTATCTACATAGTGGACTTTTAATACTCTTCGCTGCGGCGTCAGCTCAACTCTTGCCAAGCAGTCAGGGCAAGCTGCGTACTGTGCCATCCGTCCCCCCAAGTCACCCGAAGTAGCCTCAATGGAAGCCTACCTCAGAAGGCCGTCAGCGGCACCTAAAGCATTTCACCCGATGGAGGCATCAAGACAACGCCGATTACACCGATCCAATATCTCCCGTGGTTGATAACCCGGACGCGTGATAGTGGGCCGTCATGCGCTCATCTGCCGCAGGGTGATCGTCGCGGCATCGGGGATCGGCACCCGTCGTGACAGTATGGCAGCGTGTCCAAGGATTCGGATCGGTCACTGGCGCGGATCGAAATAGCCGACCTGCTTCGACTCGCCGCGCTGGCCGCCGAGGCTGAGGCGGAGCTGTTCCGGCGGAAGCCCCAAGGGTCCGGCCGATACGCCGGCCGCCTCCTGGGCCGGGCCCTATGCCAGGGCGCTGCCCTGCACTACGTGAACGAAAGGAACGGCATCAAGGACTTCGACGTCTGGTCCTTCTATGCCCAGTATGACGACTGGCCCTTTCCACCGCGGTGGCGTGGAACGCGGGACTTCGGCCCCTCGAAGTTCGGCAGACACCCCGGTGATCCGCCGTGTTACTCGGGTAGGCGCGTAGATCTTCTCGGTCGCTCGCTTCCCGCCGAGCCAGGCGCCGACCTGGCAGATGTCCTTCGGCGCTACCTCGCCGCCCGGCGGACTGACTCTGCGAAAGCTCTGGCGGCCAAAGCAGTAATACTCATTGACCCGGAGAAGCGCGCTGGCGAGATCGTGTGGCCAGTCGCTGGCCACGCGAGCTAACGCGCGCTCATGCCGCGACGACGGCTGTGCGGTGCTGCCGTCCGCACGATCATTTTGCTCGGTCTGTGATTCGGAGGTAGTAACCGGCGGGATCGAGGATCCGGAAGTCCTTCAGGCCCCAAGGGCGATCCTGGAGATCCTCGCTGAGCGGCCATCCTGCCGCCACGATCTGGTCGCGTTCACCGGCGACATCGTCGACTTCAAGCACCAGTTCCACTCCCGCAGGCGGCCGTCGCGCCACGTGGACGCCGTCGGTAAGCGCCCTTCTGGCGGCCCCGACGCGGACACTGCCGCGCTTTAGCGACACATAGGGGCTTGGATCGCTGCGCTGATCCTTCGTGACGACGAAGCGGAGCACCCTGGTGTAGAAGTCAACGAAGGCGTCCAAGTCGTCCGGAAAGATCTCAAACCGCAGCGTCATCTCCATCACCGAATGCTGGCACACCAGTCCTCATCTGCCGCGATGAGGTGCGGATGTCGGCATCTATGTCCCGTGGTCCCTTGGTCGGGCGCGGCGGGAGGTCGGCCGGCCGATGCCGCTGCGGGGCGCGGATCGCGCCGGGGGACGTGGTAACCCGGCGCGCTGGTCCTCCTCAGCCTGCCCGGCTGGGACCGGCTCCGTGAGGAGCCGGAGCAGTCCGTCGGCGAAGAAGCGGCCGAAGCGGTCGGGCGGCCAGCTGCGTGCCGTGGTAAGGCGGTCAAAGACGGCCGGGTCCATGAGCAGCCACACGATGTCGATGGCCTCGGAGCGGTCGAGGCCTGCACGCAGCGGTGTCTTCTCGGTGAGGCCGTCGACGATCCAGCCGGCCGTCACGGCGCGCTGGGCGCTCAGCTGCGCGGCGAGCGGGACCAGGCGGTGATCGCTGCGAGCCCCTTCGAGGGCGGCGAGCACCAGCGCGTCGGACCGCTCGGCGGCCGGCACGAGGATCGTGGCAACCGCATCGAGGAAGGCCGTGGCGTCGGGTGCCGCCCGGGCCGACGCCGCCCACGGGCGCTCGAGCACGGGCATCGGCTCGTCGTCGCCGGCGATGGCGACGTCGATCGCAGCCTTCAGCAGGTCGGGCTTGGTCGGGAAGGCGAGCTCGACGGCGGCCACCGACACTGCTGCCGCCGCGGCCACCGCGGCGACGGTCGTCCCGGCGTAGCCGTGGGTGCGAAACACCCGGGTTGCCGCCTCGAGGATCCGGGCCCGGGTGCTGCGGGCCTTTGCCTGGCGCAGGGGCGAGCGATACGGACGGCGACCGGACTGGGGCGCCGTGGGAGTTGAGTTAGCCCTCGTGTTCACTAGGCTATTACCCTAGCGAATCGTGCCGGCACCGAGGAGGACCCGATGGACGTGGTAGCGAGCAGCCATTCCCCTGTGGTGCCGTGCGTCGAGGTCCAGCTGTCGGTCCGCCACGGGCGCGAGGCCGTGAGGTTCTACGAAGCTGCGTTCGGGGCGCAGACGTGCTTCCGCCTCGGCGGGACCGACGAGCTCCCCGAGGTGGTAGCGCAGCTCCAGGTCGGCTCGACCCGGTTCTGGGTGGAGGACGAGTCACCTGAGCACGGGAACTTCAGCCCCCAGACCCTTGCGGGTGCGACCACACGGCTGCTGCTCGTCGCCGACGACCCGACGGCAGCTGTCGACCGGGCGTTGGCGGCAGGCGCTCGCGAGGTTCACCCGGTGGCCGAGGTCTACGGCTGGCTGCCCGGCCGGGTGGTGGACCCGTTCGGCCACCACTGGGAGATCGGACGGCCGCTCGGACCGTGGCCGCCGGCCGACGGAGACGGAAAGGAACGCCCATGAGGAACAACCGCTCGGTGCCACCAGCGACGGTCGTGCCGGTACTCGTCTACCCCGACGTGCGCGCCGCGGTGGCCTTCCTGAGCGCCGCCTTCGGCTTTGTCGAGCGCACGCGGATCGGCGAGAGCCACCGGGCCCAGCTGGCCGTCGGCGACGACGGTGCCGTGATCATCGCCGACGTCGCCGGTGAGCGGCGCCCGCCGCAGCCAGGCGGGGTCACCCACGTCGTCCGGGTGCGGGTCGCCGACGTATACGCGGCGTTCGCCCGCGCCCGCGACCATGGCGCCGTCGTGCTCGAGGCGCCGGTCGAACGGGAGTACGGCGAGCGGGACTGCACTCTCGAGGACCTCGCCGGCCACCGCTGGCAACTGGCCGAGGCGGTGGCAGACGTGGCGCCGGAGGAGTTCGGCTGCGAGACCGTCAGCCCCTGGCCCGCCTATGAGGCAGGCAACACCAGCTGAGCGATGGGGGGTTCGCGTTGATGTGCCCCCTACTGGCCTGAAGCTTTGGCACCTGCGGTCCGGCAGCCCACCACACGGTCGCCAAGTGGTCCGCCCCCTTTCCCGCAGGTCGCCAGCATGGCACGACACTTGCGTCAAAGAACTTGCATAAGCATGCAGTGGCGCTCGCGCGGCCAACTTACTCATTTGCCGCCGTCAGGGCACCGGTCGAAGCGCAGTCGGGCGGTGGAAGTAGACGGTCAGGGAGTGCCAGTCGCCGTTTTCGGTTACCTCGGTGTGCAACACGAGGTCTTGAACTTCGACCTGGCCAAGAGCATCTATAGAGTCGGCCACCCGCCGCAAGAGAGCCGGTACATCACCTTGGCCCTCACCGGCGGGGTTGGCCTGACTGAAATGCTCCACTGTCCAAGACGTTCGCTCGCTCATCTGTCCAGTCTGCCGCCACCCGCACCGCCCTCATCTAATGCCGCCGGGCGCGCGTTGGCTGGATCGAGCATGTTGCTGACGCACGCGGAGCCACCGAAGATCGGTGGTATGGCGATGTTGTACTGCCGCCCGGCAGGTGCTGTACCACTCAGCGTCGAGCCGCGGCTGGCCAGCTGGGATCGGGCCGGCAGTCCCGGCCAGCTCCGGCTGGCTAACTTCCTGACGCATGTTGACGCCACGGCAGCGCCGATGGCCGCAGCAGCAGCCGGCCGGCTTTCGGTGGAGCTGACCGTGGGGCTTCCTTGTGAGGTGTCACTGACAGGTGGTGGCCGGGACCTGGACAACTACCTCTACCCAGTTGCCCAGCGGCTTGGCCCGCCACACGTCGCAGCCATGTTCGGCCGCAAGATCCACGGACCATCGTCGCTGGCGGTGAGCCCCGTCCAGCTGGACCCGGCCATGACAAGCCCGCAGTTCTCCACCCGGATCACCGGGTCCTATACGCGTAAGGAATGGAAGGAGACCCTCCGCGCCCGGCTGCTCCAGGCGCACACCGCCGCAGCTGAGCCAGGCCCCGTAGCGATGAACATCGCGGTAACGACAGGGCCGGGCAGAAACTGGGCCAGCCTCTGGAAGCCTCTCATCGACTCCTTTGGCCCCGTCCTGTGCGAAGACCCAAGCCGGCCCTTCCACCCCCATGACGACCGCATCCTCAACCTCGGCCTGCACCATCACATCAACACCGGCATCGGCTATGACGTGATCATCGACGCATGGTGGCAGAACCTGTAACCGAGGAACCCGGCCATCCCCAGGCAGCGCACTCTGCATGATGAGTATGTGCTCTCTGCCCGGTGATCCGGAGCCGGTGTGCGTGGCATCCGCAGTGGCCCTTGATCGCCTGTCGCCGGTCAGGCCTTCAGCCCGAGATGATCTTTGATCTCGGAGACGGCCGGCCGGTAGTGCTTGCGGTTCATCATCCGGAAATCCCGCAAGTGGCGTAGTCCAAGGAGTGGTCCGAGATCGCCGTCGGTGATCCGGGTGGACTCATAGAGGTACAGCACTGTCAGGTCAGTGAGTGCGGCGAGCGGGCGCAGTGACTCGATGGCGCCGCAGTTGGCGATCCACAGCTCACGGAGATTGCGCTGGCTGGCGATGTCACCGACGGAGGTGACGCCTCCGCAGGTGTCGATCCTCAACTGCCGAAGGCAGTTAGCTCCCGTCCCGAGCGAGGAGAGATCGTGGAGCCGGTGCGCTCCAGCGATCCACAGATCGGTCAGGTGCGGCAGGCTTTCGATGCCAAGCAGCCGCTCCAGCCGGGGCGCCTGCTTGAGGGTGACCGAGCGCAGGCCGGTGTTCCCGGTCAAGGCGAGCAGATCGGTTTCGCCGTAGCCGTAGACGCCGAGCTCGTGCAGCCCATGGGCCAGCGGAGGGACTGCCTGAGCTGGTGTCAGCTTTGCGCCCAGATGCCGTGCAGGTGCGGTAGCCGGGCGCAGTCGATGGCCGCGGTAGGCGCAGTCGTCAAGCTAAGGTCCTCGAGGCTCTCAGCCATCCGGTAGACCGGCTCGATGTTCGTGATCGTCCGGGCCAGGACTTGCAGCCGCCGAACGGGCCACGGCCGGAGGAAATCCAGCGTCCGCTCCCGATAACCCCGCGCGTAATTCAACACCAGCCCGTCGGCCTGCCCGAAGGCCAGCACACCCACGGCACGCTCGCTCCAATCCCCCGTAACTACCAGCGTCCGGCCTACGGGACTGTCCTCGATGACATAGCCCTCCCGGGCCGCACCCCGACCTGTCCACGCCACCACGACATCGTGTCAGCTGCGGCCGCAGCCCCGGCACAGCGTTGCTCCCACCGTCCGGATCTGCTGCATACTGCGCGCGTCAGGTCAGGCAGGATCTGACCACCGGCGGCCGGGACGTTCGCCGCATCATCGACGGGCACCTGGGTCCGGCGGCGACCTCCAGGCCAGTCACGCCCGCCGAGTCGGCTGTCGGCATCGGGCTAAGTCGATAGACCGCATCACGCTGAGTGATGGGAAAGGTCAGGGAGAATGCTCGCCGATCCGCCGTTCGGTGCGGCTGACGGCTCCCGGCTGATGATCATCCAGGGCACACCGATCAGATCGATCTGTGCGCTGGCGTCGTCCGGATCTGGCCGATGAGCGAGCACCTTGAACAACCTGCCGTGATTTCGACACCAGGTGATCAGCAAACTTCTGGGATCGTCGAAAGCAGGGAGGCCGGGGCGGTTCGCCCCGGCCTCCTGTTTGGGTGCTGCCGATTAGCCGGCGTGCATCTCACGCCCCCGGGTCAGCGCCCCCGGTGCGGTCGACCAAGGCCGGGAAGGATCTGCGTGCCTTCAGCCTGAACGGCCGTCAGTTTGTTCGGGTCGAGCCCCAGGAGGGCGAGGATCGTCGGCGCGACTTGGGTAGTCTCGACCGCTTTGGACTGGACCTGAACCGGGATGCCCGGGCCGCTGACAACCATCAGGACGTGACGGTCGCCGGTGTTCATACCACCGTGCTCGGCAAGCTTGGTCGGTCCCGAGTAGACGACGCCCTCCTGGACCTTGCCGAAGACGTCCGGGTAGTGGCCGTTGCCGACCGGGACTCCGAAGAACTTGGCGGCGTCAGCGCCGGCCCAGATCTGAGCGAGGCCCGAGTGCCGGACGGTGACGGGGTTCTTGTTGACGTCGTCACCCTGAGCGGTGTGGTTCCACAGGTAGCTCTTGACGAAGTCGCAAGCTGCCTGCGAGTTGTCCGACAGATAGGACTGCCACAGGTCGTCGTCGGTACCGGCGACGATCAGGCTCGTGTTGTTCGGGTGCGTCTGCGCCCAGGCGGCGTTGATCGCGTTGATGATCGGGCCGTCCGGGACTGTGATGAGCTTGTTCGGATCCTGCGGCGACTGGCCGTGCTTGGCCGTGACGATGATCGTCGTCGAGCCCGCGAGGCCGTCCTTGTGGATCGTAGAAA
>CAYPQM010000167.1:0-14330 GCA_964412845.1 uncultured Streptosporangiaceae bacterium
CCCGCCGAAGGGCCGGCCCGGCGGCACGACGGCTCAGGGCTGGACGAACGGCGGCTTGAACACCGCGAAGTGGTTACCGGCCGGGTCGAGCAGGTGCGCGAAAGTCACCCCGACCGGATTGACCTCCGGCGCGCGCTGGACCTGGCCACCCGCCTCTTCGGCCCGCCGGCACGTAGCATCGACGTCCTCGACCAGCACGGTGAAGACCGCATAGCTGGGCATCTTTCCCTTTGTCGCGAAGAGCCCGCCGTGCAGTCCCGCCGCGTCGCCCGTGGTGAAGATCTGGTACGCCGGGTCCGTGCTCTTCGTGTCGTCATGCGAGACCGTCCAGCCGAACACGTCATCGTAGAACCGCTCCGCGGCCGCCGGGTCGTCGGTGCCGATCTCGAACCAGCCGATGCCGTTGAATCCAGGCATGTCATCCCTCTCGTGTCGCGCCAGGCGTGTCCCGGCTCGTCCCACTCTCCAGGGCGGCGGCGACAACCCCCTGTCGGTGTTTCCGCGAGCTCGATCGACCAGCCGGACATGCCGCTGGGGGCGTGGATGCGTCCCGGGCCTGATTCAGGGCTGGTCAGCGGAACCTGCCCGTCAGCCGCCGCGTCCAAGTCTGAGCAGGGACGAGGAGGCGGGCAGATGGTGAAGTCACGAGCAGCCGGGCTGGCCTTGGTGATGTGCCTGGGCGCCGGCTTGGCCGCGTGCGGCACAGCCAGCGCGCAGCCGGCCGCCGCGGTGGGAAGTCCGCGGCATGGCGCAGTCAGCGGGCAGCCCGGTGCCGGCTGCCCCCAGGGACGCCTGCTGCCCGCCGGCCAAGCGGAGGCGATCGACTACGTCGACTTCCTGCGGTACAACGGCCGGTCATATGACGCGGGCCGCCAGCGCGTACCGGCTAGTCAACTGGGCGAGACGGTTACTCATGTCCGCTGTTCCCTGGTCGCCAAGGAAGATCAGCGGCGCGGCCCGCCGCCGATCATCAACGGGACGGCATCGTTCCTCCCGGTGGGAACACCGGTGTACCAGGTTCACGGTTACCCGCCGGCCTGTCGCCTGGCTGCCTACCTGCACGGCAGCCTGCACCTCTACCTCGCCCGGGCCCAGCCGAACGCCCACCCGACTGGGCCTGCCACAGCCGAGGTCCGGCCGTGCGCATAACGGCCGCCAGGCTGCCGGTGCGGGTAACAGCCCTCCATGCGGTGGCGGCCCGATTCGCACTTCGCCGGCCAGCGTGGTCAAGGTCATCATCCTGGGCGCCTGGCCGGTCAGTGAGGTTCCGCGTTCCCATCCTCGGCCAGCTGAGCCGGCACGGGCAGCTGGCCGGCTTAGCTGGACACGGCTCGGGCCGGGCTGACCCGAGAGGCGTTCGATGCCGCCCGTGCCGGGCCAGCGCACCAGGCACCACACCAGATCATCGCGGCAGTCACCGGCCATTGGACTTCCGTGCCGCCGAAGCCGGCTCCGTAGCCATCGTGTCGTCCCGCTCCGCGCGGGACAGGTCAGTTGGCCGAAGGACTGTGCCGCTCCGCAGAGACGACCGTGCCCGCGCCGATGTGCAGGGCCCAGAAACTGCCCTTGGCCAGCTGCGGGCCGTCCGGCACCTTGGCCGCCAGCCGGGCACACGCCCAGTCCAGCAGCCGCGGCAGGTATTCCCGGTGCGTGCAGATGACGGCCGGCACCCCCGCGTCGGCAATCTCCTCGATCCGGTGCCGGGCCGGGGGCATCCAGTCCACCGGGCCGGCGGCCGCCGGGCTGACCGTGAAGGCAGGCTCTATCTCGACGGCCACCCCCGCCAGCGCCGCGTAGGGCCGGACGGTCGCCACGCAGCGTTCCGCCGCCGAACTGATCACCGAGCCCCTCACGTAGCAGCCCAGCAGCCGCGCCAGTACGTCGGAGTCCCGGAGTCCCTCGCCGTCCAGCGGCCGGAGCAGGTCATCATCGTGCCCGGCCGCGCGCCAGTCACCCTTGCTCCCAGCCGCAGCGTGCCGCACCAGGATGCAGGGCACCGTGTCCGCCGGGCCGGACGCGAAATCGTCGAGCACGTCGGCGTCATGGGCGTAGGACAGCCTGGCGCGGGCGGCCGGGACCGGCAGCCAGTCCAGGAGATCCACTTCGTCGTTGGGCACGAACTCCGCCTGCGAGCCCCCGGCGGCAGGCCGCGCCGCCCAGTAGTCCACCACCTTGGGCCGGCCATCACTCTGGTAGCTCGTCGAGCGGAGCCGACGGCCGAGGAGCACGACGACGCCGGTCTCCTCGGCGACCTCCCGGACGGCGGTTTCCAGCACGTGCTCACCTGGCTGGCGCTTCCCCTTCGGCAGGCTCCAGTCGTCGTAGCGGGGCCGGTGCACCAGGGCCACCTCGCGGTCACCGCCGCCCAGCCGCCACAGCACGCAGCCAGCGGCGTGGATCCCGCCGCCAGAGGCGGTGTCACCCATCGGCGGCATCAGCTACCGGGGCGGGCCGTCCGCGCCGGGTCTGCAGCAGGTACTGCTGGAGATCGCGCCGGGGCTTCCCATCCGGATCGAGGTGATGCCTTTCCCAGCTTCCGTCGCCGGACAGCCACCACGACGACGTGGCCTCGTCCATGGCCATGTCGATCAGCGCACGCAGCTCGGCCTGCTGGTCGGGGTCGGTGACGCTGACCAGCAATTCCACCCGCCGGTCCAGGTTGCGGTGCATCAGGTCGGCACTGCCGATCCAGACCTCCTGGTCCCCATCACCGAACGCGTAGATCCGCGAGTGCTCCAGGAACCGGCCCAGGATGCTGCGGACCCTGATGTTCTCCGACAGCCCGGGCACCCCCGGGCGGATCGCGCAGATCCCGCGGACCCACAGGTCAACGGGCACGCCCGCCCGCGACGCCCGGTACAGCGCATCGATCACCGCCTCGTCGACGATGGCGTTGCACTTGAGCTGGATCCGGGCTGGCTTGCCCTCGCGGCACCTGGCCATCTGCGCCTCGATCCGCTCCAGCAAGCCGAACCGCAGCGCGTTCGGGGCGACCAGGAAACGCCGGTAGGAGCTCTTGCGGCTGTAGCCGGTCAGGTGGTTGAACAGGTCCGTGGCGTCCCCGCCCACCGTCGAGTCCGCTGTGAGCAGGCCGAAGTCCTCATACAGCCGCGCTGTGGAGGGGTTGTAGTTCCCGGTCCCGATATGGCAGTACCGCCGCAGCGTCCCGTCCGGCTCCTCCCTGACCACCAGCGCCATCTTGCAATGTGTCTTGAGGTCGACGAAGCCGTACACCACGTGGCAGCCTGATTCCTCCAGCTTGCGCGCCCAGATGATGTTGGCGCGCTCGTCGAACCGGGCCTTGAGTTCCACCACCACCACGACCTGCTTGCCTGCCTCGGCCGCATCGATCAGTGCCTCCACGATCGATGACGTGTCGCTGGTCCGGTACAGGGTCTGCTTGATCGCGAGCACCCGGGGATCGGCGGCGGCCTCCACCGTCAGCCGCTCGACGGTGCTGGCAAATGAGTCGTAAGGGTGGTGGACCAGCACATCCCGCCTGCGCAGCGTGCTGAAAATGTCGGTGTCCTGCGGCACCGCCGAGTCCGCGGGGACGAACGCGGGGTACTTCAGTTTCCGCAGGTCCAGGTCGGCGATCGCGTTCAGCCCGGACAGGTCGAGCGGCCCGGGCAGGTGGTAGACCGCCCGCCGGTCGATGCCCAGCTCGGTGACGAGCCGCTCCAGCACCTCGGCCGAGATCGACTCCTCGACCTCAAGCCGGACCGCAGGCTCGAAGCGCCGCCGGAGCAGCTCGCGTTCCAGCGACTGCATCAGGTTCTCGGTGATGTCCTCGTCCACTTCCAGGTCCCGCGTCCTGGTGACCCGGAACACGTGCTCCTCCAGTACCTCCAGGCCGACGAACAGCTCACCCAGGTGAGCCGCGATGACATCTTCCAGGGGCACGAACCGGTACTTCCCGACGGTGAGGAACCGGGGCAGCAGCGGCGGCACCTTCACCCGGGCGAACATGGTCACGCCGGTATCCGGATCGGCCACCATGAGCGCCAGGCTCAGCGACAGGCCCGAAATGTAGGGGAACGGGTGGGCTGGATCCACCACCAGCGGCGTGAGCACCGGGTAGACACGCTCCCGGAACAGCTGCCGCATGGCTTCCTGCTCGTCCGGGGACAGTTCCTTCCAGCGCAGGATCTCGATGCCTTCCGCGGCGAGGGCAGGCACCACGCTGCTGTTGAAGTGCTCGGCGTGCCGCAGGCTGAGTTCCCGGGCGGTATCGAGGGTGCGCTCGAGAATCTGCTCGGTCGGCACCCCGGTAACGGCCTCCACCGGCAGGCCCGTCGCCATCCGCCGCATCCGGCCCGCCACCCGCACCATGAAGAACTCGTCCAGGTTGCTCGCGAAGATGGCCAGGAAACGCACCCGCTCCAGCAGCGGAAGCGTGTCGTCCTCGGCGAGTTCCAGCACCCGCTGGTTGAACCGGAGCCAGCTTTCCTCACGATCGAAATAGCGTCCCGGCGGCAGCTCATCGCCCTCCGGATCGGGCGCCGGCTCAGCCGCCGCATCGGCCACGGGCCCCACGCTGGTGAGTTCCCGGTCAGCCTGACGTTCGCGTCCGGCGTCGCGGGCCTTCTTACCGCCCTTGACGGCCGGGGCCGGCCCTGTCCCATCCTCATTCCGCTGGATGCCCGCCTGGCCTACGCTCATGTCCCCCATTGTCCCCAGCCGTGAACTCACTCAAGACTCCGGGGGCTTCGCCGGAGGATCCGGCAAATTGAACATTTGGGAAACTGGCTCCGGCCGCGGTCAGGAAGCGGGCGGCCGGCAGACACTCTCCAGCGCCTCCCGGCTGGCCAGCTTGACCCTGGCCCCACGGCCAAGCTGGCCGGCCAGCTCAGCCTCGGCCCGCTCCACCCGCAGCCAGTCCGCGTAACTCACCGGCGCTACCCCGCGGGCCGCGAGCAGATCCGCGAGCCCCGGCCGCCCGGTGTCCCGGGGCTCCCCCGGGCCGCCGGCCGCCAGATCAGCCAGCAGCGACCGCACGGAACCTGCGGCGTCGGACTTGTTCGTACCGATGACGCCGGTGGGTCCGCGCTTGAGCCAGCCCGCCACGTACTCCCCCGGCAGCGGTGCGCCGTCGGGGCCGATGACGCGGCCCTCAGAGTTGGGCACGGTGGCGGTGCCCGGGTCAAACGGGACTCCCGGCAGCGGCACGCTCTGATAGCCGACGCTGCGCAGCACCATCTGGACGGGCACAGTCTCCAGCTCACCGGTCCCGGTGAGCACGCCCGTCTCATCCAGCCTGGTGCGCTCGACAGTCAGCCCCGACACGCGTTCGGTACCTTCGATCGCGGACGGCCGCAGCCAGAACCGGACGGTCAGCCGGCGCACGTCCCCGGCCAGGGGCCAGTCCGCCCATCCCCTGATCACCGTCAGGTTGCCGCGGACCCGCCGGTCAGCCTCGGCGGCCAGCCCGCTCAGCCCGGCCGGGTCGGCCTCCACGGAGTCGATCTCGGCCGGGTCCACGATGATGTCGACCCCGCTCAGCTCGCCCAGCTCACGCAGTTCCTTGGTGGTGAACTTGGCCTGGGCCGGGCCGCGGCGGCCGATCACGTGCACATCGCGGACCTTGCTGGCCATCAGGGTCTCAAGCACCGGCTGCGGCACGTCGGTGGGGCGCAGCTCGGCTGGGTCCCGGGCCAGGATGCGGGCCACGTCCACCGCCACGTTGCCGACCCCGATGACGGCCACCGATTCGGCGTCCAGGGCGAACGTATCCATGTCCATGTCCGGGTGGCCGCAGTACCAGTTCACGAAGTCGGTGGCCGCGTAGCTGCCCGGCAGGTCCTCACCTGGGATGCCCATCCGCCGGTCCCGCATCGCGCCGGTGGCGTAGACGACCGCGTCATAGCTGGCCAGCAGATCCTCGCGGGTCACGTCCTCACCGAGGTGGACGCCGCCGAGAAACCGCACGTCCGGGTGCTCCAGGACGGTGCGCAGGTATTCGGCGATGGACTTGATCGACGGGTGGTCCGGTGCGACGCCGTAGCGGACCAGGCCGTACGGGGTCACCAGCCGGTCGATCACGTCGACCCGGACGCTGACCGGCGGGTCGGCCGCCGCCGACTGCTTGATCAGGGCTTCCGCGGTGTATAGCCCGGCCGGGCCGGAACCGATGACCGCGACCTGCAGTGTGGTCATATCTGGCAATCCTGTGCTCTCAGGCCTGCGGGTGGTTCGCCAACTCGGGGGTGAGCCGGGCCACTGCCTCGGTGATCTTCCGGGCCAGGTGCTGCGGGTTGAGGCCCACCTGGTCCAGGATCTCCTCACGCTTGCCGTGCGGCAGGAACTCCAGAGGCAGGCCGAACGTCTTCACCGGTGTCGGCACGTCCGCCTCACGCAGCAGACGGCAGACCGCATCGCCGAATCCGCCCGCCACGCCGTTGTCCTCAACCGTCACCACGAGCCTGGCCTGACGGGCCGCATCCGCGAGCGCGGCGTCCACCGGCTTGACCCAGCGCGGGTCGATCACGGTCACCCCGATGCCCTGGTCGGCCAGCCTGACCGCGGCCTCCAGGCAGTCCAGGGCCATCGGCCCGGCCCCGATCAGCAGCACGTCCGGGGCCGCGCCGCCGTCCGGGCGCCGCAGCACGTCCATCGAGCCGAGCTTGCCGATCGCCTCGACCTCGCCGCCGACCGTCCCCTTGGGATAGCGCAGGACCGTCGGGCCATCGCTCACCGCCACTGCCTCGTTGAGCAGCTCACCGATGCGGACGGCGTCCCGCGGGGCCGCGATCCGCAGGCCCGGCACCACCTGGAGGATCGAGCCATCCCACATGCCATGGTGACTTGACCCGTCCGGGCCGGTCACCCCGGCGCGGTCCAGCGCGATCGTGACCGGCAGCTTGTGCAGGGCCACGTCCATCAGCAGCTGGTCGAACGCGCGGTTGAGGAACGTCGCGTAGATCGCGACCACCGGATGCAGGCCGCCCATGGCCAGGCCCGCCGCGCTGGTCATGGCGTGCTGCTCGGCGATGCCCACATCGAACACGCGCTCGGGGTAGGCCTGCGCGAACGCGGCCAGGCCGGTCGGGTGCAGCATCGCCGCGGTGATCGCGACAACATCCGGCCGCCGGGCCCCGATCGCGGCCAGCTCGTCGCCGAAAACCGCGGACCAGGTCTGCTTGGCCGCGGCGGGGCGGGCACCGGGCTGCGCCGACACCACCGGGGCGGCCGGCGGGACCTGGTGCAGCCGGTCTTCCTCGTTCTGCTCGGCGAGCTCGTAGCCGAATCCCTTGCGGGTGATCACGTGCACGAGCACCGGGCCGCCGAAGTCACCGGCCCGGCGCAGCGCATGCTCGATCAGCTGCTCGTCGTGACCGTCGATGGGCCCGAGGTACTTCAGGCCCAGGTCCTCGAAGAGCACCTGGGGCTGCAGCACATCCTTGATGCCCTTCTTGATGCCGTGCAGCGTCTCGTAGACCGGGGCGCCGACCAGCGGGGTGCGGGACAGCGTCGTCTTGATGTAGTCCAGCACGTTCTCATACCGCTGCGTTACCCGGACCGACGCAAGGTGGTTGGCCAGCCCGCCGATCGTCGGCTGGTAGGACCGGCCGTTGTCGTTGACCACGATGACCAGGCGCGAGTCGCGGGATGCGGCGATATTGTTCAGCGCCTCCCAGGCCATGCCGCCGGTCAGCGCACCGTCGCCGATGATCGCCACCACGGTGCGGTCCGACTCGCCACGCAGTGTGTACGCCTTGGCCAGCCCATCCGCGTAGGACAGGCTGGTGGAGGCGTGCGAGTTCTCCACCACGTCGTGCTCGGACTCGGCCCGGCACGGGTAGCCGGACAGGCCACCGCGCTGGCGCAGGGTCCCGAAGGCAGCCAGCCGGCCGGTGAGCAGTTTGTGCACGTACGACTGATGGCCGGTGTCGAAGACGATCCGGTCTTTCGGTGAGTCGAAGACCCGGTGCACCGCAATGGTGAGTTCGACCACCCCGAGGTTCGGGCCGAGATGGCCGCCTGCCTCGGACACCACCCGGATGAGGTAGTCACGGATCTCACCGGCGAGGACGGGCAACTGCTCGGCGTCGAGTGCCTTGAGGTCGCGCGGGCCGGCGATGGACTCCAGCAAGGTCACCTGGTCTGCTCCTCATCGTCGTCGTGCTGGCGCGGGCGGCCGCCCCCCACGTGCGCCGGACCAGGGACATTCTGGCCGGTGCGGCGCGGGAACCAGTGCCGAGTCTATTTCGGCCGGCCTGCGGGCCGCACGAAAGGCTCGCCACTACCCGGCAGCACCACCTCCGGCCCTGGATCCGGGGGCTGCGGTCCATCATGCACCGATACGGCGCCTGTTGCCCGGATCGTGCGCACCTCGCGCGGAATCAGCGCCAGCGCGGACGCCACGATGATCACCGCTGCGGCGCCGTAATCGGTGGCCGGGACCCCCACCGCCCCGGCCACCGGGCCCGCGACGAGCGCGCCGACCGGCATGGCGATCACGCTGCCGAGCGCATCGTAGGAGGTGACCCGGGCCAGCTTGGCCCGGGGAATGTTCCTGGCCAGGGCGACGGTCCACTGCACCATCGTGATCTCCAGGGTGATGCCCAGGAGGAACGCGGCCAGGCAGACCAGGGGCAGCGGCCAGAGCATGCCCAGGGACAGCGGGGAGACCGCCATCGCCGCGCCGATGAGGACCACGAACAGCATCGGCCGGCGAGGACTGAACCGCAGCGAGGCCAGGCCGCCGCCGATCAGGCCGACCGACTCGGCGGCGGTGATGGCCCCCCACGCCGCCGGGCCGCCGAGGTCGGTCCTGGCGACCACGGGTCCGAGCACCTCGAAGCTCCCGTACCAGGCCGCCAGGAGCACGCCGTACTGGGCCACGATGACCCACAGCCAGGTGTGCGAGCGGAACTCCGACCAGCCATCCCGTATTTCCCTGAGCATGCTCGAGCCGTGCCGCCGCTCGTTCCCGCCCGACCGGATGGCCAGCAGCAGCGGTACCGAGCCCAGCATGCCGACGCCGCAGGTGGCCAGGGCCCAGCCCGGCCCCGCGGCGGCCACGAACAGCCCGGCCACGGCGGCGCCGGCCATCTGCGCGGTGTTCATCGCCAGCCGGCTCATCGCGCTGGCCTCCTGCAGCAGGTCGCCGGGCACCAGCCTGGGCAGCAGCGCCGCCGACGCCGGGTAGAAGACCGCCATGCCGGAGCCGGTCACCATCTCCAGCAGGATCATCAGCAGCACGTGCGGGCGGGTGGTCAGCACCAGGATGCCGAACGTCCCCTCGCCCGCCGCGATCATCACGTTGGCCGCGATGATCACCCGCTGCGGCGCGACCCGGTCCGCGACCACGCCGCCGACCAGGGCGAAGATCAGCGATGGCGCGATCTGGGCGGCCAGCACGTAGGACAGGTCCGCCGTGGACCCGGTGATATCGAGCACCGCGAACGAGACGCCGACCAGTGAGAAGGCGAACGCCGCGGGCGCCAGCAGGCGGTCCGCCAGGAGCAGCCGGAAGTCGCGGATCGCGAGGACCGGAAACCGGCGCGCAAACACTTGCCACGCCATGACCAGCCGCCCGATCTGTCTGTGCGGAGCGCCCGCCGACCGAGCGGAGACCGCCCCCTGACGCTAACCGGGCCTATTGCCGTAGGCAACCCCCTGTTTTACCGTAGGCAACCCTTGTTTCCCATCCCCCCCACCTGACCCTCCGCAGCACACCTGCCCCGGTCCCCGGGACGGCGTGAGATGCGCTTTGCTGTCGTTCCAACGACGGTTGAAGCGATTTACTGTCGTTGCCGGCTAACGGACGCCGTAGAGGTGCTCCAGGGCCAGCTGGTCGAGGTGCTCGAAGGCCATGCCCCGGTCGGCGAGCGCGCCGATGTCGGGCGTGAAGCCCTGGACGTCGCGCCAGGTCTCGCCGTCGGCCAGGGTCGGCCGGGCCAGCTCGGCCACCTGCGAGGCCGCCAGCGCCTCGATCACCTCGGGGTCGGCCCGGAAGGCGCGGACCTTGGCCCGCAGGATCAGGTAGTTGCGCATGCAGGCAGCGGCGGAATCCCAGACGCCGTCATCATCCTCGGTGCGCGGCGGCTTGTAGTCGAAGTGCACCGGCCCGTCATAGCCACCGGCCTCCAGGGCGTCCACCACCCAGAACGCGCCGCGGCCGTTCCCCGCGCCAAACCGCAGGTCCTGGTCGTAGCGCGGCCCGTTCTGGCCGTTCAGGTCGATGTGGAACAGCTTGCCGTGCCAGAGTGCCTGGGTGATGCCATGGGCGTAGTTGAGGCTGGCCATCTCCTCGTGCCCGATCTCCGGGTTGATCCCGACCATCTCGGCATGCTCCAGCTCGTTGATGAAGGCCAGGGCGTGCCCGGCGGTCGGCAGCAGGATGTCACCGCGTGGCTCGTTGGGCTTCGGCTCGATCGCGAACCGCAGGCTGTATCCCTGGTCGATGACGTAGCCGGACAGGATGTCCATGGCCTCCTTGTACCGCTGCAGCGCGGCCCGGATGTCCTTGGCGGCTCCTGACTCGGCGCCCTCCCGGCCGCCCCAGAACACGTACACCCCGGCGCCGAGTTCCGCGGCCAGGTCCAGGTTGCGCATCACCTTGGCCAGGGCGAAGCGACGCACGTCCCGGTTGTTGGCGGTGAACGCGCCCTCCTTGAACATCGGGTGCGAGAACAGGTTCGTCGTCGCGGTCGTCACGACCAGGCCAGTCTCCGCCAGCGCCTGGCGGAAATCGGCGATCTTCTTGTCCCGCTCCGCGTCGCTCGCGTCGAAATCGAACACGTCGTTGTCATGAAAGTTCACCCCGTACGCGCCGAGCTCGGCCAGCTTGCGCACCGCACGGTCGGCAGCCATGGGCGGGCGCACCGCCGGGCCGAAAACCTCCACCCCCTGCCACCCGACTGTCCAGATGCCGAACGAGAATTTGTCGGCTGGAGACGGCACGTAGGCATCTGTGCTCACGGGTCAGTCCTTCCCTTCCCAGGTGGTGGTGGCTTCACGGAGCGCGGCAAGTCTGGATCGGATGGCAGGCTGCGGTGGCCCGGTGTACTCCCGCACACCGCGGCGGGGCCAGTCCGGCGGGTCCGGGGTGCCGGCCAGCACCCAGGCGGCCTGCCGGGCCGCGCCCAGGGCGACGTACTCCTCGGGCTCCGGCACGGCGACCGGCACGCCGAAGATGCCGGGCGCGATGGCGCGGACCGCGGGCGAGCGTGCCCCGCCGCCGATCAGCAGCACCCGGCGGCGCTCGACACCCTGTGCGGCAACCAGGTCAGCCGCCTCGGCCAGCGTGGCCAGCACGGCTTCAACCGCGGCCCGGGCGAGATTCTGGCTGGTGGCGTTCTGCGTCGTCAGGCCGCGCAGCACGCCGGTCGCGTCCGGGCGGTTCGGGGTCCGCTCGCCGTCCAGGTAGGGCAGCAGGGTGATGCCACCCGCGCCGGGCTGGGCGGCTAGCGCCTGGTCGTTGAGGCCGGCCAGGTCGGTGCCGATCAGCGAGGCCGTCGCGGCCAGCACCAGGCCCGCGTTGACGGTGGCGATCAGGGGCAGGAAGCGCCCGGTCGCGTCCGCGAATCCGGCCACGGCCCCTGAGGCGTCGGCGGCGGGCACCGAGGTGACCGCGTACGCGGTCCCGGATGTCCCGATGGAGATGACCATCTCGCCGGGCTCGAGGCCAAGCCCGAGGGCCGCGCCCATGTTGTCGCCAGTGCCCGGCGCGAGCACCGCCCCGGTGGGGGTCTGGCCCACCACCCCGGCCGGTGCCGCGACCCGGGGCAGCCCCGGTTCGTGACCCAGCGCCGCCGCGGCGAGATCGGGCCGCCAGCGCCCCGTGGCCGGGGTGAAGTAGCCGGTGCCGGACGCGTCGCCCCGGTCGGTCACCGGCTCGGTCGCGCCGAGCCGCCAGGTCAGCCAGTCGTGGGGCAGCAGCACCAGCCGGGTGCGCGCCGCGTGCTCCGGCTCGTGATCCGCGAGCCAGCGCAGCTTGGTGACGGTGAACGAGCCGTTCGGCACGCTCCCGGTGTGCTCAGCCCACCAGGCAGGCCCCCCATGTTCGGCGATCAGCGCCCGGGCCGCCGCGGCCGACCGCAGGTCGTTCCAGAGCAGCGCGGGCCTGATAACGTCGCCGGCCTCATCCAGGACGACCATGCCGTGCTGCTGGCCCGCGACGCCGATCGCGTCCGCCCGGTCCAGCAGCCCGTCCCCGGCCTGCTGCAGCGCGGACCACCAGGCGGCCGGATCGCACTCTGTGCCCCCGGGGTGCGGCGCGCTGCCCCGCGCGACGACCTCGCCGTCCTCGGCGCGGCACAGCAAGATCTTCGTGGACTGCGTCGAGGAGTCCACCCCGGCCACGAGCATGCGCACCCCTCCCACGCTGACGGAACGAAACCCTACTCAGTCGCCCGCCTGCCGCGCCGTGCGGACACCGCACCAGGGACCGATGTGCCCGCTGGTCTGCGTGTCGTTGAACGCCGGCGCCATCCAGATCTGGTTATGCGCATGCACCGCCGCGCCCATGGCCCTGGGCTTGCCGCCCCACCCGGGGTAGGTTGCGGGACTGCTCGGCGGCGAGGCCCTGGACCGGGATGCCGGTCTCGGCGGCACGTCCTTGAGGTTGCGGTGGCGGTACCACTTTCTGGCCTACCTCGGGCGGTTGATGGCGACGAGGGGCATGAACAGGTCGTCCACGATCGCGAGGACCCGCTCCGGCGGAATCGGCTTGTAGGTCATCAGCATGTCGTGGCGCATCAGGTCGAACGGCATGGTCAGGACGACCGGGGGAATGCGGTTGAGGTCGATCTCGCCGCGCTCGTGCGCTCGGGCGAAGATCTGGGCTGACCACAGCGGGCGGTCGGCCATGACCTTCTCGCGCACCTGGGCCGGGGTGAGGCCGGTGCCGGCCAGCAGTCCGGAGAACGCGGCGCCGGCGATGGCGGCGAAGCTGACCCGCGTGCTGCTGGCACTGCCGAGCAGCGCGATCATGTCGCCGCGCAGGCTCCCGGTATCGGGGATCTCGACGGGATGCGTCGTGCCGTAGTGGCCGATAGCGGCGATCACCAGGTCGTCCTTGTTGGGCCAGCGCCGGTACAGCACCGCCACCCCCGTCTTCGCGCGGGCGGCGACCGACTCCATCGTCAGCCTGGCGAAGCCGGCCTCGACGAGCTCCTGCCACGTGGCCTCCAGCAGCGCGGCCTCCAGTTCCTCCCCGCGCCGCCGTTGCCGGGTCCGTTGCGCCTGCTCGGTCATGGCAGCCAGCATAGCGACCCAGGGAGGATTAAGAGAGGTTTGCATTCCTTAACGGCCTGCCCTACGCTTCATAAGAGACGGATTCATCTCTTATAGAAGGAGGGGCGGCATGGCAGCGACACCAGCGAAGCCCGCGGCCGAGAAGCTGGACCCCGCAGTGGTCAAGACCGCCCTTATCCTCATCGTCGGCGCGATGGCCGTCATCTTCGACACCACAATCGTCAGCGTCGCCCTGCATACGCTCTCCGTGAAGCTGGACACCCCGGTCACGACGATCCAGTGGGTGACCACCGGCTACCTACTCGCGCTCGGCATCGCGGTGCCGCTCAGCACCTGGGGCCTGCAGCGGTTCGGCGGCAAGCGGCTGTGGATGTTCTCCCTCGCCGTCTTCCTCGCCGGCTCGGTCGGGTCCAGCCTTGCGTGGGACGTCGGCTCGCTCATCGGCTGGCGGGTCGTCCAGGGCATCGGCGGCGGCCTCATGCTCCCGCTGATGACCACGCTCATCTTCCAGGCCGCGGGCGGCAAGTCGCTCGGGCGGCTCGTCACCTATGTCGCGATGCCGGCGCTGCTCGGCCCGATCCTCGGCCCGCTGATCGGCGGCGCGATCCTGACCCACCTGAGCTGGCGGTTCATGTTCTGGGTGAACGTGCCGTTCTGCGTCATCGGCATCCTGCTCGCCTGGCGTTACCTGAACATCGACGCGCCCGCCCGTCCGGACCCCGCGGCCGGCAAGCCGAAGCTCGACGTGCCCGGGCTCTTCCTCATCGCGCCAGGCACCTCGGTCGTCCTGCTGGGCCTCGCCAACGCGGGCACCGCCGCCGGGTTCGCCCACCTGGACGTCATCATCCCGCTCGTCGCCGGCGTCGCGCTGCTCGCGGCCTTCACCGGCTACGCGCTGCGCAAGAGCCACCCTCTCGTCGAGGTCCGGCTGCTCGCCAGGCGGTCAGTCGGCTCCTCCAGCGCGGTGCTGTTCTTCTCCGGCTTCTCCCTGTACGGCGCGATGCTCCTGCTACCGCTGTACTACCAGGACGTACGCGGCGACACCCCGCTCGCCGCCGGGGTCATGCTCGTCCCGCAGGGCATCGGCACCCTCTTGTCCCGCACCGTCCTCGGGAGCAACATCGACC
>CAYPQM010000168.1:0-5450 GCA_964412845.1 uncultured Streptosporangiaceae bacterium
GGTTCTCGGGTCGGGATGTGCCGCCACCGTGGAGCCCCGGACGACCAGGCGGCAGGGCACCGTGTGCACGCCGTGCGTCGGCTCGCCGTTGATGGCGGACAGCAGATGCTCCGCGGCGACCCGGCCGACATCCTCCAGGCACATGTCCACGCTGGTCAGCGGGGGCTCGGCGCCGAGCACCATCGGGTCCCAGTTGTCGAAGCCGATCACGGCGATGTCCTGGGGCATGCGGTATCCCGCCAGGCGCAAGCTGTCGGACACGCCGCGCGCGATCTGGTCGCTGCCGCAGAAGATCGCATCGACGCCACCCGGCGAGCGCATCAGCAGGCTGGCCCCCTGCCGCCCCCAGCGCTCGCTCCACTCGCCGTACAGGACGTCATTGGGCGAGAACTCCGCCCCCGACTCCGTGACGGCGTCGCAGAACCCGCGGGCGCGCTTGCGTGCGGCCAGGAAGCGCTCCGGGCCGGTGATGTGGCCGAACCGGCGCCGGCCGAGCGCGATCAGGTGCTCCGCGGCGAGGCGGCCGCCGCCCACGTCGTCCGGCAGGATGGCGGGCTCGTCGCTGTCGAGTGACTGGGTCATCGCGTACACCACGGGAACACCGGGGTCCATGCCGATGCTCGGCCGCGGCTCGATGCGCCGGCCAGCCACGATGAGCCCGTCTACCCGGCGGCTCACCAGCATCTCCAGGTACTGGCGCTCCCGGTCCGGGTCATCGCGGGTGTCGCACATGAACACCGAGATCTGCCCGGCGCCCAGCGCGTTCTCGGCGCCGAGCATCACCGGAATGCTGAACCGGCCGAAGCTGTCGGTGGTGATCACGCCCACGGTGTAGGTCCGCCCGGCGAGCAGCCCGCGGGCCAGCACGTTGGGCGCGAAGCCCAGTTCGCGGGCGGCCGCGGCGACCCGGTCCCTGGTCTCGGACCGGAGTTTGCCCTGGCCGTTGAGGGCTTTCGAGGCCGTCCCGACCGACACGCCGGCCAGCGCGGCGACATCGCGGATGGTCACCCGCCTGATCGGATCAGGTCCCCTGGAAGGCAAAGGGTTGCTCCATCATTTCTTGCGGCCCCGTGGCCGGAAATCTGTAATCAAAACGCGACTATACAGGCTTGACGCTCTTCACCACGAGCCCTATTTTGCTAGGGAAAACCGTTTCCTCAGGTCCAAACCACCCATCGCAGCCACGAGCCGGCCCGGCCGGATCGCCATCGGAAGGCGGAGCAGCCCAGGTGACCACGGTCCATGAAGGTCGAACCGCCCTCGGGCCGGTGCATCCCACCGCGGCCGCGGCGGTGGCGCACCGGCCCCTCGACGCCGGCCGCGTCAGCTTGACCGGCGGGTTGCTGCGCAGCTGGCAGCAGCGCAATCTCGTGGTGAGCCTGCCGCTGGCGCTGCGCCAGCTGGAGACTGCGGGCAACCTGGCCAATCTGCGCCTCGCGATCAGCGGTGCCACAGAGGGCTACCAGGGTCCGCAGTTCATGGATTCTGACCTGTACAAGACCCTGGAGGCGATCGGCTGGGAGCTGGCCCGCGCCACCAGCCCGAGTCTTACCGGGTTCCTCGCCGAGGCGACAGCGCTGCTGGAGAAGGCGCAGCAGCCCGACGGGTACCTGAACTCCTACGTGCAGGTCACCGGGGAGCCGCGGTACGGGAGGCTGGCCTCCAGCCATGAGCTGTACTGCGCCGGCCACCTCATCCAGGCCGCGGTGGCCTGCCACCGGGGCTCGGCCGAGGTCGGCCTGCTCGGCGTGGCCCGGCGGTTCGCTGACCATCTGGTCGAGACGTTCCTCGGGACGCACAGCGGTCTGGACGGCCACCCCATCGTCGAGACCGCACTGGTGGAGCTGTACCGGGAGACCGGGCATGCGCCGTACCTCCGGCTGGCCAGCCAGTTCATCGAGCAGCGCGGCCGCGGACTGATCGGCGATTCCGGGTTCGGGAGCCGGTACCTGCAGGACCATCTGCCGGTCCGCGAGTCGGTCACTGAAGAGGGCCACGTGGTGCGGGCCCTTTACCTGGAGGCCGGGATCGCCGACGTCGCGGCCGAGACCGGCGACGCGGCGCTGCTGGCTGCCTCGGTGGCCCGGTGGGCCGACATGGTCGCGGCCAAGACCTACCTGACCGGGGGCAACGGGTCGCGCCATTCCGGGGAGAGCTTCGGGGACCGCTACGAGCTGCCGCCGGATCGGGCCTATAACGAGACCTGCGCGGCCATCGCCAGCTTCCAGTGGAGCTGGCGGCTGCTGCTGGCGACCGGCGAGAGCAAGTACGCCGATCATATGGAGCGGGTGCTCTACAACACGTTCGCGGCCGCGACGTCCACGGACGGGCAGCGGTTCTTCTATGTCAACCCGCTGCAACGCCGGGCGGACCACTACGAGGAGGACGACCCCGGGCGCCGCCGCGAGTGGTTTTCCTGCGCCTGCTGCCCGCCCAACATCATGCGCACCGTCGCGTCGCTCGGGCACTACGTCGCGACGGTGGCCGGCGACGTGCTGCACCTGCACCAGTTCCCGGCGGCGACGATCGCCGCCCCGCTGGGCAACGGCATCCTCGAAGTGGAGGTGGAAAGCGACTACCCCTGGTCGGGTGCTGTCACCATGCATGTGCGGAGGGCCCCGGCCGCCAGCTGCGGGCTGGCGATCCGCATTCCCGGCTGGAGCACAGACGCCCGGCTCCGCCTCAACGGCCGAGCGGTCTTTCCCGATCCCGCCGACCACGGCTACCTGGTCCTGCGCCGGTGCTGGCAGCCAGGTGACGTTCTGGCCTGCGAACTGGATGTCAGGCCACGACTGACCTACCCCGCCCGGCGCATCGACGCCGCGCGCGGGACGGTCGCCATCGAGCGAGGCCCCCTCGTGTACTGCTTCGAGCAGGCCGACCAGCCCGGCGGGCGCAGTATCGAGGACCTCGCCATCGTTACCGGTGCCCTGCTCGAACGCGAGGACACGGTGCCCGGCATCGGGCCCACGGTCTTCATCGAGGTCAGTGCCGTTGCGCTGCCGCCCGTGCCGTCCGACGGGCTTCCCTATACCCCGCTACCGGGCACCGGCATACCTGACGACGGCACGACAGCTGATCACCTGACCGCGACCGCGGTCCCCTATCTGCAATGGGATAACCGCGACGGGCGGGCCATGCGGGTCTGGATGCAGGACTCCTCAATCCGGAGGTATTGATATGCAATGGCGCACTAGACGAACGAAGGTCCTGGCTTCCCTGGTGGTGGGGTCCCTGGCGGTGCTGTCCGCGGCGTGCGGCGGCTCGTCCGGATCCCCGGCCAGCTCATCGAAGAATTTTGGTGTCGGCGCCACTGGCACGGTGCATTTCTGGGCCCGCCAGGCGACCGATGGCCCGGCGAAGGCCCTGGTCGCGGCGTTTAACGCGTCGCACAAGAACCTGAAAGTAGTGCTGCACCTGACGCCGCCCAACGACGACACGAGCCAGCTCGCGACCGCGATCCGGGCCGGCTCAGTGCCCGACGTGGTCGGCTTGAATGACATTGACGTGCCCGCCTTCGCCCGCGAGAACGCGCTGATGGACATCACCAAGTACGTCAACGCGCTGCCGTACAAGAGCTCGCTCAGCCCGGGCCACCTGCAGCTCGCCACGAACAACGGCAAGTATTACGGGGTGCCCTACCTGGCCGACCTGTCTGTGCTCTGGTACAACAAGACTCTGTTCAAGAAGGCCGGGCTCAACCCGGACGTCGCGCCGAGTTCCTACGCCGAGATCGTGACGGACGCCGAGAAGATCAACGCGCTCGGCCACGGCATCTCGGGCTTCTCGTTCGCGGGTAACTGCCAGGGCTGCCTGGGCTTCACCATGCTGCCCTCGCTGTGGGCGGCCGGCCAGCACCTCATTACCGGGCCGCTCGGCTCGCAGAAGGCCAATGTGGCCAGTAATGCGCCGCTCAAGACGATGCTGGCGGCCTACCGGACGATCTGGGCCAACCACCTCGCTCCCCCGGCCGACCAGACACAGAACGGCCTGACCTGGGGCAAGGACTTCGAGGCCGGCAAGGTGGGCATCCTGCCCGGTGACTACGGTTTCGCCGCCGCGTTCACGACCCCGGCGCAGCGCGCGGAGTTCGCTGACGCGCCGCTGCCCGCCGTCAACGGCGGCGGCTTCAGCACCTTCGACGGTGGCGACGACTTCGTGATCCCGGCTAGCGCGGCTAACGCGTCCGGCGCGTGGGAGTTCATCCAGTGGGCACTTGAGCCGCACCAGCAGGCCAATTACCCCTCGGAAGGCATGACGCCAATCCGCTCCGACGTGCTGACGCCGTCCTTCGCGGCCACCAACCCCTACGACGCGGTGGCGCTGAAGGCGCTGGCCAAGGGGTCCGTCGAGTACACGCTGGCTTACGATGCGGTCTTCAACGAGCCAGGATCGCCATGGTTCAAGATGTTCGAGGAGGCGGTCTACAGCGGCAACGTGAATGCCGGGATCCAGCAAGGGCAGACCGGTGTCCAGAGCACGCTGGACACCGTGAAGGGTTGATGGGTTGACCACGAAGACAGTCGGCGCGCCGCCGGCGGAGCCTGCGCTCCGCCGGCGGCGGCCTGCCGCCGAGGCCCGCCGCACGACCCGGACGGGCCTCATCCTCGTCTCGCCAGCGCTGCTCTTCGTCGGGGTCTTCGCCCTGTTCCCGCTGGGGTTCGGGGTGTACATCTCGCTCACCGACTGGCCGCTGATCGGGCCGTATCACTTCATCGGCCTGGGGAACTACCAGGCCCTGCTGCACAGCTCGGTGTTCCTCCAGTCGATCGTGTTCACCTTGAAGTACACCGCGATCGTCACCATCCCGATCTTCGTCGTCGGCTACGCCCTGGCCGTCTTCGTCCGGTCCAACCGGCCCGGGTCGACGGTGTTCCGGACAATGATCTTCCTGCCGTACATCGTCGGGCTGGTGGCCGAGAGCTATATGGCGGTCGTCGAACTGCAGCCAAGTTCGGGGACGTCGAACTTCGTGCTCGCCAAGCTCGGCATCGTGAGCAACACGACCGCGTGGACGGTGCACACCGGCCTGGCCCTCACCGCCATCTCCATCCTGGTCATCTGGTTCGCCTCGGGCCTGACCATGATGCTGCTGATGGCCGGGATGCAGGGCATCCCGCAGGAGATCTACGAGTCGGCCCGGGTGGACGGCGCCTCCTGGTGGAGCGCCGAGTGGCGGCTGACGCTGCCCCTGCTGCGCAAGTCGATCGCGCTGAGCCTGATCATCTCGGTGGTCGGCTCGTTCCTGGCCTTCAACCAGTTCTACATCATCACTGACGGCGGCCCCGGCACGAGCACGGTGCCCGTCGTGATGTCGATCTTCCAGACCGCTTTCGCCCAGATGGACGTCGGCCTGGCCAGCGCGATGTCGGTGGTTCTGGTCATCGTGGTCGGGCTCATCACCTTCGTCCAATTCCACTTTCTCCAGGGGGACGAGGCCTGATGGCAAC
>CAYPQM010000168.1:5550-14227 GCA_964412845.1 uncultured Streptosporangiaceae bacterium
CACGGGCGCGGCGGGCTGCCCTGGTACATCGCCGGCGGGGTGGCGATCAGCGCCGTGTTCGTCGTTCCGCTGCTGTGGGAGGTCTTCCGGTCTCTCCAGCCCGCGTCGGCGGTCAGCCAGCCCCCGTCGGCGCGGACCTTCGGGCACCTCACGCTCGGCAACTACCAGTCCCTGCTGTCCGGCCAGGACGACATCATCCGCAATGTCACCAACAGCCTGATCGTCGCGGTACTGGCGGCGGTGCTGACCGCCCTGGTCGCGCTGCTGGCCGGCTATGGCTTCGCGCTTTTCCGGTTCCGTGGCTCGGGGCTGGCCTTCGGCCTCGTCCTGCTCGCCTTCATGATCCCGTTCCAGGCGGTGCTGACTCCGCTGTTCCTGGAGATGCATTTCTTCCACCTGCTCAACAGCCTGCTTGGGCTGGCGCTGTTCTACACCACGTTCAACCTCCCCGTGGGGGTGTACGTGATGCGCAACAGCTTCCTCCAGGTGCCCAGGGAACTGGTCGACGCGGCCCGGGTCGATGGCGCGTCGGTGATCACCACGCTGGTGTCCGTGTTCCGGCCGCTCGTCATGCCGGGCATCGCCACCACGGCCCTGTTCGCGTTCCTGTTTTCCTGGACAGAATTCCTCGGCGCGCTGAGTTTCCTGACCAACGACAGCCTCTTCACCCTGCCGGTCGCCTTGAGCAATGTCGAGACCGGGACGTACGGCGCGGTCAACTATGGGCTGCTGCTGGCGGGCGCGATCATCGCGATGGTCCCGTGCGTCGTGGTCTACGTCGCGCTGCAGCGCTTCTACGTGCGCGGCCTGGTCTCCGGGGCGCTGAAGGGCTGACCGCGGCGTTGCGGGGCTGGCTGCGGCTGGGACAGGCAGGCCGCGGCCGGGGACGGGCTGATCAGAACGTGAATCCACCCGGGCGGCCGTTACGGTCGGCGATCAGCCCGGCCAGGGTCGATATCGCGATCTCGGCGGGGGCCCGGGAGCCGATATTCAGCCCGATCGGCCGGTGTACCCGCGCGATCTCCGCTTCCGGCACGCCGAGTTCGGTGAGAGCAGGGATGTGCGGCGCCGGGTGCCGGGGGTTGCCCATGATGCCGACCCAGCGGGCCTTGCTCGCCAGCGCATCACGCAGCACGAGGCCAAGCTCGCTGCGGTGGTGGTCGGTCACCACAAGGTCGGCGGTGTCATCCAGGTACCCATCGGGGCTGCTGGACACGGTGAACCCCCGCCCGCGGGCCGCCTGGGCCCGCTGCGTGTCCGGTTCGACCAGGATCGGGCGGTAGCCCGCATCCTGCCCGTACCGCAGCAGGTACTCGGCGACCGGCGAGGCGAATACCGCCACGAGAGTGCGCTGTACATCGGGGGACGGGGCGTGACCGTGCGCGATGTCGTCGGGCGACGGCTGATGGCCATGCGGGACGGCACCGGCCGGGTCAGCGCGGTGATCAGTCATGCCGCGAGCTTGCCACGTCAGGCGGGACTTGGTGAAGTCTAAGTTTTGATGACGAAGGGTAGCCTATAGATGACTATTGGTAACTAAGCTGCGTCGAGATGGAGGGTGGAGGCCAGCGGCTATGAGGCGGCCAAGCTCCATCGGTGATCGGCTCAAAGTCGGCTTTGCCCTGTTCGTGGTGCTCATCGCCGCCGTAGGTGCGTTGGTCTATGCCGGGTTCGCGCGCCAGGAGGGGGCGAACCGGCAGCTCAACGACCGGATCTACGTCCTGCGGCATGCCGCCACCGAGCTGGATGCCGCCTTCTCCGACGGCCAGCTGGCTATCGCCAACTACCAGCTCACCTTCGAGACGCACTTCCTGACCGACTATGACGCTGACGCCGCTTATTTCGATGCCCAGCTGGCCATCATTCGCCGCTACGCCCCGGGCAGCATGCGAGATCTCGTTGCCCGGCAGGCTCGGGCCGGCACCGCCTGGTCGGCGCTCTCGAACCAGATCATCGCCGACCCGGCCAGCACCGCCGCGGACACGGCCCAGACGGACCGGGAGTGGGCCACCAACGAGAGCTTCACCGCAGCCAACACCATCATGGTGACACGCATCAACGCCACGATCAGCGGCCTGGTCCGGGACAGCAACCGCACCCTCGGCATCGGCCTGGCCTGGACCACCGCCGCGCTGGTGGTCGCGATCGGGCTCGCCCTGACCATCGCGGCCGGCACGGTGCGCCGCACCCTCGGGCCGTTGCGGCAGCTCACCGGGACCGTCAACCGGCTCACCGCCGGTGACCACGCCGCCCGCGCCCACGCGTCCGGGCCGACGGAGATCCGGGACGTCGCCCTCGCGGTCAACATGCTGGCTGACGAGAGTGACCGGCTGCGTGCGCAGGAGACCGTGACCAACCGGCTGCGCGCGATGGCCAGGGAAACCGGCCTGCGGATCAGGGAGCATCTGCACGCTGATGACGTCATCCGGGAGGCGCGGCTGGTGCTGGAGGAGAATCTGGACGCGGACGTCGTGTACCTGCATGTGATCCGGGACGGGAAGATGGGCCCGCCGGAGGGCCACGAGCATGACTGGCTGCTCCCGGATACTTTCCTGGACAACTTTCCGCCTAGCTCGTTCCGGATACTGGAGGAGTTGCTCAGGAACCAGGCCAGCCTGGTGATCCAGGACGTGCCCGGCCCGGAAGGCGATCACTTCCGGCCGGAGATACGTGACGCGCTGCGCGAGGCCGGCATCGTGTCACATCTGCTGATTCCCTTCGGGGTCGGCTCTGAGCTGCTGGGCATGATCGTGGCCGACCGTTTGCACGCCGGGCACCCGTGGGCGGAGGCCGAGATTGACGCGGTGCAGTCGATCGCGGCCGACCTGGGGCGCGGGCTGCACCATGCGCGGCTGTATGAGGAGGAAAACCGCCTCGTGGCGGAGCTGAAGTCCATCGACCGGGCGAAATCTGACTTCGTCGCGACGGTCTCGCACGAACTGCGGACCCCGCTGACCAGCATCAGGGGCTACATCGAGATGCTCTTGGACCGTGACCTGGGCGAGCTCGGAGCTGAGCAGGAACGCACGCTCGAAACGGTCGACCGGAACGCGGCCCGGCTGCAGGACCTGATTGAGGACCTGCTCACCCTGTCCGCGATCGAGGCGGGCACCTTCACCACCGTGACCAAGCCGGCCAACCTGCTGGACATCATCGGCCGGGCCGGCGAGGAGGTTCAGCCAGCCGTGCTGAGCAAAGGGATAACCCTGACGACAACAGGTCTCCCTGATGGCCTGATCGTGAACGGGGACACCAGCCAGCTCACCAGGGTGCTGGCCAACCTGCTCTCCAACGCGGTGAAGTTCACCCCCGCCGGAGGGCAGGTCGAGGTGACCGCGGTCGCGGCCGGTGGCTGGGCGGTCCTGTCCGTGGCCGATACCGGCATCGGGATTCCGGATGCGGACAAGAAGGACCTGTTCACCCGTTTCTTCCGGGCGTCGAACGCGATGAAGCGGGCTATCCCGGGGACCGGTCTGGGCCTGGCCATCGTCCAGTCCATCGTCGCCGCCCACGGCGGTGACCTGGACCTTCAGTCACACGAAGGCCAGGGGACCACCATCACCGTGCGGCTGCCGCTGGCTGAGCCCGTCGCGCCGGCGGAGCCGGCCTACCACGAGGCTGAGCGCCGCCGTGCGACCGCCGCGTCCAGCACGCCCTCGTAGTGCCTTCGCTCTGCTCAATTACTAAGAGTAATATATCTATAACTATGAGCGAAATGCTGGTGTGGACCGGACCCCCGCGGGGGATGGCCCACCCGCTTTTGCCTGGGGCAGGGTGAGCAGGGGGCGTGCGGATGAGACCGGCCAGCTCGATGACCAGCCGGCTGTGGCGTGGCTGCATCGTGTTCGCCGTGCTCGCCATCGGCTCCGGGGCGCTCATTTACGCCGGGATCAGGTACCAGAACGCGGCGATCAGCGACGAAGTCCAGAACATCCATCCGCTGGAGGTCACCGCCCTTGAGATCCAGGCCGATTTCGCCAACGCCCAGGCGGCGCTGGGCGCCTACATACTGACCCGGGAACCGCAGTTCCTTCACTTCTATCGCGGCTCCCGCAGCGAGCTGAAGATCACGCTCAGCCAGGCGCGGGACCATACGCGCGGTCAATTGCGGCGCGATGTGGTCGCCCAGCAACGCGAAGTGGCTACCTGGTTCACGTTCGCCGATCAGGTGCAGGTCCTGCCCGCCGGTGACCCGCAGATCGCCGTCATTTCGCTGCGGAGCTACCCGAGCGCGGCCGCGTTCGGGCTGGCCAACAAGGGGATGCTGGCCCAGTTGCGGGCGCAGAGCAAGCTGGCGATCGACAATGCCCACCAGGTCCTCACCCGGGCCGTGGCCGGGAGCGCGAGCCTGGCCGTGCTGGCCGTGCTGCTGGCGTTGCTCGCCGCGTCCGGCACCATCCGCGGTATCACCAGACCGCTGCGCAGCCTTACGTCCACGGTGCAGCGGCTCTCTGCTGGTGACAATGCGGCCCGCGCGGAGCTGACCGGATCCTCGGAGGCTCGGGACGTCGCCCTCGCGGTCAACATGCTGGCCGACGAGAGCGACCGGCTGCGGGAGCAGGAGGCCGTGACCAACCGGCTGCGCGCGATGGCCAGGGAAACCGGCCTGCGGATCCGGGAGCATCTGCACGCTGATGACGTCATCCGGGAGGCGCGGGTGGTGCTGGAGGGGAACCTGGACGCGGACGTCGTGTACCTGCACCTGATCCACGACGGGAAAATGGGCCCGCCGGAAGGTCACGAGCATGACTGGCTGCTTCCGGATGACTTCCTGGACAGCCTTCCCCCTGGCATGTTCCTGATGCTCGAGCAGTTGCTCAGGAACCAGGCGTGCCAGGTGGTCCAGGATATGCCCGGCCCGGACGGTGACAGTCTCCGGCCGGAGGTGCGTGACGCGCTGCGGCAGGCCGGCATCGTGTCACATCTCCTGGTTCCCTTCGGGGTCGGCTCGGAACTGCTGGGCATGATCGTGGCCGACCGTTTGCAGGCCGGGCAGCCGTGGACGGCGGCCGAGATTGACGCGGTGCAGTCGATCGCGGCCGACCTGGGGCGCGGGCTGCACCATGCGCGGCTGTATGAGGAGGAAAACCGCCTCGTGGCGGAGCTGAAGTCCATCGACCGGGCGAAATCTGACTTCGTCGCGACGGTCTCGCACGAACTGCGGACCCCGCTGACCAGCATCAGGGGCTACATCGAGATGCTCTTGGACCGTGACCTGGGCGAGCTCGGAGCTGAGCAGGAACGCACGCTCGAAACGGTCGACCGGAACGCGGCCCGGCTGCAGGACCTGATTGAGGACCTGCTCACCCTGTCCGCGATCGAGGCGGGCACCTTCACCACCGTGACCAAGCCGGCCAACCTGCTGGACATCATCGGCCGGGCCGGCGAGGAGGTTCAGCCAGCCGTGCTGAGCAAAGGGATAACCCTGACGACAACAGGTCTCCCTGATGGCCTGATCGTGAACGGGGACACCAGCCAGCTCACCAGGGTGCTGGCCAACCTGCTCTCCAACGCGGTGAAGTTCACCCCCGCCGGAGGGCAGGTCGAGGTGACCGCGGTCGCGGCCGGTGGCTGGGCGGTCCTGTCCGTGGCCGATACCGGCATCGGGATTCCGGATGCGGACAAGAAGGACCTGTTCACCCGTTTCTTCCGGGCGTCGAACGCGATGAAGCGGGCTATCCCGGGGACCGGTCTGGGCCTGGCCATCGTCCAGTCCATCGTCGCCGCCCACGGCGGTGACCTGGACCTTCAGTCACACGAAGGCCACGGCACGACCATCACGGTACGACTGCCGCTGGCGGTACCTGGCGCTCCGCCGGCCGCGGTGTACCAGGGACCTGAGCGGCGCGGCGCGGCGGCCGCGTCCGGAGTGTCCTCATGAGGTCCCGGGGCTCGATCGTCAGCCAGTTTCTCATCGCGTTCTGCGCGTTCGCTGTCCTCATCGCCATCGCGGCTGTCGTCGGCTACCTAGGTCTCGCGCATCAGGACTCGGCGGCCAAGCAACTGACCGGGCGCGACTACGTGCTCCAGCAGGCGGCCGGCCGGATGCAGCAGGACTTCACCACCAGCCAGCAGTCCATCAGCGGCTTCGCGCTGTCTGGCCGCGGTGACGCGCTGGGGCCAATCAGCCAGTCCCGCACGGACTTCGGCACGCAGATGGTGATACTCCAGCGGGTTGCCCCCGCTGGCCTGCGCAGCTTGGTGCTGAGGCAGGCCCAGGCCGGAACGCAGCTCTTCGCGGTCGCTGATCAGGTCGCTACCCTCCGGCCAGCTTCCGCTGCGGCCCGGGGACTCGCCAGCGGGACCTCCGCGATCGCGGGAAAGTTCTACGCGGCCAACTCCGGCATGCAGGAAACTCTGGCGTCCGAGGTCAGGCGGCTGACCGCGGAAAGCAGGCACTCACTCCGGATCGGACTGGCCTGGAGCGCGGCCGCGGTTGCCCTCGCCGTGGCGCTCATCCTGATCCTGTCGATCAGCATGGTCCGCAGCATCACCGCACCGCTGCGGGCCCTCACCGCCGCCGTGCGCACGCTGACATCCGGTGACCGTTCGGCCCGGGTGACCATGGCGGGATCCGCTGAGGTGCGGAAGGTGGCCGAGTCGGTCAACACCATGGCGGACGAGAATGACCGCCTCCGCGGACAGGAGGAGGAGCGCACCCGGCTGCGGGCGCTGGCCCGCGAGGCCGGCATCCGCATCCGTCAGCACCTGATCACCGAGGATGTCCTCCGCGAGGCGTCCGCCGCGATCACCAAGTGCGTGGCCGCGGATCTGGCGGCAATGCGCCTGGCCGAGGAGGGGAACCCCCGGTATGGCGACTCGTCCCAGCGGGACTGGCTTCCGGTCAGCTTCCCTGGCGCGCTGTCCGCTAACTTCCACGCCTGGGCGAGCGAGCTGCTCCGGAGCCAGTCCAGCACGGTGATCCAGGACGTGCGCGGCACGGAAGGCGAAGTGCTCCCGCCGGCCATCCGCGAGCCGCTGATCCAGCAGGGGGTTGTGTCACACATGGCGACCCCCTTCGGGGTCGGAGCCGAACTGTACGGGGTCATCGAACTTGAGCGGGTCGAGCCGGGGCACCCGTGGACCGCCGCCGAGGTCGAGGCCATCCAGTCGCTGGCGGCAGATCTCGGTCGCGGGCTGCAGCACGCGCGCCTGTACGAGGACGAGAACCGGCTGGTGGAACAGCTGAAGACGCTGGACCAGACGAAGTCTGACTTCTTCGCGACGGTCTCGAACGAGCTCCGCGCGCCGCTCACCAGTATTGAGGGTTACGTGGAGATGCTCAGGGATGAGGACGCGGGGAAGATCACCGGCGCGCAGGAACGGATGCTGGAGACCATCGCCCGCAATGCGATCAGGCTGCGGAACCTGATCGAAGACCTGTTCATGTTGTCGAAGATCGAGTCGGGCGCCTTCCAGGCCGCGGCGCGCCCGGTGAACCTGCTGGATGTCGTCCGCGACGCCGCGCAGGTACTCCAGCCTTCGGTGGACGGCACCGGGCTCACCCTGACCGTGACATGTCCTGACCAGGGCCTGATGGTCAGCGGCGACGCGGGCCAGCTCGACCGGGTGGTGATGAACCTGCTCTCGAACGCCGCGAAATTCACGCCTCCCGGCGGCCAGATCCGCTTGTCCGCCGCCCGGGTTGGTGACGCTGCGGTGCTGAGCGTCAGCGATACCGGCATCGGCATCCCGGCCAAGGACAAAGAGGCTGTCTTCAGTCGCTTCTTCCGGGCATCGAACGCGGTACGGCGATCCATCCCCGGCACCGGCCTCGGCCTGACCATTGTCGCCACCATCATTGCCGATCACGGCGGCTCCGTGGACGTCCAGTCCAACGAGGGGGTCGGAACGACGGTAACCGTGCGGCTCCCCCTGCTGCCCGCAGGCCGGGGAGCCATGGCCGGGATGCCCGTGGGTGGGGTGCCCGTGGGTGGGGTGCCCGCAGGCGAGGTGCCTGCAGGCGAGGTGCCTATGGGCGTGGCTCACCGGTGATGAGATCCCGGACAGCCGACCGCAATGCGCCGAGCCGGGCGGCGGCGGCCGTACGCGCGGCGGCCAGGGTCGCGCCCACGGTCGGCTCGACGACCTCCAGGTAGGCCTTCAGCTTCGGCTCTGTGCCGCTCGGCCGGATGACAACGCGGGCACCAGGGAGCCAGTACCGCAGCACGTCGGCGGGTGGCAGCCCGTCGCCGCCGCCCGCGAGGTCGCTGGCCGCGGTGACCGGCTGGTCCGCCAGGACGGTGGGTGGCGCGGCCCGCAGCGCAGCCATGACGTCTGCGGGGGACCGGGAAGCGAGCGCGAGCTGCGCGGTCAGGTGCACGCCGTGCTTCGCCTCCAGCGCATCCCAGCGGTCCAGCAGGGACTGCCCGGCTGACCTGGCGGTTGTCGCGAGGGCGAGCAGCGCAAGGGCCGCGCTGATCCCGTCCTTGTCCCGGACCGTGTCGCCGACCGCGTAGCCGAGCGCTTCCTCATAGCCGAACACGAACCGGCTGTCCGGCGCGTACTCACCGGCCCGCACGATCCACTTGAAGCCGGTGAGCGTCTCCACGTAACGGACATCGGCCGCTGCGGCGATCTTGCAAAGCATCGTGGAGGAGACCACCGTCGTGGCGACCAGCCGGTCCTGTGGCCGTGGCCCGGGCTCGCCCTCGGCGATCAGGAATGCACCAAGCAG